>JAEUPC010000156.1 GCA_016789865.1 Rubrivivax sp.
CAGGCCCTTGAGCGTCATGTAGGCCGAGATGCCCATGAACACCAGCACCACCAGCGAGCGCAGGCTGCCGCCGCCCAGGCGCAGCAGGTTCTTGTTGGCGCAGCCGCCGGCCAGCGTCATGCCCACGCCGAACAGCGCCCCGCCCACCAGCAGCGCCAGCCACGGCAGGCTGGCGCTGCGGCGGTAGATGCTGTGCGCGAGGTTGACCTGCCCCGTGGCGTGCAGCGCGGTGGCGCCGATGATCGCCACCGCGACGGCCAGCACCCACATGCGGGCGCGGCCCCAGTGGCCCATGTTGACGATGTCGGACAGCGCGCCCATGGTGCAGAAGTTGGCGCGCTGAGCCACCGCACCGAAGGCCAGGCCGATGGCGAAGCCGCCCCACAGCACCGGGGCGGCAAGGTCAGGGGTGGCGGCCACGGACAAGCCCTTCGCGCATCAGATGAACAGGCACACGTCGGACTCGCCGGCGAACTGCAGGAAGGTCGCCGCGCCGCCGTATTCGATGCCGTCGATGAAGTCGCTCTTGGTGAAATCGAACAGGTCCACCGTCATCTGGCAACCGATGAACTTGACCTCGGCTTCCAGGCACAGCGTGCGCAGTTCCTCCAGCGAAGCCACGCCCTTCTTCTTGAGCTTGGCCTTCATCATGCTGGTGGCCATGGCCTCCATGCCCGGCAGCGCCGAGACGACCACCGGCATCGGCACGGGCATCGGCATCGCCGGGTTGGCCAGCGGGCTGATGGCGATGCCCGACAGGTCGCGGCGCAACAGCTGCAGGCCGTAGAAGGTGAAGAAGACCTGCACCTCCCAGCCCAGTGCGGCCGCCGTCGACGACAGGATCAGCGGCGGGTACGCCATGTCCAGCGCACCCTTGCTGGCGATGATCGCCATCTTCTTGGCGGCCATGGTGTGCTCCTCAGCCTTTCTTGATCATGAACACGTACTTGCCGCCTTCCTGGCCGGAAGACAGCAGCGCGTGGCCGGTCTGCTCGGTGAAGGCGGCCATGTCGGCCACCGAGCCGGGGTCGGTGGCCACCACCTTGAGCACCTGGCCGCTTTGCATGTCGGCCAGCGACTTCTTCGTCTTCACGATGGGCAGCGGGCACGCCAGGCCAGAGGCGTCGAATTCCTTGTCGAAGTTCATGCAGCAGATCTCCTGTGCGCAATGGGTGCGCATGGGTGCGCGGGGCGCGCGTGAGGGGGTGTCGCCTCGATGGCGAAGGCCGGTGATTAGCGGGCCTGCGCCTGTATAGCGTCTATTCCCGCGACGGGTGATGAGCCGTAGCCCTTCCGGGTAGTATGGTCTTCCCGGCGCAGGGCTTCGCCGCAGTGCCAACGCCCCTTGCCACGCGGCATCATCGGCGCGTCGCGTGCACGGAGGTGCGGCGCGGCACCTGCCGGTTGGTCGAACAGCGAGGAGACCACGCGATGAAGCTGCGATCCGTTCCCCTGGCCCTTTCCCTGGTTCTGGCCATGTCGTTCGCCTCGGCGCAGGACGCGGTCGTCTACCACATCGACGACCACAAGTCGCAGGGCACCAAGGGCCTGCGCAACATCCGCAACCACCTCGACGTCGACCCGGCGGCACGCATCACGGTGGTGACACACGCCAACGGCGTGGACTTCCTGATGGAAGGTGCCAAGGACGCCGCCGGCAGCGACTTCGCCGGCCCGGTGGCCGCGCTGGTGGCGCGAGGCGTCAAGTTCGAGGTGTGCGAGATCACGCTGAAGAACCGCAGCCTCAAGCGCGAGCAGTTCCTGCAGGAGGCGAGCTTCACGCCCTCTGGGGTGGTGCGCATCGCCAAGCTGCAAAAGCAGGGCGCGGCCTACATCAAGCCCTGAGGCCATGGCACGAAGCCGCGCGCGGTGCGGGTGGTTCGTCGCTGCAGCGGCCTTCGTTGCTGTCGCTGCCGGTGGGGCGAGCCCGAAGGCCCTGGCCCAGGCCGCCCCCGGTGCCGCACGCGCGCAGGAAATCGTCGGCGGCAAGTGCTTCATCTGCCATGGCGCCGACGGCGAGAGCTCGAGCCCCGTGTTCCCGCGGCTGGCCGGCCAGCATGGCGGCTACGTCGCCCGCCAGCTGGCCGACTACAAGAGCGGCCGGCGCAAGAGCAGCGCGATGCAGCCGATGGTCGACGACCTGGGCGAGGCCGACTTCAAGCTGCTCGGCGCGTACTTCGAGTCGCGGCCCGTGCACGCGCACAAGGTGGAAGATGCCGAGCTCGCGGTGGTGGGCCGCTTCATCTACCAGCGCGGCAACCCCTACTCGGGCGTGGCCGCCTGCGCCGGCTGCCACGGGCCGCAGGGCCACGGCACCGAGGCGCTGCCCCGGCTGGCGGGCCAGCACGCCATCTACACCGAGAACCAGCTCAAGCAGTTCGGCAAGCGCGAGCGCACCAACGACAGCGCCGTGATGCAGGCCGTGGCAAGCAAGCTCACCGAGCTCGAGATGAAGGCCGTGGCGGCCTACATCAGCGGCTTGAAGTGACCCCCGGCCCCGGTGTCGGCCGGCGCCGAGGGTGGCCGGTGGTTCACACCGCCAGCATGTCGCCCCAGATGTTCTCGGCCCAGCTCAGCGCGTAGCGGCCCTCGATCTGGTTGGCCCCGGCGCTCAGGCCGCCGGAGCCCGGCACGGTCTTGAAGGTCTTGTCGCCGCCGTCGTACTGGTGGACGCTCGCCACATGCACCACGTCGCGCGCGGTGACGAAGCTGTAGCAGGTGTTCATGACCACCGGCGTGGTGTTCACCGCCTCGCCCTTGAGCAGCGCGATGACGGCGGCCGCCGCCACCTTGGCGTGCTGGTTGGCCATGTGGCCGCTCTTGGGCATGGCCGGCGCCGACAGCGTGCTGTCGCCGAGCACGTGGATGCCCGGCGCCGCGGTGGACTCCAGCGTCAGCCAGTTCACCGTGGCCCAGCGCGCGTTGGCGTTGAGCAGCCCCGCGGCACGCGCGAGGTCGCCTCCGCGGTGCGGCGGGATGACGTTGAGCACATCGGCCTTCACGTCCTCGAACTCCAGCTTGGCGGTGGTGCCGCTGACCTCGCGCAGCACGGCGTTGGCCTTGTATTCGACGATGCCGGCGTAATGGTCGGCCCAGGCCTTGCGGAACAGGCCCGCCTTGCTGGTGATGTCCGGGTTGGCGTCCAGCACGATGACCTTGGAGCGCGGCTTGGCCACCTTCAGGTAGCTGGCCACCATGCAGGCGCGCTCGTAGGGGCCGGGCGGGCAGCGGTACGGGGCCAGCGGGATGCTCATCGCGAACACGCCCCCGTCGGGCATCGCTTCGAGCTGGCGGCGCAGTGCCACCGTCTGCGGCCCGGCCTTCCAGCTGTGCAGCACGCGGCCGCTGTCCAGCGCCGCCTGCAGGCCGCCGATGCCTTCGGTCATGAAGTCGACGCCCGGGGAGAGGATCAGGCGGTCGTAGGCGAATTCGCCGGCGCTCGTGCGCACCTTCTTGCCGGCGACATCGATGGCGCTGACCTCGGCCTGCACGACCTTCACGCCGATCGCCTTCAAGCCTTCGTAGCCGCGCGTCACATCGGCGATCTGCTTGTGGCCGCCGAGCACCAGGTTGCTGATCGGGCACGAGACGAAGCTGGCGTTGCGCTCGATCAGCGTGACGTCGACGTTGCCGCCCCACAGGCGCAGGTAGCGCGCCGCGGTGCTGCCGCCGAAGCCGCCGCCGACGACGACGACGCGGCCGATCGACGGGCCGCCCGCCGAGGTGGCGCAGCCGGCCAGGCCGGCCAGCGCCAGGCCGCCCACCGTGGCCGCGCCCGCGCCGATCACGCGGCGCCGCGAAAGTCCTTGCTGCTGAATCTGCTTGCTCATGATGGGTCGCCTCCTCACTTGCCTGCCGGCTTCTGCGCCGCGAAGTAACCGGCGATCATCGCGATCTGCGCCTCGGTGTAGCCCTTGGCGATCTGGTGCATGATGGTCGCGGGCTGATTGCCGTTCCTGAAGTCGCTCATCATCGCGACGATCTTGTCGGCGCCGACGCCGGCCAGCGGCTTCATGTCGCCGCGCGCGTTGCCGTTGGTGCCATGGCAGTTGGCGCAGGTGGCGGCGAGATTGCGTGCCAGCGTGGTGTCTTGGGCCAGGGCCGGTGGCGCCGTCAGCGTGGCGAGCGCCGCGGCGGCGGCAGCAGGCAGGATTCGCTTCATCGGTTCTCCTCGTGGTGTGCACAGCGGGTTGATCAGGGAACGCCTGCCGCTGCGACGGCCTGGTTCGAAGGCAGACCGGCGCTGCAGCGCGGCCCGCAGTGTGACGCCCGGGGCGCCCCTTGGGAATATTCCTTTCGGAGTGCCCGCAACGCCGGGCCGGCCGGCGCGCCCCGGTCCGCCGGGCGCTCAGATGCGGCCTGCGGGCGCGAAGCCGAACACCGGCACCAGCAACGACGTCGGGAAGGTCGCGATCGCGTCGTCGTGCGCTGCAGCGGCGTCGTTGTACAGCCGCCGCGCGAAGCTCAGCCGCTCGCTGCCTTCGCTCCAGGCCGCGCGCGCGGCACCCACCGTTGCTGCGGCCGCCTCGTCGGAAAGCGCGTTGGCGTGGCCGTCGGCCAGCGCGAAGACGCGCGCCGCGGCCGCGCCGAGGCGGCTCTCGCCCTCGGTCCAGGCCAGCGCGTTGGCCGCCAGCAGCGGCCGGGCGGACATCCCGCCGGCCGCCCGCGCCGACTGCGCCTGCGCCGCCCACAGCGCGTCCAGCGCGCCTTGCTCGGCGGCCAGCGGCCCGCGCAAGGCGCCCAGCAACTGCTCAGTGCCTTCGCCGCGCCGGCGCTGCGCCTCGTCGGCCTGCGACCAGGCGCCGGCCACGGCGTTGCGCAGCGCGACCAGGCGGTTGTAGGCGCCGAGCACCCAGAACCCGAGCACCGCGACGACCGCGGCAGCCATCCACAGCGCACTGGTCACTCGCCCTTGTCCTCCCGTTGCGGCGCAACCGCCAGCGGCCCGGTTGCCGGGGGCCTCAGCCGCGCACTTCGCCCTGGCCCAGTACCACCCACTTCAAGGACGTCAGCCCTTCCAGCCCCACCGGCCCGCGCGCATGGAACTTGTCGGTACTGATGCCGATCTCGGCGCCCAGGCCGTACTCGAAACCGTCGGCAAAACGCGTGCTGGCGTTGACCATCACGCTGGCCGAATCCACCTCGCGCAGGAAGCGCATCGCGTTCGGGTGGTTCGTGGTCAGGATGGCATCGGTGTGGTGCGAGCCGTGGCGCTCGATGTGTGCGATGGCTTCGTCCAGCGAATCGACGACCTTGATGCTGATGATGGGCGCGAGGTATTCCTCGGCCCAGTCGGCCTCGGTGGCCGGCACCACCTTCGGCAAGCCGGCCAGCGCCGCCGCCGCGCGCGGGCAGCCGCGCATCTCCACGCCCTTGGCGGCGAACACCGCGCCGATGCGCGGCAGGAACGCCGCCGCCTGCGCGGCATGCACGAGCAGCGACTCGGCGGCGTTGCAGGGGCTGTACTTCTGCGTCTTGGCGTTGTCGGTGACCCTCACCGCCAGCTCCAGGTCGACCTCGGCGTCGACGTACACATGGCAGTTGCCATCCAGGTGCTTGATGACCGGCACGCGGGCCTCGCGGCTGATGCGCTCGATGAGGCTCTTGCCGCCGCGCGGGATGATCACGTCCACGCTTTCGGGCATGGCGATCAGCCGGCCGACGGCCTCGCGATCGGTGGTCTCCACGAGCTGCACGCCCTCGGCCGGCAGGCCGGCCTCCGCGAGCGCCGCCTGCACCAGCCGGGCCAGCGCGAGATTGGAGCCGAAGGCCTCCGAGCCGCCGCGCAGGATGCAGGCGTTGCCGCTCTTGATGGCCAGCGAGGCCGCCTCGATCGTCACGTTCGGCCGGCTCTCGTAGATCATGCCGAACACGCCCAGCGGCACGCGCATCTGGCCGACGCTGATGCCGCTGGGGCGGCGCTTGACGCCGGTGATCTCGCCCACCGGGTCGGGCATCGCGGCCAGCTGCTCGCAGCCCTCGGCCACGGTGTCGATGATCTTGGGCGTGAGGCGCAGGCGATCCACCAGCGGCGCGGCCAGGCCCGCGGCCTCGGCGGCCTGCACGTCGGGCGCGTTGGCCGCTTGCAGCTCTGCCTTCGCGGCGCTCAGCCGGCGTGCCAGCGCCAGCAAGGCGCGGTCTTTGGAAGCTGTGGGCGCGGCCGCCATCGCGCGTGATGCGGCACGCGCAGCCGCGCCGACATGGGCCATGTAGGCGGGGATGTCGGTGGGGGTCATGGCCGCGATTGTCCGGCAGGTGCGGCGCCGGGCGCGAAGGCCCCGGATCACGAGGCCCGGGCCGCGGCACCTTCGGGCGGAGCGCGCAGGCAAAGCTCGGCGGCGACGGGTCGCGTTCAATCGCGCTGAACTCGATGCACTCCCGAGGTCCGCACCAACCTCCCCGACCAGACACGTCGGCAGCCGGCCGGCCCACTGGAGGCCGACCGAACCAGGCCCGCGTGTCAGTCAGCCCGTCAGCGCAGGTGCCGCCGCCGCGCCTTCACCGCCGCCGCCAGCTCGCGCAGCACCTCCACCGAGTCGTCCCAGCCGATGCAGGCATCGGTGATGCTCTTGCCGTATTCGAGCTTGCTCGGGTCGTCCTTGCCCGGGCTGAACTTCTGCGCGCCGGCGTGCAGGTGGCTTTCCACCATCACGCCGAAGATGCAGCGCGTGCCGCTGGCCAGCTGCGCGCCGAGGTCGCGCACGACGTCGATCTGGCGCTGGTGCTGCTTCTCGCTGTTGGCGTGGCTGGCGTCGATCATCAGGCGGCACTCCAGCCTGGCCGCCTCGATCTCCTTGCACGCCGAGGCCACGCTGGCCGCGTCGTAGTTGGGCGCCTTGCCGCCGCGCAGGATGATGTGGCAGTCCTTGTTGCCCTTGGTCTCGACGATGGCGACCTGGCCGTTCTTGTGCACCGACAGGAAATGGTGCGGGCGCGCCGCAGCCTGCAGCGCGTCGATGGCGATCTTGATGTTGCCGTCGGTGCCGTTCTTGAAACCGATCGGCGCCGACAGCCCCGAGGCGAGCTCTCGGTGCACCTGGCTCTCGGTGGTGCGCGCGCCGATCGCACCCCAGGCGATCATGTCGCCGATGTACTGCGGGCTGATGGTGTCGAGGAACTCGCTGCCCGCGGGCACGCCGAGCCGGTTGATGTCCACCAGCAGCTGGCGCGCGATGCGCAGGCCCTCGTGGATGCGGTAGCTCTCGTCGAGATAGGGGTCGTTGATCAGGCCCTTCCAGCCCACCGTGGTGCGCGGCTTCTCGAAGTACACGCGCATCACCACCTCCAGGTCGGCCGCATGCTTGTCGCGCTCGGTCTTCAGGCGGCGTGCGTACTCCAGCGCCGCCGCGGGGTCGTGGATCGAACACGGGCCGATGATGACCAGCAGCCGGTCGTCCTCGCGGTTCATGATGCGGCGGATGTGGCCGCGCGTGTTGCCGATCAGCGCTTCCACCGGCGTGCCGGCAATCGGGAAGAAGCGGATCAGGTGTTCGGGCGGCGGCAGCGGCATGACGTCACGGATGCGTTGATCGTCGGTCTGGCTCGTCTTCTCGGAAAGCGAGAGACGGTCGGTGAGACGTTCGCGATCGTCCGGATAGCTGGCCTTGGCGTTCATGCTCGTGGGCTCCTGGCAGGGGCTGATTCGTTGTCTGATGGGGTCCGTCGTGGTGCGTGCGGGCAAGAAAAAACCGCCGGGGTTGCCGGCGGTTCGTTCTGGGTGCTCTCTTCGCTTTGCGCGTTCAGGCCTCTCCAGCCGCCGGGTGGGGCGAGATCCAAAAGTACGCAAAGTAGCGGGCGCGACGCATGGGGGCGCAATGTAGCACGGGATCGCGGCGGCACAAGCGGCGTGCGGGGCGCGCATGCGTCTGCGTGCCTGCGTGCCTGCGTGCCTGCGTGCCCGCAGGCGGGCGTGCTTCACTCGGCCAGCGGCAGCGTCAGCTCGAACTGCACCCCGCCGGGCACGTTGCGCGCGGCGACCGTCCCGCCCATCTTGGCCATGTAGGTGCGGGCCACGAACAGGCCCTGGCCGCGGCGGCCGGAGGCCGCGGTGCTGTCAGCGGGATCGCTGCCGCTGCCGGCTGCGGCGGGTGCCGCGGCATCCGCAGCGGGAGCACCGGGCGTGGCGCTGGAGACTCCGTAGTCGAAGATGCGCGGCAGCAACGTCTCGGGCACGGGTTCGCCGACGTTGTGCACGCTCGCGCGCACCACGCCGATGTCGCGTTCGGCGTGCAGCGTGATCGCCGTGCCCGGCTTGCGGTGGCGCTGGGCATTGCGCAGCAGATGCGCCACCACATCTTCGAGCGAATGCTCGTCGGCCCGCACCGGCAGCGGCTGGCCGGGTGATTCGTACACCACCTGCTCGATGCCGACGTGGTGCGCGTTGGCTGCCACCAAAGCCAGGAAGGCGTCGAGGTCCAGCGGCGCCAGCGCCAGTTGCGTGGACTCGAACGCCTCGCTCGGCGAGGCCTGCCCGTAGAGCACCCTTACCGCTTGCTGCATGCGGCGCAGGTAGCGCGAAGCCGGGTCGGCCGCCTCGCCGTGCAGCGCGATCAGGCTTTGCAGCGGCGAGACGATCTCGTGGCCCACGGCATGCCACTGCTCGCGCTCCTGGCGGGCGCGGATCTGCTCGCGTTCGACGTCGGCGTGCACACGCTCCAGCAGGTCGTGCAGGCCCTGCGCCAGCACGCCGAGCTCGTCGCGCCCGCGCAGGTTTCGCACCTCCAGCGTCAGGTTCAGCGGCTGCCCGCGCGCCGCCGCGGCGCGCATGCCGTCGGACACCGCCGCGGCGCGCCGCGTCAGCAGCACGATGCGCCGCATCACCACCATTTCGAGCAGCAGCCACACGAACAGCACCGCGCCCAGCATCGCCCCCACGTAGCCGGCCAGCCGCGTGGCCACTGCGGCCAGTTGGCGGTTGACGCTGCGCAGGTCGCCGATCAGCGTGAGGCTGTAGCTGCCCTGGCGCGTGGCGATCGACGAGCGCGATTCGATCGGCGCGTCATAACCTTCCACCGGCAGCCAACGCACGAGCAGGTCGATCCAGGGCGAGGCCGGTTCCTCGGCGCCGGTGTCTCCGCGGGCCTCGAGCAGCACGCCATCGCTGCCCTCGCGCTGCACGCGCAGCGTTTCACCGGGCAGCAGCAGGCGGCGGAACTCGGCCAGCGCAAACGGCGCGCTGGCCGCCGCGGTGCCGCCGCGCGCCGGGTTGTCGCTGTCGAACAGCACCCGGCCTTCTTCGCCCGGCCCGAGCAGCTGCAGCCGCACCTGCGTGCCCGCCAACCCGGGCGGCGGCCACGCCGCGGCGGCCCCGCGGGTTTCGACGGCCTCGCGCCAGGCCGGCACCGGCAGGCGCAGCGAGACGTAGGTGCGGCGCGGGCAGGTGAGATTGGCGTCTGCCATCGGGCCTGCATCGGCGGTGGCCGCCGCCGATGCTGCAGGGCCGGATGGGGTTGCGGTCGCAGTCGTGGTTATGGTCGGGTTCGCCGATGCAGATGCAGATGCAGATGCCGGTGCAGGTCCAGGTGCAGGTGCAGGTGCAGGTGCAGGTGCAGGTGCAGATGCAGATGCAGATGCCGGTGCGGATCCAGGTGCGGACGTGGCTGCAGATGCGGATGCGGATGCGGATGCAACTGCCGGAGCAGGAGTGGAAGCGGGAGCAAGCGCAGGTCCGGATGCGAACGCGGAGGCGGACGCGGGCGACGCCGCGAGTGCCGGCACGGCGGCCGCCGCCGACACCGTCGGCAGCGCAGGCACCGCGGCCACGGCCGCTGCGGTGGCCGAGGCCGGCCGTGTGTCGATGCAGGCACCTTCCTGCCACATCCAGCCGCGCACGTCCTTGTGCGGGCGCGACTCGGAGGTGACCTCGGCATCGCCATCGAAAGCCACCAGGCGCCCGCGCTGCGCGCTCGACGCAGCGACCGCCTCGGTCTGGTAGGGCGCAATCCAGCGCCAGCTTTCGCCGGAGGCCAGCCGCACTTCCACCCAGGCGCGGTGCGCAACGCTCAGGTCCAGCTGCCCCGCGCGGTGCGGCGCCAGCGCCGGCGCAGCCAGTTGCCCGACGACATACACGAACGCGCCGGCCAGCGCATTGCTGCCGATGCCCGCGCACACCGCCGAGCCGTCGCCGTAGACCACGCCACAGCCGGCCAGCTCCACCGCCTGCAGCGCCTTGGCGCGATCGTCGAAGTCGATGGCGCCGAACGGCAGCACCAGCGGCACCAGCGGCGTGGCCGGCAGGTCGGCCGTGGCCGCATTCAGCAGCATCAGCTGGCCGGTGGGGTGACGCAGCCGCGCGGCCACTTGCGCTTCGCTCTTGCGCAGCCCCTCGGCGTAGGCGGCATGGCCGCGCTGCTTCTCGTCGCGCAGCACGTCCAGCGCCAGCGCCAGCGTGGCCAGCAGCAGCAGCATGAAAGCGAAGCGGAAGACCAGCCGAAGCCGGCGCGGCACACCACCGGCCACGCCGGCCGCAGGGGTGCCGCCGGACGGCCGTGGCGGGCCGGGCTCGGCCGTGGCACTGCCGGCCCCACCGGCGCCGCCCGGCTCGGTGACGGTCCGCGCGCCGCGGTAGTCGCGCGTGCCAGCCATGCCTGGCGCACCCGCCCCCGCCGGCGTGGCAGCCGGCAGCCAGGGTTCCACTCGCGAGTCGATCAGCTTCTCCAGCGAAAGCCGCGCATCGGCACGTTGTCGATGGCGTCGAAAGCCGGCTCGATTTCGCGCAGCGCCTCGCGGATGGTGCTGACGTGCTTGCGCACGTTGTCGCGGTTGCGCCCGCTCTTGATGGCCGCGTACATCTCTTCGTAGGAAACCACCTCGCCGCGGCGCGCGTGCAGCACGGCGAGGATGCGCTGCGCGGTCAGCGGCAGGTTCACGCGCTGGCCGCGGTATAGCGCCTGCGCCTGTCGCAGCGGGTCGAGCACGAGTTCGCTGCGGGCCTGTTGCGCCGCTTCGGCGGCCGCCGCCTTCGCGCCGCGTTCAGACTGGGCCGGGGTCGAGCGCAGGATCTCCAGCAGCGTCTCGATGAACTCGGCCTCCTCGAAGGTGGTCTTCTGCAGGTAGTCCCAGGCGTCGAGCGCCTTCATGATGCTGCGGTACACCGCGGCCGGCATGGCCGACACCACCAGCACCGGCGTGCCCGCGTGGCGCTTGTTGATGGCGTTGATGATGGCCACGCCGGCGTGGCGCTCGCGGCCCAGTTCGATATCCAGCACCACGGCGTCGTAGCGCTGGCGCGCCAGTGCCGCCTCGGCGTCATCACGCGTGAACCACTGGTCCACGGCGATCGCCGGCCGCGCGGCGAGGATCCAGCCCTTGAGCTGGTCGCTGGTCGGGCGGTCGTCCTCGATCACGGCCACGCGCTGGGCATGGCCGGCCGTGACGAGCGGGTGGGCGGCGGTGGCGGTCGCTGCACTCATGCGGCGCATTGTCGGCCGCGTCCCTGGCGGCCCACGTGAAGGTTTCTTCCGCCGCCGGAAGCAAGAGGGGTGGCGGCGCGCTTTCGCCCTCCGCGGTGACTTCGAACAATGGGTTTCAACGCGGACACCTTGCACACCCGCGGTCACCACGACCACCACCGCCACCCCACCCGTCGCCGAGGTCAACCCATGAACGAGAGCCCCCTCCACCAGCGCCTCGACGCCATCGCCCAGGCGGCGCGTGGTCTGTTGCAGCCTTTGCGCACCTGGGCCGGGCGCGCAGGATTGACGGCGGCCGAAGCGGCCACCGCCGGCGCGCGACGGCACCGCGCCGGCCTCGTCGCCAGCGCGGTGCTCGCCGCCGGCAGCGCCGCGCTTGTCGCCTGGCCGCCGCTGCACGCGGTGGGCGACGGCCAGGTGGCCGTGCGCGTCAACCAGTTCAGCGGCGAGGTCGAGGTGTTCGGCGCCGGCCCGATGTGGGCGCTGCCCATCGTGCACGCGCACCGCGAATACACGCTGCGCGAGCAGCTCTACCGGCCCGAGGGCAGCCGCCAGGCCGGCGGCGCCGCGCCCTTCCAGAGCATGGAGGGCCTGGCGATCGGCGTCGATCTCGGCGTGCGCTGGGCGCTGGACGCCGAACAACTCACGCGCATCGCACGCACGCTGCCGGCCGACGTGGCCGGCGAGATCGTGCAGCCGGCCGTGCAGGCCGTGGCGCACCAGGTCTTCGCGCGCCACACCGTACGCGAGATCTTTTCCAGCAAGCGCGCCGAGATCCAGAAGGTGATGGAGGCCGAGCTGAAGGCCAAGCTCGTCGCCGACGGCGTGCTGCTGCGCGGCCTGATGATCGGCCAGGTCGACCTGCCGCCCGAGTACCGCCAGGGCCTCGACCAGCTGCTGGCCGAGGAGCTGGCCAGCGAGAAGATGCGCTACACGCTGGAGCTGCGCGAAAAGCGCGTGCGCGAAACCCAACTCGTGGCCGAGGCCGACAAGGCGCGCCGCCTCACGGCCGCCGCAGCCGCGGCGCAGGAACAGCTCATCGCCGCCAAGGCGCAGGAAGAGGCGATGCGCCACGTGCTGCCGTTCAAGGCGCAGCAGATCCAGCAGCGCCAGCTCGAAGCCGAGGCCGAGAAGGTGGCACGCATCAAGGCCGCCGAAGCTGCCGCGCAGGCGCGGCGCATCGAAGCCGCGGGCGAGGCCGATTCGCGCCGCAAGCTCGCCGAGGCCGAAGCCGAACGGCTGGAGCGCCTGGGCCAGGTGGCCAGCGCGCAGATGGCGCGCGACGGCGAGCTGCTTCAACGCCACCCGCTGCTCATCCAGAAGACGATGGCCGACAAGCTCTCGGACAAGATCCAGGTGATCATCGCGCCGCCGGCGGCCAGCGGCGGTTTTGTCGCCGCCGGGCTGCTGGGTGGCGCCCCCGAGGGCACCGCGCACGCCACCGCGCAAGCCACCGCGCGAACCGCGGCCACGCGCACCGCGCAAGCCAAGGCGGGGGACGAATGATGGCCCGCCGCCTCGAGGCCCCCGGGCCGGACTGGGCCGAGCCCGCGGCCGCCCAGCGTACCCACGCGGTGACCCTGGCCACGTTGCTGGGCGCGCTGGTGGCCTTCCTCTTCCTCGCGCTGTGCACGAACGCCGCGCATGCGCAAGGCGCCGCGGCGCCTTCCGCATCGCCCTCTCCATCGTTTCCTGCCGGCTCTTCGGCGGCACCGCCTGCGCGCGCGCTGGTGGCCACCGACCGCACGCCGCTGCGCGCGGCGCCGCGTGAAGGTGCCGCCGTGCACGCCGAGCTGACCCAAGGCGATCTGCTCGAAGTGCGCGGACAACGGCTCGACCACCTGCAGGTCTACGACCATCGCCGCGAACGCGCCGGCTTCGTGCGCGCCGAGGCGGTGCGGCGGCTGCCCCCGGCCTCGCCTGCTCCTTCGACTGCCGGTTCGACCACTTCCGCGACTTCTTCATTGGCCGCAGCGGCCAGCGGCGCGGCCGAGGCGCAGGAGCTGCTGTCGGTGCTGCGTTTCCTGCGCCACGCGCCAGGCCAGGAGGCGCTGGGCATCGCCTACGTGGCCGCGTACCTGCAGGCGGCCAGCGCCGAGCGCATCGATGCCGAATCGTTCGACGCGCTGGGCGTGATGGCCGAGCGGCTGGCGCGGCGCGCTTCACGCGCGCGGCCGGGTGAAGCGGCCGCGGCACAGGTGCAAGCCGTGGTCGCGTACGGCGTGCGCTTCGCCACGCTGGAACGCGACGGCCGGCTGCAGCTGTGCTACGACGGCGAGGCGTTCCGCCGCGTGCTTGCGCTCCGGCCCACGAGCGCCGAGCAGGCCCGCGCCATCCTCGGGCTGACGCGCCACGACTGCGTCGACCCGCAGCTGCCGCCCACCGCGCGCATCGCGCTCGATGACCGGCGCGCCGACCTGCTCGACCTGCCCTGGCCGCGCGGCTACAACGACCTGCCGCAACTGGTGAAAAACCGCCTGCACCTGCGGCGCGCGGGCCTGTGGGCCGGGCGCGCGCACCAGCAGGCGCGGCAAGGCCGGCCGGCCCAGGCGGCCGCCGAACGTGCGATTGCCGAGCTGGCCGCCGTCAACAAGAGCGAGTTCACCGACGACGACCAACTCGAATACGCCGAGGCGGCCATCCGCGTGGGCGCGGCGCGCTGGGCCGCCGTGGGGCAAGACGCGCTGGCGCGCGCCAGCGCCGCCGGGCTGCGCCTGGTGGCCGCCCCCGGCCACGAGCCCGGGCAGACCTGCGTGCAGTTGCTGGCCGCCGAGTCGCCCGCGAACAACACGGCCGGCCCACAACGACTGGCCGAGCGCTGCACGTTCGGCACCGTGTGGGCCCCGTCGCTTGCGGTGCGGCCGGCCGGCGACGCGCTGGTGCTGGCCGTGCAGCCGCTGGAAGGCTGGACGGAGCTGTGGCTGTTTCGTGCCGAGAGCGCCGTGGCGTCGTCGCCCGAGGTCGCGGCGGCGGGCACGGGAGCGGGCGCTGGCGCAGCACCAGGCGAACGCATGCCGTGGCGCATCGACGTGCTGGCGCCGGCACCCAGCACGCCGGGCCTGGGCTACATCGAATTCGCCGGCTGGACCCCGGGCCCGCAGCCGCGCCTGCTGGTGGCACGCGAGTCGCGCATCGAGGGGCGCTTCCACCGCCGATTCGAGGTGCTGGCGCTCGATACGCTGGACGCGGTGAAGCAGGCCAGCTCGCCGCAGCTGCTGGCCGCCTTCGGGCAGTTCAGCGATGCGCAGTGGCGGCGGCGTACGGTGGCGCTGCGCTGAAACGCGCGCTCAGCTCAGTACACGCTGGCTTCGAACCCCGCGGCGCTGAGCCGGGCGATCAGCTCGCGCACATGCTCGGGGTTGCGCGTCTGCACGACGAGCTCGACCTGGACGTTCTGCGCCGACAGCGTGGAAAAGGCGCGCTGGTGGTGCACCTCGTCGATGTTGGCGCCGACCTCGGCGACGATGGCGGTGATGCGCGCCAGCACGCCGGGTGTGTCGCGCGCGTCGACGCGAATGCGGGCCAGCCGCCCGGCGCGCACCATGCCGCGTTCGATGATGGCGGCCAGCAGCAGCGGGTCGATGTTGCCGCCGCACAGCACGAGGCCGACCTTCTTGCCGGCAAATCGCCCGGGGGTCTTCAGCAGCGCCGCCAACCCGGCGGCACCGGCGCCTTCGACCAGCGTCTTCTCGATCTCCAGCAGCATCACGATGGCCTGCTCGATGTCGCCCTCGTCCACCAGCACGAGGTCGTCGACCAGGCGCTTCACCGTGGCTTGCGTCAGCCGGCCGGGTTGGCCCACCGCGATGCCTTCGGCGATGGTGCTGGCACCTTGCGCGTGGTGCGTGCCCTTGAAGGCATTGACCATCGCCGGGAAGCGCGCGGTCTGCACGCCGATGATCTCGAGGCCGGGCTTCAGGTGGCGCGCCGCGGTGGCGATGCCGCTGATGAGACCGCCGCCGCCCACCGCGATGACCAGCGCGTCGAGGTCGGGCTGCACGCGCAGCATCTCGATGCCCAGCGTGCCCTGGCCGGCCATCACCAGCGCATCGTCGAACGGGTGCACGAAGGTGAGCCCGCCGCGCGCGGCCAGCGCCAGCGCGTGGTCGCGCGCCTCGTCGAAGGTGGCGCCGTGCAGCACCACCTCGGCGCCGAAGCCCTTGGTGCGCTCCACCTTCACCATCGGCGTGTGCTGCGGCATGACGATCACCGCGCGCAGGCCCAGGCGCTGGGCATGGTGCGCCACGCCCTGGGCGTGGTTGCCGGCCGAAGCGGCGATCACGCCCTTGGGCCGCGCGCCGCTTTCCAGCAGCGCGGCCAGCTTGTTCAGCGCGCCGCGTTCCTTGAACGACGCGGTGAACTGCAGGTTTTCGAACTTCAGAAAGATGCGCGCGCCGACGATCTGGCCCAGCGTCAGGCTCTCGACGAACGGGGTGTCGAGCACCTGGCCGGCCAGGCGTGTGGCCGCCGCCTCGATGTCGGCATAGGTGATGGCCGGCGCGGCCGGGCCCGCGCCCGCCGCGGCGCCCGCGCCGGCCGCCATGGTCAGGCGGTCCCGCCGACGGTCAGCCGGTCGATGCGCAGCGTGGGCTGGCCCACACCCACCGGCACGCTCTGGCCTTCCTTGCCGCACACGCCCACGCCCGAATCGAGCCGCATGTCGCGGCCGATCATGCTCACGCGCGTCAGCGCATCGGGGCCGTTGCCGATCAGCGTGGCCCCCTTCACCGGGTACTGGACCTTGCCGTTCTCGACCCAGAACGCCTCACTGGCGCTGAAGACGAACTTGCCGCTGGTGATGTCGACCTGGCCGCCGCCGAAGTTCGTGGCATAAAGGCCGCGCTTGATGCTGGCGACGATCTCGTCGGGCGACTTGTCGCCGGCCAGCATGTAGGTGTTGGTCATGCGCGGCATCGGCACGTGGGCATAGCTCTCGCGGCGGCCGTTGCCGGTGGGCTTGACGCGCATCAGCCGCGCATTGAGGCTGTCCTGCAGGTAGCCCTTCAGGATGCCGTCTTCGATGAGCACGGTGCGCTGCGTGGCGTGGCCCTCGTCGTCGACATTCAGCGAGCCGCGGCGGTCGGCGATGGTGCCGTCGTCGAGCACCGTCACGCCCTTGGCAGCCACGCGCTGGCCGACGCGCCCGCTGAAGGCGCTGGAACCCTTGCGGTTGAAGTCGCCCTCGAGGCCGTGGCCCACCGCCTCGTGCAGCAGCACGCCGGGCCAGCCCGGGCCGAGCACCACGGTCATGTCGCCGGCCGGGGCAGGGCGGCTGTCCAGGTTGGTCAGCGCGGCGCCGACGGCCTCGTCGACGTACCGCTTGACCACATCGTCCTGGAAATATCCCAGGCCGAAGCGCCCGCCGCCACCGCTGGTGCCCATCTCGCGGCGGCCGTCCTGCTCGGCGATGACGGTCACCGACAGCCGCACCAGAGGGCGCACGTCGGCGGCGCGCGTGCCGTCGGCGCGCGCCACCAGCACCACGTCGTACTCGGCGGCCACGCCGGCCATCACCTGCACGACGCGCGGGTCCTTCGCCCGCGCGAGCTGTTCCACCTTCTCCAGCAGAGCCACCTTCTGCGTGCTGTCCAGCGTGGCGATGGGGTCGGTGGGGGCATAGAGCGTGCGGCTGGCGGCCACCTTTCGCGGCACGGCGCCGGTGCCGACCTTCACGCGCTTGCTCTGGCCGGCAGCGGCGATGGTGCGCACGGTGCGCGCAGCGTCCATCAGCGACTCGACGCCGAGATCGTCGCTGTAGGCAAACGCCGTCTTCTCGCCGGCCACGGCCCGCACGCCCACGCCCTGGTCGATGCTGAAGCTGCCGCTCTTGACGATGCCCTCTTCGAGGCTCCAGCCCTCGTGGCGGGTGGTCTGGAAGTACAGGTCGGCGTCGTCGATGCGGTGCTCGGCAATGGTGCCCAGCGCGCGCGCCAGCACCGCGTCATCCAGCCCGAACGGGGCCAGCATCAGTTGCTCGGCAATGGCCAGGCGTTCGAGGGTGGGTTCGCGGCTGATCATGGAGTCCTCGGCGGAAGCGGACGGGCATTCTAGGAACTGCGCCGCCCCCCAGCGCCCGTGCCGGCGGGCGGCGTGACATGCGAGCATCGGCCGGATCACGCCAGCCGCTTCAAGGCCTCGGCATACAGCGCATTGCGAGGTGCGCCGGTGATCTCGGCGGCGAGCGCGACCGCCTGTTTCAAGGGCAGCTCACGCTGCAGGATGGCCAGCGCCTTCAACGCTGCGGCCGGCAACGCCTGCGGTGCCTCGGGGGCTGCGGGCTCGGCGGAGTGCACCACGACGACGAACTCGCCGCGCCGGCGCTGGGCGTCGGCCGCCAGCCAGAGCGGCAGGCCGGCCGCCGGCATCGTCGCGATGGTCTCGAACTGCTTGGTCAGCTCGCGCGCCAGCGTCACGCGGCGCGCGGGGACGCGCGCCGCCAGTTCGGCGGCCAACGCCTCGATGCGGTGCGGCGCCTCGAACAGCGCGAAGCTGGTGCCCTCGTCCAGCAGGGCTTGCAGGCGTGCCGCGCGCTCCGCGCCCTTCGCGGGCAGGAAACCGACGAAACGGCACCCTTGGCCGCGCAGGTCGCCCGCGGCGCTGAGCGCGGCCACCACGCTGCTCGCCCCGGGCACCGGCACCACGCGGTAGCCGGCCTCGACGGCGGCGGCGACCACCCGCGCGCCCGGGTCCGAGATCGCCGGCGTGCCGGCGTCGGAAACCAGGGCCACCGCCTCGCCACGTGCCAGGTGCGACAGCACCGGCGCCGTGGCCGCCTGTTCGTTGTGGGCATGCACCGCCAGCAGCGGCTTGCGCAGGCCGTAATGCGCCAGCAGCGCCCCGCTGACACGCGTGTCTTCGCATGCCACCACGTCGACGCGGGCCAGCACGTGCAAGGCGCGCAAGGTGATGTCGGCCAGGTTGCCGATCGGCGTGGCCACGACATACAGTGCCCCTGGGGCGAAATGCTGGCGGCCCGCGGCCGCAGCGGCCGCCTGCAGCAGCACGCCGGGCAAGGAGGGGTCGACGTTGGTGTTCAAGCGCGAAAGACCCTCCCCGGTGCAGCGCACGCCGGCGCGCGGAACACCGGCCGCCACCACCGAATGTGCCGGCCGGGCCGCCGAGATGCGTGCCGAGCAGTGGCTGGTCGGCCAGGGCCTCGTGCCGGTGGCGCGGAATTATCGGGTGGCGCGCGGGCCGTCGGCGCGCGGCGGTGAGGTCGACCTGATCCTGCGCGACCGTGACGGCACGCTCGTCTTCGTGGAGGTGCGCGCGCGCGCCGATGCGCGGCACGGCGGCGCGGCCGCCAGCATCGGCGCGACCAAGCGCCAGCGCATCGTGTTTGCCGCGCAGCACTACCTGCTGCGGCTGCCGGCGCCCCCGCCTTGCCGCTTCGATGTCGTCACGGTCGAAGGCGAGGAGGTGCGCTGGATCCCTGCCGCATTCGACGCGGGCTGAGGGCCCGCGTGTGTGGCGCGCGCCGCTCACGCGCCTCGCAACGAAGCCGCCGGCACCCCTCGTCTATGATGCGCGCCCCATGCTCGAGCAGCGCATCCAGCAGCAGTTCTTCGAGAGCGCCGACCTGAAGTACCAGTCGGCGGAAACGCTGGCGCGACCGGTGGCCGAAGCGGCGCAGGCGCTGCTGGGCGCCATCACCAGCGGCGGCAAGGTGCTCGTGTTCGCGGCCGGCATGGGTTCGGCACTGGCGCTGCACTTCCAGCGTTTGCTGCTCGGCCGCTTCGAACGAGAGCGGCTGCCGCTGGCGGCCATCGCATTGGGAACGCAGGCCCCGGACCAGGTGCGCGCGCTCGGGCTGCCCGGCGACGTGCTGCTGCTGGTCGACAACGGCGAAGGCGAAAGCGCGCCGGTCGTCGCGGCGGCACGCGGCAAGGACATGACGCTCGTGCTGCTGGCCGGCCGCGGCGCGGCCGAGTTGCGCGAGCTGCTCACCGAGAGCGACGTGCTGGTACCCGTGCCGCACGAGCGCGGCGCGCGCGTGGCGGAGGTGCAGATGCTGGTGTTGCATTGCCTTTGTGACGCCATCGATTTCCAGTTGATGGGGGACCTCGAACCATGAACCTGAACACCCTGACATCGCGCAAGGCGGGCTCCAGCGCCGGTGCCCTGGTGCTGGCCGGCCTGCTGGCCGCCTTGGCGGCACTGGCCGGCTGCGCGCCGCTGATCCTCGGCGGCGCGGTGGTGGGCACCGGCCTGGTCGTCACCGACCGCCGCACCACCGGCATGCAGATCGAGGACCGCAGCATCGAGAGCAAGGCCGGGTCGCGCGCCGGGGAGCTCGCCACGCTCGGGCGCATCAACGTCACCAGCTACAACCGCACCGTGCTCATCACCGGCGAGGTGCCGGGCGAGACCGAGCGCGCCGCCGTCGAGAAGGCCGTCTCCGGGGTCGAGAACGTGCGCGCGGTCGTCAACGAACTGGTGGTGGCGCCCAACCTCACGCTGTCGCAGCGTTCGGGCGACTCGGTGTTGGGCACCAGGGTCAAGGCCTCGTTCGTCGACGCCAAGGACCTCACGGCCAACGCCTTCAAGGTGGTGGCCGAGCGCGGTGTGGTCTACCTGCTGGGCCGCGTCACCGAGCGCGAGGCACAGCGCGCCACCGACATCGCGCGCGCCGTGTCGGGCGTGGTGAAGGTGGTGCGGGTGCTGGACGTCATCACCGAGGAAGAGCTCGCGGCGATGACGGGCGCGAAGAAGTAGCAGCGGCCGGGCCCCGGCGGCTCACTTCAGCCGTCGGATCAGGCTCGAAGTGTCCTGGCGCCGCGCGCCCAGCTGCTGCAACTCGGCGTAGAACTGGTCCACCAGCGCCGCCACCGGCAGCTGCGCGCCGTTGCGGCGCGCTTCCTCGAGCGCCAGGCCGAGGTCCTTGCGCATCCAGTCGACCGCGAAGCCGAAGTCGAACTGTCCTTGGAGCATCGTCTTGCCGCGGTTGTCCATCTGCCAGCTCTGCGCGGCGCCCTTGCCGATGACCTCCAGCACCAGCGGCATGTCCAGGCCGGCACGTTGACCGAAGGCCAGGCCTTCGGCCAGCCCCTGCACGAGGCCGGCGATGCACAGTTGGTTGACCATCTTGGCCAGCTGGCCGGCGCCGCTGTCGCCGATGCGCGTGACGGCGCGCGCGAAGTTCATCGCCATCGCCTTCATCGCCTCGAACGGCTCGGCGTCGCCGCCGCACATCACGGTGAGGGCCCCGTTCACCGCGCCGGCCTGGCCACCGGAGACCGGTGCGTCGACGAAGTGCAGGCCGCGCGTGCGCGCCAGCGCGTGCAGCTCGCGCGCCACCGTGGCTGAAGCGGTGGTGTGATCGACCAGCACCGCGTCGGGCTTCATGCCCGCGAACGCCCCATCGTCGCCCAGCACCACGCCACGCAGGTCGTCGTCGTTGCCGACACACGAAAACACCACCTCGGCCCCGGCCGCTGCTTCGCGCGGCGTGGCCGCGCTCTTGCCGCCGTACTCGCGCACCCAGGCCTCGGCCTTGGCCGCGGTACGGTTGTAGACGGTGACGCGGTGCCCGGCGCGCGCCAGGTGCCCCGCCATCGGATGGCCCATCACCCCCAGCCCGACGAAGGCCAGCTTGCGGGGCAGCACAGTGCCGTAGTCACGCATAGTCAAGTTCGAGGGGACAGTCTGAACCAGCAAGCGGCCCGCCAGCCCGGCGAGGCACGCAGCCCAGCGGCAGCCGCGGATCCGGCTTTGCCGGGCCGCCGGCTGCGCCCCCCCGGGGGGGAGCCGCCGAAGGCGCTTCGGGGGGGGCTCATATGACGCGCATGTGCTCGGTCCCCTCGGCGAGGTCGAGCTTGCGCGCGCGCTGGCTTTGCAGCTTGATCTGCAGCCGCAGGTCGTTCACGCTGTCGGCGTTGCGCAGCGCGTCTTCGTAGCTGATGTGGTTGTCTTCGTAGAGCTGGAACAGGCTCTGGTCGAAGGTCTGCATGCCGTGCTCGCGGCTGCGCTTCATCAGCTCCTTGATCTCGGCGACCTCGCCCTTGAAGATGAGGTCGCTGATCAGCGGCGTGTTGAGCAGGATCTCCACCGCGGCAATGCGCCCGCGGCCGGCCTCGCGCGGGATGAGGCGCTGGCTGACCATGCCCTTCAGGTTCAGCGACAGGTCCATCAGCAGCTGCTGGCGGCGCTCTTCGGGGAAGAAGTTGATGATGCGGTCCAGCGCCTGGTTGGCGCTGTTGGCGTGCAGGGTGGCCAGGCACAGGTGGCCGGTCTCGGCGAACGCCACCGCGTGCTCCATCGTCTCGCGGTCGCGGATCTCGCCCATCAGGATGACGTCGGGCGCCTGGCGCAGGGTGTTCTTCAGCGCGGCTTCCCAGCTGTCGGTGTCGATGCCCAGTTCGCGCTGCGTGACGATGCAGTTCTTGTGCGGGTGCACGAATTCCACCGGGTCTTCCACGGTGATGATGTGGCCGTAGCTGTTCTCGTTGCGCCAGTCGACCATCGCGGCCAGCGAGGTGCTCTTGCCCGAGCCGGTGGCGCCCACGAAGATGCACAGGCCGCGCTTGGTCATCGCCACGTCCTTCAGCACCTGCGGCAGGCCCAGGCCGTCGATGGTGGGCAGCTCGCGCGGGATGGTGCGGAACACCAGCCCGATGTGGCCCTGCTGCAGGAACGAGTTGACGCGGAAGCGCCCCACGCCCTGCGGGCTGATGGCGAAGTTGCACTCCTTGGTCTTCTCGAATTCGGCGGCCTGCTTGTCGTTCATCACCGCGCGCGCCAGCGCGATGGTGTGCTGGCCGGTCAGCGGCTGCGGGCTGACCTTGGTGATCTTGCCGTCCACCTTGATGGCGGGCGGGAAATCGGCCGTGAGGAAGAGGTCCGAGCCATTGCGGCCGACCATCAGCCGCAGCAGGTCGTTGACGAACTTCGATGCCTGGTCGCGTTCCATACGTTCAGTTCTCCAGCGGTATCGGAGGCACCACGTGTCCAGCGCAGGAGCCGAGCCAAGCAGCCGCCGCGGAACCGGCCTTGCCGGGCCGCCGGCGGTGCCACAAGGGACTCGAAGAGTCCCCGGCGGGGACTCGGGGGAGGCGCCGAATGCGCTTCGGGCGGAGCGATGTCATCCCGGGAAGTTCTCGGGGATTTTCGCCTTGCCGCGCGCTTCGGCCGGCGTGATGAGGTTGCGGCGCACGAGGTCGGCGAGGTTCTGGTCCAGCGTCTGCATGCCCATGCTCTGGCCGGTCTGGATGGCGCTGTACATCTGGGCGATCTTGTTCTCGCGGATCAGGTTTCGGATGGCGCTGGTGCCCAGCATGATCTCGTGCGCGGCGACGCGGCCCGAGCCGTCCTTGAGCTTGCTCAGCGTCTGCGAGATGACGGCGACCAGCGACTCGGAGAGCATCGCACGCACCATCTCCTTCTCGGCGGCGGGGAACACGTCGACGACGCGGTCGATGGTCTTCGCCGCACTGCTGGTGTGCAGCGTGCCGAACACGAGGTGGCCGGTCTCGGCCGCGGTGAGCGCCAGCCGGATGGTCTCGAGGTCGCGCATCTCGCCCACCAGGATGGCGTCGGGGTCCTCGCGCAGCGCGCTGCGCAGCGCGTTGGAGAAACTCAGCGTGTGCGGCCCCACCTCGCGCTGGTTGACCAGGCACTTCTTGCTCTCGTGCACGAACTCGATCGGGTCTTCCACCGTGAGCACGTGGCCGTACTCGTTTTCGTTCATGTGGTTCACCATCGCGGCCAGAGTGGTGCTCTTGCCGCTGCCGGTGGGGCCGGTGACGAGCACCAGGCCGCGCGGCTTGAGCGACAGCTCGGTGAAGACCTTCGGGCAGCCGAGCTGCTCCAGCGTGAGGATCTTGCTCGGGATGGTACGGAACACCGCGCCCGCGCCGCGGTTCTGGTTGAAGGCGTTGACGCGAAAGCGCGCCAGCCCCTGGATCTCGAAGCTGAAGTCGCACTCCAGCGTGTCCTCGTAGTGCTTGCGCTGCGCATCGTTCATGATGTCGTAGACCATGGCGTGCACCGCCTTGTGGTCCAGCGCTTCGACGTTGATGCGGCGCACGTCACCGTGCACGCGGATCATCGGCGGCAAACCGGCCGACAAGTGCAGGTCGGAGGCCTTGTTCTTGACCGAGAAGGCCAGCAGCTGGGTGATGTCCATGCGCAGGAGGGGGCGGCCGCGAGCACGCCGCCGTTAAGCTTCGAACCATTATGGGCACCATCGGAAGCAACCTGCAAGAAGTGCGGCGGCGCATCGAGGCGGCCTGCGCGAAGGCTGCGCGCGATGTCAATACCGTCACGCTGCTTGCCGTGAGCAAGACGTTTCCGCCGGCCGCCCTGCGCGAGGCGTTCGCTGCCGGGGCCCGGGCCTTCGGCGAGAACTACGCGCAGGAGGCGCTGGCCAAGATCGACGCCCTGGCCGATCTGCGCCCGCTGATCGAGTGGCACTTCATCGGCCCGCTGCAAAGCAACAAGACGCGCCCGGTCGCCGCGGCGTTCGACTGGGTGCACTCGGTCGACCGGCTCAGGATCGCCCAGCGCCTGGCCGAGCAGCGCCCGGCCGATCTTCCCGCGCTGAACCTGTGCCTTCAGGTCAACGTGAGCGGCGAAGCCAGCAAGAGCGGCACCGCTCCCGCGGATGTGCCGACGCTGGCCGCGGCGGTGGCGGCACTTCCAGGCGAGCGCGTGCGCCTGCGCGGCCTGATGTCGATCCCCGAGCCCAACGACGATGCGGCACGGCAGCGGGGGCAGCATCGCGCGGTGCGCGAGCTCTTCGTGGCCCTTCGCGCCGCCGGCCATCCCCTGGACACGTTGTCGATGGGGATGAGCGCAGACCTCGAAGCGGCCATCCTCGAAGGCTCCACGCTGGTGCGCGTGGGAAGCGCCATCTTCGGGCAGAGGTACTGAGCGCGGGGATTCGCACCGGCGAGCAATCGCGCGACGGCGTGATGAGCGCAGGCGTGGGCGGTCCGCTTACAGCATCTTCAGTTCAGGTACATGCCCAGGTAGCGGCGGCCGCGGTTCACCGCTTCGGCATCACCGCAGGCACCGAACCACTCCACCAGTTGCGTGCGCGCGCGCTCGCGGTGCTCACCCTTGTCGCGCAGCACCACCTCGAGCAGCTGGTCGAACGCGGCGCTGAAGTCGCCTTCGTACACCTGCAGCGCGGCCAGCCCGAAGCGGGCCTCGAAGTCCTTCGGGTTGGCGGCGATGCGCGCCCGGAACTCCGCGGCGTTGCCGGCCGGGCGGTTCCTGGCCAGCTCGATGCGCTTCGACAGCGCCGGGTGGCGGTCGCCGCGGGCCTCGGCGGCCACTGCGTCGAGCAGCGGCTGCGCGGCATCGAGCTCGGCGCGCGCGATGTGCCGCTCGGCCAGGTCCATCAACGTCGCGGCGTGCCGCGGCTCGACGGCCAGCACCTCCTGCAGCAGCGCCTCGGCTTCGTCGGGCTGGCCGGCCTCGTCGGCCTGTGCGGCGGCCAGGCGCAACTCGTCCACCGGCGAGGCGCCGCCGGGCAACTTGCCCAGGTGCTTGTCGAGGAACTGGCGGATCTGCCCTTCGGGCAGCGCGCCGACAAACTTGTCCACCGGCCGCCCGCCGGCGAACAGCACCACCAGGGGGATGCTGCGGATGCCCAGCGCCGCCGAGATGGTGGGCGCCTCGTCGGTGTTGATCTTGGCCAGCAGCACGCGGCCGCCCAGGCTTTGCACCACCCGCTCCAGCACCGGCCCCAGCGAGCGGCACGGGCCGCACCAGGGCGCCCAGCAGTCCAGCAGCACCGGCACGTCGAGCGAACGCTCGAGCACCAGGGCCTCGAAGTCGGCCTCGGTGACATCGAAGACGAGTTCGGCCGCCGCCGGCCCGGCGGGGGGCGGCATCGGCCCTGCGGCGATGGCGCCCAGGCCCGTGGCGGCGGCGTTGCCCTTCCCGGCGGCTGCCGGCTCTTGCCCGTAGGGGTTGTAGGCCGCGAAGGGGTTGGCCCCGGGCCGGTCGTTGGATGCACTCATGGCCGGCATTTTGGGGCGACTCGGCGCGGCTGCAAGACGCGGCGCCACGCACACGCGCCCGGGCCGCCCACGCGGCCTGCGGCGACAGCCCGCGGCTGCGGGCGGCTGCGGGCGGCTGTCGGCGGCAGGCCGCTGGCTACACTGGCACCATGCCTGAAGCGCCTGCCCGCGGCAACGCCAGCCCCGTCGCCTTCATCGGCGGCGGCCACATGGCCTCGGCACTCATCGGCGGCCTGTTGTCCGCCGGCCGCAGCGCCGCCGACATCGTCGTCGTCGAGCCCGCACAGGCGCAGCGCAACAGGCTCGCGCAGTCCTTCGGAGTCGCCGCGCAGCCGGCCGCCGACGCGCAGCTGGCGCAGGCAGGCACGGTGGTGTGGGCCGTCAAGCCGCAGTCGTTTGCCGAGGCCGCCGCGCCCTGCGCGCCGCATGTCGGCGGCGCGTTGCAGCTGTCGGTGATGGCCGGCATCCGCTGCGAGTCGATCGTGCGCGCCCTGGGCCTGGATGTACACCGCGCACGTGTGGTGCGCGCGATGCCCAACACGCCGGCGCTCATCGGCCGCGGCATCGCGGGCCTGTTCGCCACCGAGGCGGTCGATGCCGCGCAGCGCGCCCTTGTCGAGGCCTTGCTGGCGCCCACCGGCGCCACGCTGTGGGTGCCGCGCGAGGCCGACCTCGACGCGGTGACGGCGGTGTCCGGCTCGGGCCCCGCCTACGTCTACTACGTGCTCGAAGCGATGATGGAAGCGGCCACGCAGATGGGCCTGTCGCCGGCACAGGGCCGGCAGCTGGCCATCGCCACCTTCGACGGCGCCGCCGAGCTGGCAGGCCGCTCGGCCGAACCGCCCCAGGCGCTGCGCGCGCAGGTCACCTCCAAGGGCGGCACCACGCACGCCGCAATCACCTCACTGGAGGCCGATGGCGTGAAGGCCGCGTTCGTGCGGGCGCTTCACGCCGCCGAGCGCCGGGCGCGCGAACTCGGCGACGAATTCGGCCGCGGCTGAGCGCCGCGCCTGCCGCGCCCGAGCGCCATGACTGATCGGCGCACCCGGCTGCCAAGACATCCGCGGGCAAGGATCACCGGCCCGGGTCGATGACCGAAGGGGCCCCACGCTCAGCGCAACGCCAGATCGACGGCCGTGCCGGCGAACACGGCAAAGCCCAGCCAGTGGTTCAGCCGGAAGGCCTTGAAGCAGCCTTCCCGCGTGCGCCCGCGGATCAACGCAAAGTGCCACAGCGCCTGCCCGGCGGCCGCCGCGATGCCCAGCAGGAACCAGCCGCCCAGCCCGAGAGTCCGCCCCAGTGCCGCCCAGCTGACGAGGTAGATGGCGTAGAACGCCATCACCGCGGGCACGTCGAAGCGCCCGAGCGTGATGGCCGAAGTCTTCATGCCGATGCGCAAGTCGTCGTCGCGGTCGACCATCGCGTACTCGGTGTCGTAGGCCAGCACCCAGGACAGGTTGGACAGCAGCAGCCACCAGGCCTGCGCCGGCACCGCCTCGGGGATGGCCGCCAGCCGCCACTCGCTGCTGCCCTGCGCGGCCGCGAAGGCCATCGGGATGCCGAAGCTGAACGCCACGCCCAGCACGGCCTGCGGCATCGACAGTCCCCGTTTGGCGAACGGGTACAGCACCGTGATGCCCAGCGCCGCGACGCTGAGCAAGACCGCCGCCGGCGAGGTGGTGAGCACCAGCAAAAAGGCCGCCAGGGTCAACACGGCGCCCACGGCCAGCGCCTCGGGCACGGCAACCGCGCCGCTCGTCACCGGCCGCTGCGCGGTGCGCTTGACGTGCCGGTCGAACTCGCGGTCGGCCACGTCGTTGACGCAGCATCCGGCGCTGCGCATCAGCACCGTACCGGCCACGAAGACGGCCAGCAGGTGCCAGCCGGGCCAGCCGTCGGCGGCGATCCACAGTGCTGCGAGCGTGGGCCACAGCAGCAGCAGCCAGCCGGCGGGGCGGTCCCAGCGGATGAGGTCGAGGTACAGGGGGAGCCGGCGCAACTGCAACACCCGCGGGATTATCGGAACACCCGCCCAGGCGCCCGGCCGCGCCCGCCGGGGTCGCCGACGGGCTGCTTCGACCCCGGGCGCTGTCGGCGCTCTTTACAAGTGTCGGCAAGGAGCTCGAGCCGAGTTCGCCAAGTTGTTGGCGTAAACAGATGCAAGTGCCTGTGGCGCCGGCTCGGAGCGCGGATCATCCGAGGGCTGGCACGACTCGTGCGTCCATCCGCTCGGCATGCCATACCGGCGGTTGCGCCGGCACCGCCGGTCCGCCCGCCGCCCCCTTCCCAAGAGGTCCCCATGACCGCCGCCTTCCGCACCTTCTGCCTTGCCATCGTGGCCGCGTTCCTGGCCGCGTTCGGCGCGCCCAGCCACGCGGTGATGATCAGCGCCACGACCAACAACCCGTATTTCTTCAGCTGGTCGTTCAACACCGGCACCTCGCTGCTCACGGGCTCCGGCCTGATGACGCTGTCGGGCTTCAACTCCAGCACGCTGGCCGTGACGGTGACGTTGAACAACACGTCGCTGATCGGTGGCCAGGGTGGCGAGCGCCTGGTCGGTTTCGCCTTCGGCATCAGCCCCAACGCGAGCCTGATCGGCTTCTCCGACTCGAACGACGGTGGCCTGTGGAGCGCCAACTGGGCCAGCGGCGCGCTGGCGGCCAACGTGCCGGGCGTCGAGATCTGCGCCTACGGCGGCAGCAACTGCTCTGGCGGCTCCAACGGCGGCATCTATGCCGGCACCAACGACACGTTCACCATCCTGCTGGGCGGCAACTGGGGCAGCCAGGTGAACATCGACCCGATCGGGCTGCGCTACCAGACCGGCTACGGCTCGTTCACCTTCCCCAGCACCTCCAGTTCAGGCCAAGTGCCCGAGCCCGCGTCCGCCGGCCTGGCCGGCCTCGGGCTGGCGCTGATCGGCGCGGGCCTGTGGCGCCGCCGGCGCGCCGCCGCCTCGGCAGCTTGACGCGCGGGGTTGCGCACCCGCGCTCCGGCGACTTTCGGCACCCAAGCACCCGATCGAAACCCCGCCTCGGCGGGGTTTGTTGCTTCTGGCGCGCCGACTTCACGCGCCGGCATGGCCGGCATCGGCGCGCCGGCAGGCGGCGGCTACAGTGCCCGGCCATGTCCGACGCCCCGGCCCAGCCCCTGGCAAGACCGACGGCCACCCTGCGGTGGCAGAACGCGGCCGCCACGGGCGTGGTGATCGGGGCCGCCTGCGCCTTCTACGCGGCTGCGCCGTGGAACAAGCGCCAGATGCGCGAGTGGCATTCGCTGGGCGAGTTTCTCTTCAGCGGCCACGACTTCCTTGTCGGCAGCGCCGCGGCCTACGCGGCGGCCGTCTGCGCCTGGCTGCTGCTGGAGCCTGAGCCTCGCCGCGGCAAGTCGCTGCGCGCCTGTGCCGTGGTGTGGAAACTGCTGCGCGAGCCGCGCGCCACGCTGGCCGCCGGCCTGGGAACGGAAGACCGCGTGGCGCTGCTGGCCACCTTGCTGAAGGCTTTCTTCGCGCCGCTGATGGTGATGTCGCTGATGGCCTTCTGCGTGAGCGCCTGGAAGAACGGCCACGGGCTGGCCGAGGCATTGACCGCCGGCTTCGGTTCACACATCGCGTTCAACCGGTGGGGCTTCTGGTTCGCGCTGCAGGTCATCCTGTTCATCGATGTCGCGATCTTCACCATCGGCTACCTGGTGGAGTCGCCGCGGCTGCGCAACGAGATCCGCTCGGTCGACCCGACGCTGCTCGGCTGGGCGGCGGCAATGGCCTGCTACCCGCCATTCAATACCTACACCGCCCAGGTGCTGGGCTCCCAGACCAGCGACTTTCCGCAGTTCGCCGACCCGGCCGTGCACGTGCTGCTCAACGGCCTGCTGCTGGCCCTCATGGCGGTGTATGCGGGCGCCTCGGTGGCGCTGGGCTGGAAGGCAAGCAACCTCACGCACCGCGGCATCGTCTCGCGCGGGCCCTATGCCTATGTGCGACACCCGGCCTACACCTGCAAGAACATGGCGTGGTGGATCGGCGCGGCGCCGCTGGTGGGGCACGCCTTCGAGCGCGGGCTGGTGAGCGGCCTCGCCGCGCTCGGCTCGGTGGCCGGCTGGACGCTCGTCTACGTGCTGCGCGCCCTGACCGAAGAGCGCCATCTGCGGCGCGTGGACAGCGAGTACGCCGCCTATGCCGCGCGGGTGCGCTGGCGCTTCGTGCCGGGGGTGTACTGACGCCGCCCCTTGGCTCCCGTGCGACGCTGCTGCCTGCCTCGAACCGCCATTCGCCCTCTGCGCCTGCCCCCTTCTCTGGCCTTCTCCGCCCTTCTCCGCAACCCGCATGACCCCACCCGCCACCGCACGCACGCCCGGCAGAGCGCTTCCCGGCCGCCGCGGCGAAGCTGCTGCTGCCGCCCCCCCCGTCACGCCCCGGCGGCCCGCCAGGCCGCTGGCGGCGGCCTTCTCGTTTTCGCTCTCGCTCTCGTTGACGCTGACGCTGACGCTGGCGCTGTCGATGTCGCTGTCGGCCTGCGGTCGCGCCGAGAAAGGGCGCCTCGAGGCCGCGAAGTCGCTGTTCGACAAGCGCGACCTCGCAGCTGCCACCATCGAGCTGAAGAACGTGCTGCAGGCCCGGCCCGAGCAGGCCGAGGCGCGCTTCCTGCTCGGCCACGCGCTGCTGCTGGGCGGCGACGCGCTCGGCGCGGAGGTCGAATTGCGCCGGGCCCTCGGTGCCGGGCACCCGGCCGACGAAGTGCTGCCGGTGCTTGCCACGGCGCTGGTGGCGCTGCAGCGCTTCGCGCCGCTCATCCGCGAGTTCGGCGATGCCGAGCCCGGCCCGCCGGGCGCCACCGCGGAGCTCAAGACGCAGCTGGCGATCGCCCACATGGCCCAGGGCGAACTGACCCGCGCCGAGGCGTTGCTGGGCACCGCGCTGCAGCGCGCCCCGGAGCACCGCACGGCGCTGGAGGTGCAGGCCAGACTGCGCGCCGCGCGGGGCGACACGGCGGCGGCGCTGGTCACGGTCGACGGCCTGCTGGCGAAGAAGGCCGACGACGCGCCGGCCTGGTCGCTGCGCGGCGACATCCTGCTGCACGCCGGTGCCCAGTCGCAGGCGCAGGCCACCGAGGCCTACCGGCGCTCGCTGGCCGCCGACGGCACGCTGCTGCAGGCCCACACCGGCCTCATCGCGCTGCACCTGGCCGCGGGCGATGCCGAGGCGGCGCGCGCGCAGTGGCAGCAGTTGCAGGCCATGCGGCCCGGCCACCCGCAGACGCGCTTTTACGAGGCGGTGCTGGGGCTGCAGCGCGGCGACTTCCTCAAGACCCGCGAGATCGCCCAGCAGCTCATCCGCAATGCACCGGACAACCCCCGCCTGCAGATGCTGGCCGGCCAGGCCGAGCTGGCCGCCGGGGCCTGGGCGCAGGCCGAGAGCTACCTCAACAAGGCCGTGCTGCTGGCGCCGGGCACGCCGCAGCCGAGGCGCGTGCTGGCCCAGGCCTACCTCACGGTCGGCCAGCCCCGGCGCGCCCTCGAACAGCTCGCCCCGCTCATCGGCATGCGCTCGCGCGATGCCGAGGCCATCACGCTGGCCGGGCGCGCGCACCTGATGGCTGGCGACACGGCGTCGGCCGAGACCGCTTTCGCCCGCGTGGCGGAGATGAACCCCAAGACCGCCGGGCTGCAGACAGGCTTGGCGCTGGCGCGCCTGGGCCAGGCCCAAGGCACCGGCCAGTTCGAGGCCGGCCTCGCGGCGCTGGAGAACGCCGCCGGTGCCGACCGTGCCACCGACGGCGACCTGGCCCTCGTCAACGCCCGCCTGCGCAGCAAGCAGTACCCGGCGGCGCTGACCGCCATCGACAACCTGGCGCGCAAGACCCCGGGCTCGCCGCTGCCCGACCTGCTGCGTGGCCGCATCGCGCTCGCCAAGGGCCAGCGCGACGCGGCGCGCACGCACTGGGAGGCGGCGCTGAAGACCAGCCCGCAGTACCTGCCCGCGCTGGCCGCGCTCAACGAGCTGGACCTCGCCCGGAGCCAGCCCGAAGCGGCCCACGCCCGCATGGCCGCGGCCGCCAGGCGCGAGCCCGGCAACGCCGCGCTGCTGCTGGCCCGCGCCGACCTGGCCGGGCGCACCGGCGCCGGCAAGGCGCAGGTCGTCGACCTGCTGCGCCAGGCAGTGCGAGCCAGCCCCAACGACCCCGAAGCGCGGGTGCGCCTGGTCGACTACGCGCTGGCGTTGTCGGACGCCGGCCTGGCGATGACCGAGGCGCAGGCCGCCGCCAGCGCCTTGCCCGAGCACCCGGCCGTGCTCGACCGCCTGGGGCTGGCGCAGCAGCGCAGCGGCGACCTGCAGCAGGCCGCCACCACCTTCGGCAAGCTCGCCGGCGTGCAGCCGCGGCTGGCCGCTTCGTACCTGCGGCTGGTCGACGTCAACCTCGCGCTCGGCCGCCACGAGGCCGCCGCCCAGCAGGCCCGCCGCGCACTCGAGCTGGAACCCGACAACCTGCTGGCGCACCGCGCGGCGGCGTTCGCCGCCCTGCGCAACGAGCGGCCCACGGACGCCTTGACGCTGGCGCGCACGGCGCAGAAGCGCTGGCCGGCGGCCGGCGCGCAGCTCGAAGCCGAACTGCAGATGGCCGCGCGCAATGCCGAAGGCGCCATCGCCGCCTTGCGCACCGCCCTGGCCGCGGCGCCGGCCCACGGCGAAGTGGCCATCCAGCTGCACCTGGCCTTGCTGTCCAGCGGCCGCGCCGCCGAAGCCGAGGCGCATGCGCAGGCCTGGCTGGCGCGGCGCGGGCACGACGGCGCCTTCCTGCTGCACCTGGGCAACCTGGCCGCCAGCCAGGGCGATTGGGCGCGCGCCGAGGCGCGCTTCCAGCAGGTGCTGGCGCGCGAGCCGCAGCAGGTGCAGGCACTGAACAACCTGGCGCACGCGCTGGCCGCGCAGAACAAGCCTGAAGGCGTGAAGCTGGCGCAACGTGCACTGGCGCTGGCCCCCGGCCAGCCGCCGCTGATGGACACGCTGGCCTTCGCCCAGGCCGCCGCCGGCCAGGTGACGGAAGCGCTGGCCCTGCAGAAGGCGGTGGTCGAGATGTCGCCCGACGAGCCCGAGTACCGCCTCTCGCTGGCACGGCTGCAGATCCGCGCCGGCGACAAGGCGGCGGCCCGCGAGACGCTCGGCCTGCTGGCCCGGCGTGGTGCCGCTTGGCCACGCCAGGGTGAAGTCACACGGCTGCTCGCGCAGGCGCAGTAGCAGCACCAGGTCCCCAAGCGCGGCGCCCACCTCATCGGCCATCCCCGTGGACCGACGCAACGCCCTCGTCGCCGCCGCGGCCACGCTGGCCGGCTGCGCCTCGGTGCCCGCCGACGGCCCCGAGGCCAACCCGCCGCCCGGCCTGGAACGCACGCCCGACGCCGTGCCGCGCATCGAGCCGCTGCGCGCCGGCGGCCCGAACCGGCCCTATGCGGTGGGTGGCCGCAGCTACGTGCCGCTCACCGCCGACGTGCCGTTCACCGAAACCGGCCTCGCCTCGTGGTACGGACGCAAGTTCCACGGCCGCCCCACCTCCAGCGGCGAGCCCTACGACATGTACGCGATGACGGCAGCGCACAAGACGCTGCCCATTCCGAGCTACGTGCGCGTGCGCAACCCGGCCAACGGCCGCGAGGTCATGGTGCGCGTCAACGACCGCGGGCCGTTCGTCGACGGCCGCGTCATCGACCTGAGCTACACCGCCGCGCTCAAGCTCGGCGTGCTGGCGGCCGTGGGCATGGTGACGCTGCGCCGGTTGACCTTCGCGGACATCCGCGCCGGCGAGCTGCTGAGCCTGGCTGCCGTTGCGAGGCCGATGGTCGGCGGGCCCTGATTTGAGGCCGACGGCACGCTGTCCTGCCGCCGGCAGGGGCGTCAACGCCCTCCAGTCACATCCACCACCGACCCGGTCGTGTAGCTCGCCTCGTCAGACAGCAACCACACGATCGCCCCGGCCACCTCGTCGGCGCTGCCGGCGCGCTGCATCGGCACCGCGGGCGCCATCTGCCGGGCGCGGTCGGGAATGCCGCCGCTGGCGTGGATGTCGGTGTCGATGATGCCCGGGCGCACGGCGTTGACGCGCACGCCTTCGGTGGCCACCTCACGACCGAGGCCGAGCGTGAAGACGTCGATCGCGCCCTTGCTGGCCGCGTAGTCGACGTATTGCCCGGGCGAGCCGATGCGCGAGGCCGCCGAGCCGATGTTGACGATGCTGCCCCCGGCGCCGCCGTGCTTGGTGCTCATGCGCCTGATCGCCTCGCGCGCGCACCACATCGAGCCGAAGACGTTGATGCGGAACATGCGCTCGATGCGCGCCGCGCTCATCTCGTCCACGCGCGCGGGCAGGTCGACGATGCCGGCGTTGTTCACCAGCCCGGCCAGCGGCGCCAGCCGCGCGGCGGCGACCTCGGCATCCAGCCGAGCGAACATCGCCAGCACCTGCGCTTCGTCGCCGACATCGGCCTGCAGCGCCACGGCGCGCCGGCCGGCGGCGCGCACGTCGGCGCACACGGCTTCGGCCGCGGTGGCGTCGCGCGTGAAGTTGACGGCCACGTCCCAGCCGGCGCGCGCCGCGCCGCGGGCCGCCGCGGCGCCGATGCCGCGGCTGCCGCCGGTGACGAGCACGGTGCGCGGGCCGGCGGCGGCGGGGGGTGAGGGGGCGCGGGTCGAGGCGTTCATGCCGCTCATCCTAGTGGCGGGCGCGGCGCGGCGCATCGGCGGCACGGCCGGCGTCCCACGCCTCGGAGTAGAGTGCCGGGCATGACTTCCGCGCAGATCATCGTGCTGGCCACGCCGGTGTTCTTGGCCCTCATCGCCTTCGAGTTCGCGGTCGGGCTGGCGCGCGGCCGCAACACCTACCGGCTCAACGACGCGCTGAACAGCATCGGCCTGGGCGTCATGAGCGAAGTGATCAAGGTGTTCACGCGCCTGGCCACCATCGGCATCTACACGCTGGCCTACGAGCATGTCTCGCTGTGGCAGCTGAGCGCCGGCACGTGGTGGGTGTGGCCGGCGGCGCTGGTGGGCTACGACTTCCTCTACTACTGGCTGCACCGTGGCGGCCACCGCGTGGCGGTGCTGTGGGCCGCGCACGTGGTGCATCACCAGAGCGAGGACTACAACCTGAGCACAGCGCTGCGCCAGACGAGCACCGGCTTCCTGTTCGGCTGGGTCTTCTTCCTGCCGCTGGCGGTGCTGGGTGTGCCGCCGCTGGTGTTCGGCACGGTGGCGCTGATCGACCTGCTGTACCAGTACTGGGTGCACACGCAGCAGATCGGCAAGCTCGGCTGGTTCGACCGCTGGTTCTGCGCGCCTTCCAACCACCGCGTGCATCACGCGGTGAACGAGCGCTACCTGGACAAGAACTACGGCGGCATCCTGATCGTGTGGGACCGCCTGTTCGGCACCTTCGCGCCGGAAGACGACCGCGAGCCGTGCGTCTACGGCACGCGCGCGCCGCTGCGCAGCTGGAACCCGCTGTGGGCCAACCTGCAGGTCTACCGCGAGCTGGCGCTGGACAGCTGGCGCGCAAGGTCGTGGGCCGACAAGCTGAAGGTGTGGCTCGCGCCGCCCGGCTGGCGGCCCGCCGACGTGGCCGCGCGCTGGCCCAAGCCGGCCTTCGACATGCACAAGCTGAGGCGCTACGACCCCGCCATCACCGAGCAGGCCGGCTGGGTGGCCGGCACGCTGTTCCTGGTGGTGCTGCTGCTGACCACGCTGCTGCTGTGGAACGCGCACCGCCTCGCGCCGTGGCTCTTGGTCTCACTGGCGCTGGCCGTCGTCGTGCTGCTGTGGGCGGTGGGCGCGGTGACCGAGCCGCGCGGCGACGACGACACGGCGCGCGCCGAAACCGAACCCGCGCCGCTGACGCAACGCTGGTCCAGTGCCATCCGGCGCGATTGAGAGTCGACGATGCGCCCTTCGCAACTCCCTGACGCACCGGCGCACCCCGCCCGCCGCGAGTGGTGCGCGCGGGGCGCGCGGTGGACTTCGTGCGCCTGGGCGGCAGCGTCGGGGCTGCCGCTGCTCGCCACCGGCCGCGCGCTGGCGCAGACGCCCGCCGTGCCTTCCCCATTGCCGCCCGCGGCAGACCCCGCCCAGGAGGGCAAGGCGCCGCCGCTGCCGGCCGTCGGCCAGCCGTTGGCGCTGCCCGATATGGAACTGCTCGACGGCCAGCGCTTCGGCGCCGCGCAGGCCGACGGTCGCGTGCTGCTGCTGTACTGGTGGGCCAGCTGGTGCCCGTTCTGCGCGCTGACCAGCCCGCATGTGGACAAGTTGTGGCAGGCCCAGCGCGCACGTGGCCTGTTGATGCTGGCGCTGTCCATCGACCGCCGCGCCGACGACGCCCGCACCTACCTGCAGCGGCGCGGCTACGCCTGGCCCACCGTCTGGGTGAGCCCGGCGTTGCAGCAGCGGCTGCCCAAGCCCAAAGGGCTGCCGGTCACCGTGGTGCGCGGGCGCGACGGTCGCGTGCTGCAGGCCGAAGGCGGGCAGCTGTTCCCGGAGGACGTCGAAGCGCTCGCGCGCCACCTCGGCTGAGACCAAGCACCAAGCAACAAGCGCCGGGCGGTGGGCGGCGTGCCTGGAATCGGTGCACCCCTGACCCGCCGGGCCACGCCCCGCCGCCAGCATCCTCGCGCGGTGTGCAACGCACAATGCCGCCCACCGCGCCACGCGAGGCGCGGCGCAGGCCGGCCGAGATGCCCGCACGCGCTTCTTTCCAACTGGAGCGAGCCCGACGATGGCCAAGGACTTCGACCGCATGGAAGACAGCAACCGCTCGGGCAACCCGAGCATCCACGAGGTCTCCGACCCCGCGCGGCGGGTGGTGCTGCGCGGCAGCGGAGCCGCGCTGCTGGCCGGCCTGGCCCCCGCGGCCGGCTGGGCGCCCGCGGGGCTCTCGGCTTCGGCGCTGGCCGCGTCGGTGGCGCTGGGCGGCTGCGCCGCGACCGGCGGCGGGGCCGCGCCGCCGCGCCTGGGCTTCAAGAGCGTGCCGGCCGGCGCGGCCGACCGCATCACCGTGCCCGAGGGCTACACCGCCACGCCGTTTCTGCCCTGGGGCGAGCCGGTGGGCATCGCCGGCCAGATGCCGGCGTTCAAGGACGACGCCAGCAACAGCGCGGCCGACCAGGCGGTGCAGATGGGCATGCACCACGACGGCGTCCACTTCTTCCCGCTGGAAGGCAGCCCCGCGCACGGGTTGCTGGTGATGAACCACGAATACGCCGACGACGGCCTGCTGCATGTGGGCGGCATGAGCGACTGGAGCGCCGAGAAGGTGCGCAAGAGCCAGGCCGCGCACGGCGTCTCGGTCACCGAGGTGCGGCTGGAGGGCAGCCGCTGGCACGCCGTGCGGCCTTCGCGCTACGCGCGCCGCTTCACCGCGAGCACGCCGTTCGCCATCGGCGGCCCGGCCGCGGGTCACCCGATGATGCGTACCGCCACCGACCCCGAGGGCCGGCGCGCGCTGGGCACGTTGAACAACTGCGCCAGCAGTCTCACGCCCTGGGGCACGTACCTGTCGGGCGAGGAGAATTTCCACGGTTACTTCGCCACCGCCGACCAGCCCACGGCGCACGAGCGCCGTTGGGGCCTGCGCAAGAGCGGCTTCGGCTACCGCTGGCACGAGCACGACGAGCGCTTCGATGCCGTGCGCCACCCCAACGAACCCAACCGCTTCGGCTGGGTGGTGGAGATCGACCCCTACGACCCGACCAGCACGCCGGTCAAGCGCACCGCGCTCGGCCGCGCCGCGCATGAAGGCGCCTGGGTGGCGGTGACGCAGGACGGCCGCGCCGTCGTCTACAGCGGCGAGGACGCGCGCTTCGAGTACATCTACAGGTTCGTCAGTCGAGACAAGATCAAGCCCGGCGGCTTCAGGGCCAACGCCGAGTTGCTCGACCATGGCCAGCTCTACGTGGCGCGCTTCGATGCCGGCGGCCGCGGGCGCTGGATGCCGATGGTCGCCGGGCAAGGGCCTCTGATCGGGTTCCCGAACCAGGGCGAGGTGGTGATCAAGGCGCGCCAGGCCAGTGACCTGCTGGGCGCCACCAAGATGGACCGGCCCGAGTGGCTGGCCATCGACAAGGCGACGCGCTGGGTCTACTGCACGCTTACCAACAACTCCAGCCGTGGCCAAGGCAGCAACCCCGCCCCCGACGCCGCGAACCCGCGCGCCCAAAACAGCTTCGGCCACATCATCCGCTGGCGCGAAGAGGGTGACTACGACGGCGAGCTGTTCGAGTGGAACCACCTCGTGCTGGCCGGCGACCCGGCCAACGAGCGCGCCGAGGCCAAGGGCAACATCAAGGGCGACCTCTTCGCCTGCCCCGACGGCATCACCTTCGACCCGCTGGGCGGCCTGTGGGTGCAGACCGACATGGGGCCGGCGGCGATGAACAAGGGTGAACTCGCGCGCATCGGCAACAACCAGATGCTGGCCTGCGACTTGGCCACCGGCGAGTTCCGCCGCTTCCTCGTCGGCCCGGTGAACTGCGAGATCACCGGGGCGGCGTTCACGCCCGACAGCCGCACCGTCTTCGTGAACATCCAGCACCCGGGCGAGACGCCCAGCGAGCGCAGCGACCCACGCGAACCGCGCCGCTTCAGCAACTGGCCCGACTTCAAGCCCGACGGCCGGCCACGCTCGGCCACGGTGGTGATCCGCAAGGACGATGGCGGGGTGATCGGCAGCTGACCTGACTGACTGACTGAGCTGAGGGACCTGAGGTTCGCGCTGGCCGGCACCGCGCGCGCCAAGGGCGCCGGGTGGTCGGCTTGCGCGAATGTCCTCTTCCGAGGGCCTGGCTTCGCCAGGCCCTCGGACGCCCCCTTGATTTCGCTGCGCCGACCACCCGGCGTCCTTGGCGATCACCCGTGTTGGTCTTCGACGAGCGGGGGCACCGTCGGTCAGGATCTTGACGGTGGGGTGCTTTGCCGGGTGGCCGCCCAGGCGGCGGCGATCTCGCGGTGCAGCGCGATGTTGTGGCGGATGCCGACCTGCGTTTCTTCGCCGCCGGCGCGCGCCGTCATCGCCTGCAGCTCGGCGTGCGCGGCCTCCAGCGCGGCCCGGGCCCGCGGGTCGCCGGCCGCCGCCCACACGCGATGGCAGGCCATGCGCGGGCGCAGCAGGTCTTCGGTGTTGGCCAGCGACAGGCCCGTGGCCAGCGCGGCCTCGACCTGTTCGGCCAGCGCTTGCGCCAGCGGCAGCTGACCTTGCGCCAGGTGCAGCAGCGCCACGTCGGCGCGCACCTGGCAGACAAAGCCTGCGGCATCGAGCGCCTCGAAGATCTCGAGGGCGCGCGCAAAGGCCTCCCGCGCGGCATCCGCCTCGCCGGCGGCCGCGGCCAGGCGGCCGCGCAGCAGCGCGCAGCGCCCCTGCGTGTCGCGGCTTTCGCAGCGCAGCGCCATCGGCTCCGCGTCGGCCAGCTGCGCTGCGGCCTGTTCGTGGTCGCCCAGCTCGAAATGGCAGCGTGCCGCGTTGTAGTGGCCCAGCGCGATGTAGATGGTCCAGCCGATTTCGCGTGCGATCGCCGTGGCCGCCTCGAACTGGGCCAACGCCTCGTGGTAGCGCCCGGCTTCGAGGTCGCGGCCGGCCAGCGACGCGAGCGTGGAGACCTGCGGCCGGCGCAACCCACGCTGCTTGGCCAGCGCCAGCGCTTCCAGGCAGGTGGCGCGGGTCTGCCGCAGGTCGCCAAAGCCGTGCTCGACGATGGAGCGCAGGGTCAACAGCTGCACCTCCAGCAGTTCCAGCTTCTTCGTCGGCTGGTCGCGCAGGGCTTCGCGCACGTGCGTCATGGCGGCCTGCGCCTGGGTGAGTGCCGCCGGGATGTCGCCCTGGCTATAGCGGCTCCAGGCGATCTGCCCGAGGGCGAGCGCGGCGACCTCGGCGTTGCCCGAACGCCGCGCGAGCGCCAGCGCGCGGGTCGCCAAGTCGTGCGCCGCCGCCTCGTCGCCGCGGCGCGAGGCCAGCAGGGCATGCGCCCCCAGCAGGTCGGCGCGCAACGCGTCGTCGTCCAGCGCCTCGGCGATCTCGTTGCGCTGCTGCAGCGCCTGCTCCTGCAGCGCGCGCTGCCCGGTGAGGTCGGCCACGGTTTGCTGCAGGAAGAGCAGCCGGTTGCGCAGGCGCGGGTCGGTGGCCGCCGGGCTGCGCAGCGCACGCTCCAGGTGTTCGAGCGCGGCGGCGTTGGCGCTGCGCGCCTCGGCATCGAGCGCCGCCCGATGGAAGTAGTCCAGCGCCCGGGCGTGGTCGCCGGCGCGCTCGTAGTGTTCGCCGGTGACGGCCAGGTACTCGGCCGAGCGGTCGCCCACGCGCTCGGCCAGCCACTGCGCCACCGCGGCATGGCCGGCCCGGCGCGCCGGCCTGAGCACGGTGTCGTAGGTCACCTGCTGCAGCAGATGGTGGTGGAAGGCCTCCTCGGGCGTGCCCTCGAACGCGCTGCCGTCACGCCGGTGGATCAGCTCCTTGTGCTGCAGGGTCGGCACCGACGCCTCGGCCTGCGGGTCGAGGGCGGCCAGCGCGCGGTCCCAGAAGACCGGGCCGACGATGCTCGCCTGCTGCAGCGCCAGGCGGTCGGCCGCCGGCAGCGCATCCAGGCGCGCTTGCAGCACGCCGACGAGGGTGGTCGGTACGCGCGCCTGGCTCAGCCGGCCAGGCAGCACGCGCCAGTGATCGCCCCCAGCGCCGCCGTCGGCGCTATCGCCACGGTCGCCACGGTCGCCACGGTCGCCCTCGGCGACGATGACGCCGTCGTCGAGGAACATGCGCACCAGCTCTTCCATGTAGAACGGGTTGCCGCCGGCCTGCGCCACGAGCAGGGCGTGCAACTGCGGCGCGCCTTCGGTCACGCGGGCGAGCAGGGCGCGCGCCAGGTGGTCGCCTTGCGCCGCGTCCAGCGCCGGCAGGCGCAGCAGGCGGTGGGCGGCCACGCCTTGGCCCCAGGCGGGGCGGCGCTCCAGCAGCTCGGGCCGCGCGGTGGCCAGCAGCATCAACGGCATCGCCTTGGCGTTCAGCAGCTCGCTGATGAAGTCCAGCGACGCGTCATCGGCCCACTGCAGGTCTTCGAGCAGCATGGCCAGCGCGGCGCCCTCGGCAGCCAGGCCGCGCAGGTAGCCGCGCAGTGCGGAGAAACCGAGCTCGCGCAGCTGGCGTGGCTCCAGGCCCCGGACGTGCGGGCTCTGGGCGAAGTCCAGTCCGATCAGCTGGCCGATGCGGTGCGCCTTGGCCTCGGCCTGCGCGCCCAGGTACGGCACGAGCCCGTCCACCAGCTTGGTGCGCGCCAGCTCGCTGCCGTCGCTGTCGGCGATCTGCAGCCGCCAGGCCAGCAGGTCGCGCACGAGGCCGTAGGGCTGCAGCCGCGCGCCTTGATGCGCGCGCCCCAGCAGCAGCCAGAAGCGCTGCGGGTGCGCCTCCAGCAGGCCTTGCAGCTCGCGCAGCAGGCGGCTCTTGCCCAGGCCCGGCTGGCCGATGACGGTGGCGGCGTGCAGCGTGCGTTCGGCGGCCACGCGGTCCGGCAGCGCGGCCAGCTGCGCCAGTTCGGCGTCACGCCCCACCAGCGGCGTGGCCACGCCTTCGATGCCGCGCGTCTCGACGCGGAAGGCGCGCGGCTTGGCGCGCTGCACGAAGTAGGTGAGCAGCGGCTCGTCGCGGCCCTTCACCATGAGCGGCGGCTGCGCTTGCACGTCGAAGACGCCGCGCACCTGCAGGAAGGTGTCGTGGCTGATGCGCAAGGCACCCACCGGCGCCGTCTGCTCCATGCGCGCGGCGATGTTCACCGTCAGGCCGCGGATCGTGCCCTCCTCGTCGACACCGCCGCCCAGCAGCACCGGACCGGTGTGGATGCCCACGCGCACGTTGCAGCCGTCGTGGCCATGCGAGCGGCGCACGCGCTCGCCCAGCGCGCGCCCTTCGGCCAGCAGCGCCAGAGCGCAATGCACGGCGCGTTCGGCATCGTCTTCCAGCCGGCGCTCGGCGCCGAAGGCGGCCAGCAGGTTGTCGCCGGCGTACTGCAGCACCTTGCCGCCGTGCGCCACCACCACCTCGGTGCAGCGGGCGAGCGCACCGTCCATCACTTCGTGGATGTCTTCGGGGTCCAGGTGCTGGCTCAGCGCGGTCGAGCCCACGACATCGAGAAACAGCACGGCCACCTGCTTGAGCGCCTGCTCCGGCGGCGCCGGCTCGGCCGCGGGGCCCCCGGCCGGCAACGCCGGCCGCGCCGGAAGGCCCGCCAGACGACCCAGTTGCTCGCGCATCGGCCCGAGCGCGGCATCGACCACCGCGTCGCCCAGCAACGCACGCTGGGCCTCGAGGGCCGCGATGGCGGCCTGCAGCGCGGCCGGATCGGGCGTGCTCAATCAGCCCACCTGCCACACGTCGAGCACCACGCGGCGGGCCTCGCGCCGGCCGCGGGCCAGCGCCAGCACGCGGTTGAGGTGCTCGTACATCGCGTGGCCGGTGGTGAACCGCATCAGCGTGCAGAAGAAGTACTCGTCGGGGGCCACGGCCTCGCCACGCGCCAGCCGCGCCAGCACCTCGGGCGGGCCGTGGCGCAGGCCGTTGCTCTGCACCTCGATGCGCGCGCCCTCGGGCGTCTCGATCACGTAGTGCGCGGCGATCTCCAGCGCACCATCGGCGCGGTTCCATTGCCAGTCGGTGCCGCCGGGCAGGATGCGACCGTTGAGGGCCGGCCCCACCACCTCGCCGCCGGTGAGCGGCACCACGCGGCGCTCGCCCATCGGCGCACTGCCCAGCGACAGCACCGCTTCGACGTCGCAGCGCACCTGCGTGAGGTAGGTGAGCGCCGGCGCGGGCAGCACGGTCGGTTCGGTCATGAAAGCACCTTCGCGTTCAGAGAGCCGGCGGCCCGAACGACAGCGGCGCCTGCGCCGTCAGCCATGCCATGGCAGCCCAGGCGGCCACGTTCTGCGGCAGGGCGTGCGGGTCCAGCCGGTCGAGCGTGTCGTCGGCAGTGTGATGCACGTCGAAGTAGCGGCTGCCGTCCTGCGCGAGCGCCAGTGCCGGCCAGCGGTGGCGGCGCATCAGGAGCGCGGCATCCGGCCCCGGCGAGCCTGCGTTGCGGCCGCTGCCCTCGGCTTGCGCGATGCCCAGTGGCGCCAGCACCTCGGCGATCTGCGCCGTGAGCGGCAGCGCCGCGGGCGCCACGCGGCTGGCGAACGCGTACAGGCGGCCGGCGCCGAAGTCGCTTTCGGCGACCAGCTGGTGCGGCTCATCCTTGTGCCGGTTGCCATAGTCGAGCGCGCCGTCGAAGCCGTTCTCCTCGTTGCCGAAGAGCACGACGCGGATCGTGCGCCGCGCGCGGCGGCCGGCCGCGGCGATGACGCCGGCGGCGGCACTGACGATGGCGACGCCGGCGCCGTTGTCCTGCGCGCCCTGGCCGACGTCCCAGCTGTCCAGGTGCGCGCCGATGAGCACGACCTCGTGCGCGAGGTCGGTGCCGCGCCATTCGGCAATCACGTTGGCGCTGCGCGCGTCGACGCCGCTGCGCGCGTCCAGCGACAACTGCAGCCGCAATGGGCGGCCGGCGGCCTGCTCGGCGGCGATGAAATCGGCGTCGGGCACCGAGACGGCGAACGCCGGGATGCGCGGCACGCTGAGGTCGTAGCGCGTGGCGCCGGTGTGGGCCACGGGGGCAGTGGTGGTCAGGGCGCCGGCCGTGTCGCCGGTGCCACTGGCGCCGCTCGTGCTGCCCGTGCCACTCGTGCCACTCGTGCCGCTCGTGCCGCTCGTGCCGCTCGTGCCGCCTGCACCGCTGGTGCCGATGGATCGAATCGCCAGCGCCAGCGCACCACGGCGCGCCGCCTCGACCGGGCCGTTGATGCGCGCGCCCACCGCGGTACCGTAGCCGCGACCATCGCGCGTGCGTTCCGTGCGCTGGTCGATGAAGACGATGCGGCCGTGCGCGCGCGAGCGGCCAGGCTCGGTGGGCTCGGCGCGCAGCGCGGCGAGGTCGGGGTACCACGCCACCTCGGCGTCGATGCCGCCGACCGCGGTGGCCACGCTGTTGCCCAGCGCGGCGATGGTGAGCGTGCGGCTGATGTCGGAGGCCAGCAGCCGTGCGGCGGCCGGGCCGCGCTGCCAGATGCGCAACGCGAAGTCCTCGGCGCGCACGCTTTCCAACCCGAGCTGGCCCAGCGCGGTGCGGGCCCAGGCCTGCGCCTGGGCGTCGGCCGGTGAGCCGGCCGGCCGCGCGCCGATGCCGGTGCACAGTTCGCGCAGCAGGCGCAGCGCGGCGGTGTCGACCAAGCCGCGCTCGCGCAGCGCGCGGGCGTGGGCGAGGTCAGTATCGGCGTAGGTCGGCGGCATCGGCGAGGTCCGCGGCGGCGGGGATGGCGCGGCGACGGAAGGCGCGGTGGGCGCGGCGCATCCTGTGAGCCCCGAGCCTGCCCCCGTCAGCCCGCCGGCGGCCCACGCCCCGGCCGCCCCGAGCAGCCGCCGGCGGCACCGGTGGAGGTCGGGCGGCAGGCCGGCGCGGCGCACGCTCAGCGCGCCACCGGCATCGTGAACTCGGCGCCCTTGGGCGTGCTGTCGGGCCAGCGCTGCATCACGCTCTTCTGGCGCGTGTAGAAGCGCACCCCTTCCTCGCCGTAGGCATGCATGTCGCCGAACAGGCTGCGCTTCCAGCCGCCGAAGCCGTGCCAGGCCATCGGCACCGGGATCGGCACGTTGATGCCGACCATGCCGATCTGCACGCGGCGCGCGAACTCGCGCGCGGTGCCGCCGTCGCTGGTGAAGCAGGCCACGCCGTTGCCGAACTCGTGTTCGTTGACGAGCTTCAGCGCCTCGGCCATGTCACGCACGCGCAGGCACGCCAGCACCGGGCCGAAGATCTCTTCCTTGTAGATGCGCATGCCGGGCTTCACGTGGTCGAACAGCGTGCCGCCGGTGAAGAAGCCGTTCTCGAGGCCGGCCACCTTGTGGCCGCGGCCATCGACCACGAGCTTCGCGCCTTCTTCGACGCCCACGCCGATCATCTTTTCGATGCGGTCGCGCGCCTCGCGCGTGACGATCGGGCCCATCTCGGCGTCGGCCTCCAGGCCGTTCTTGATCTTCAGCGTCTTCGTGCGCTCGGCCAGCAGCGGCATGATCTTGTCGGCGACGTTGCCCACCAGCACCGCCACGCTGATGGCCATGCAGCGCTCGCCGGCCGAGCCGTAGGCGCTGCCGATGAGCGCATCGACCGTCTGTTCGAGGTCGGCATCGGGCATCACCACCATGTGGTTCTTCGCGCCGCCCAGCGCCTGCACGCGCTTGCCGTTCTTGGCGCCGGTCTCGTAGATGTACTGCGCGATCGGCGTGCTGCCGACGAAGCTCACCGCCTTCACGTCGGGGTGCGCAAGCAGCGCGTCGACCGCCACCTTGTCGCCCTGAACGACGCTGAAAACGCCGTCGGGCAACCCGGCCTGCTTCAGCAACTCGGCCATGAACAGCGAAGCACTCGGGTCGCGCTCGCTCGGCTTGAGGATGAACGCGTTGCCGCAGGCCAGCGCCACCGGAAACATCCACGCCGGCACCATGCACGGGAAGTTGAACGGCGTGATGCCGGCCACCACCCCCAGCGGCTGGCGCAGCACCCAGTTGTCGATGCCGGCGCTGGCCTGGTCGGAGAAGTCGCCCTTCAGCAACTGCGGCACACCGCAGGCGAACTCGACGATGTCGATGCCGCGCGTCACTTCGCCCTGGGCGTCGCTGAACACCTTGCCGTGCTCGGCGGTGATCATCGCGGCCAAGGTGTCGCGGTGCCGGTTGAGCAGTGCGAGGAAGGCGTTGAGCACGCGCGCGCGGCGGATGGGCGCCATGTCGCCCCAGGCCGGCTGCGCCGCCTTGGCCGATGCGACCGCGGCGGCCACGTCGGCATCGCTGGCCAGCAGCACCTGGCGGGCGGGCGCGCCGGTGGTGGGGTTCCACACCGTCTGCGTGCGCGTACCGCTGCCGCGCGTGGCTGCGCCACCGATCCAGTGGCCGACGTCGGTGGTTTGCGTGAAGGCTTCGGGCGCGCCCATGGCGGGGGTCTCCTTGCGGCGAGGTCTGGCTCGGTAGCGGCGTGCGCCGCTTGGCGGACCGGCAGTCTATGTCGGCGCGCCCGGCCTGCGGGGCTTCGGGCGCCGGGGCCGCGGTGGCGGCGCGGCAGGCCCGGCGCCGAAAAAAAGGCGGCCCACTGCTTGCGCAGCGGGCCGTGGAAGGTCCTTCGAAAAGGACGTCGTTGGGACCGTGGGCCCGTGCCGCTTGGCTTGGGTCAGCTTGAAGGTCTTCGGGCGGGCAGCGTGGGCGAAAGACGTTGCAGGACAATCCGCTCCGCGGCCTCGGCGACCAATCTAGCCGCGCCCCCCCCTACGGCCCACCCCCCGGGCAAAGGGCCGGACCGACCCCACCCGAGCGATGCGTGATCTTTCCGACACGGAAATCGGCGAGCTGCAGGAAATGCTCGACGAGGCGGCCGCCGGGCGCGGCGCGCCAGCGGCGGACCACGCGCTCGACGTGAGCGCGCTGGACGGCTTCTTGTGCGGCGTGCTGCTGCAGCCACAGCGTGTGCCCGAGGCGGCGTGGCTGCCGTTCGTGCTCGGCGCTCAGGGCGGCAAGCCCCCGGCTGCTGAGCGGGCGGCGCCTGAGCCGCCCTGGCTGCCGCTGGTTCGCCGGCGGCAGGCGGTGCTCGACGCAGCAATCGCCAAACGCCGGTGGTTCGACCCCTGGGTCTTCGAGGCACCCGGCGCCGCGGCACCGCCCGCGCCCGGCGACCCGGCCTCGCGCGAGGAAGCGGAGGCCCTGGCCGTGCGCGACAGCGCCCTGCCCTGGGTGGCGGGGTTTGCGCTGGCCGCCGAGAGGTTTCCCGGCCTGTTGCAGCACGACGAGCGGGCGCTCGCCCAGCCGCTGGCGCTGCTGTACCTGCACTTCGACGCCGAAGATCTCGAGGGGCTCGACGAGGAGCCGGCGCTTGCCGCCGCGCTGGCCGCCACCGAGCCGCCGGCCGACCTGGCGCAGGCCGCCGAGGACCTGGTGCGCGCCGTGTTGCTGCTGGCTGACGTCAGCCGGCCGCTGCCCGGGGCGACGCCCCGGCGCCCGGCACCGGTGGCCCGAACAGCGCACGGGCGTGGACCCCGAGGCCGGCGGCCACGCTCGAGGAGCGCTCGCCGCGCACACGCTCGGCGCGGCTGAACGCGGCGCCGATGCGCTGCACCAGCGGCGCCAGGCCGGTGGAGCCGCCGGTGAAGTAGACCGCGTCCACGGCATCCGGGCCGAGCCCGGCGCGGCGCACGGTCTCGCCGGCGGCAGCCCCGATGCGCTCGAAGTCGTCGCGCAGCGCGGCGTCTGCCTGGGCCTCGTCGAAGTCCACGGCCAGCGCCGGCTCCCAGAACGCCAGCTCGATGCGCGCGCGTGCCGCCTCGGCCACGGCGATCTTGCCGGCTTCGGCCGCGGCCGCCAATGCGTGCCCCAGCCGCCGCACCAGCACCGCCAGCAGGCGCTGGTACTGGCGCGGATCGGTGAACCACGTGCGCATCGAGCGCAGCTCGGCCACGCGCTGCGGGCTGTAGACAGTGTTGATGAGGTGCCAGGTGGCCAGGTCGTGGTACAGGCCGCTGGGCATGACCCGGGCGACCTCGCCGGCGCCGGCGTGTCGCAACGTGCCGTGCCCGGCCAGCGGCAGGATGTGGGCCAGTTCCACGCGACGGTCGAAGTCGGTGCCGGCCACGTGCACGCCGTGGTTGGCGAGGATGTCGCTGCGGCGGTCCGCCTTGCCGCGGCGCGCCGGACCGACGCGCACGAGCGAGAAGTCCGAGGTGCCGCCGCCGATGTCGGCCACCAGCACCAGTTGCTCGCGCGTGGCGCGGCTTTCCATGTCCAGCGCGGCGGCGATCGGCTCGTACTGGAAGTGGACCTCGGTGAATCCCGCGGCTGCGGCGGCGCCGCGCAGCGCCTGCTCGGCCCGCGCGTCGCGCGCCGGGTCGTCGTCGACGAAGTACACCGGCCGCCCGAGCACGGCGCGGTCCACCGGGGCGCCGCACGCCGCCCCGGCCAGGCCACGCAGGTGGCGCAGATAGCCGGCGACGACATCGCGGTAGCGCACGGAGCGGCCGGCCCCGATGTCGGTGCTCTGGTCGAGCAGCGACGAGCCGAGGATGCTCTTCATCGAGCGCATCAGCCGCCCGTCGTGGCCGTCCACGTAGGCAGCGAGCGCGGCGCGCCCGTACAGCCGGTCGGCTTCCAGCCGCTCGGGCGATGTGTCCGACTTGTAGAACACCGCGGTCGGCATCGTGGGGTGCCCGGGTTCCAGTTCGACCAGTTGCAGGCCGGCCACCGTGGCCGCGCCGCCACACCGGTCGTCGCCGTGGCGGCGTGCGCAGGCCGGCACCACCAACGCCGAGTTGGAGGTGCCGAAGTCGATGGCCGCGTAGGCGCTGCCAGGCATGCCGTCACCGAGGAGAAATGGGGCAAGGATCGAGCAGGCTTGCGGTGCGCAGACGCAGGCTTGCGCGAAGGGGCGGCGATTCTATTCAGCGCCCTCGTCATCCACCGGCGGGCGTATGCGTTGTGAAGTGAGGCACGTTGATCCCCCTACTTCGCGATTTCGATGCGCCGCGCTTCGCGCGACACTCGCTGCGCCACGAAGTGCCGCTCGCCCGAAACTCCAACCGGCCGCCGTCGATGAACAAGCCGCCCACCGAGCCCCGCTGGTACCAACCCTGGCGCCGCGCTGAAGCCCGCCCGGCCGACGACCCGGCCGACCTCGGGACGTGCTTCGGGCTGGAGCTGTCGCTGTCGACGCAGCCTTCGCCAGCCAAGGCTGCCGATGCATCGCAGCGCGTGGGCTGGGTGCGCCGGCTCACTTCGCGCCGCTCACGCGCCGCCTGAAAGCGGCCTGCAACGCCCGCGCGGTGCGCGCCCGGGGCCTCAGCGCACCAGCAGCACCGGCACCGGCGCCTTCGCCAGGACCTTCGTCGCCACCGAGCCCAACACCAGCTGCGCCAGGGCACCGTGCCCGTGCGAGCCCATGACGATGAGGTCGTGGCGGCCCCGGCCGGTCTCGGCAACGATCAACTCGGCCGCCGGTCCGGCCTTGCTGACGCAGGTCGCCTGGATGCCCTGCCGGGCCAGGAAGGTCCGGATGGGCTTGAAGACCTGCTCGGCCGAATCGGCGTAGTACGACTTCAGCGTGGCCTTGTCGATGACGGCCGCGGCCCGCGACGGCACGGCCGGCACGGCGTGCACGAGCGTGTACTCGTGGCGGGCGCCCAGCCATTCGTCGTGCGCAGTCAGGTAGGCAAGCATGCGCTTGGTATAGGCACTGCCATCGACGGCCAGCAGGATCTTCATCGCGGTCCCCCTTGGCGGCTTGTCCGCCGCGTCGCCGCGCCCGGCGGCTTCGGGGTGAGTGTGGCGGGCAGCGTCCCCGCGTCATTGACCAGGCTCAGCCGGCACGCCCGGGCGGCGGATGCCGTATGCCCGATGCCCCAGCCCTATGCCCTGAGGGCCGCTGGCCGACGACCGTCAGAGTTCGATCAACCGCCGGGCATCGAAACCGGCGGCCTCGCCCTTGCCGGCCATGCCGCGCGCCTGGCAGACGACCCGCGTCGGCGCGGCACCCGCACGGGGCACGCGGTAGTCATGGCGGCAGTGCAGGTGCCCGTGCAGCCACAGGTCGGCCAGCGGCAACAGGTCGTCGTCGGCGTTGCAGAAGCTGGCCGTGCCCGGCTGCGGGCCGTAGCGTGGGTCGGCACTGGCCAGGCTGGGGCCGAAGTGGGTGATGACGATGGTGGCGTCGACGCCCGGCGGCGCCGGCGCCCGCAGCTCGGTTTCCAGCCAGGCACGGCAGGCCAGGCCTTCGTCGCGGATCGCCTGGGCGTCCAGCGGCTGCTCGCCGCGGCGCGCCCCCATCAGGCGCAGGAAGTAGCGCGCCGCGCGCATCGCACGCTCGCGCTGCGCGGCGCCGAAGAGGTCGAAGTCGCTCCAGCGTGGCGCTCCCACCAGGCGCACGCGGCGGCCGTCGCGGCAGGCGATGACGGTGCTGCGCCGATGCAGCAGCGTCATGCCGTGGCGCGCGCACAGCGCCTCGAAGGCGGGCAGGGCGTGGGCCAGGTCGCGGCCGTCGAACTCGTGGTTGCCGGGTACCACGAACACCGGCACCGGCCAGCCGGCAAAGCGCGAGTAGGCCGCCCACGTGGCGTCGATGTCGCCGGCAAGCACCAGCAACTCGGCCCCGGCCAGCGGCTCGGGCTCGAAGTCCTCGGTCTCGAGGTGCAGATCAGAAAGCAGTTGCAGCCGCATCGACTTTGCGCTCTGGTCGGTCAGCAGCCTGCGCGCGCAGCCAAGTGCCTCGCGCGGGCTCGGCTTTGCCGGTCCGCCGCAAGAGCCCCCCGGGGGGCAGCGGGCGCCGGCGAGCGTTGGGGGGGGCTAAACGGCCAGCCGCTGCTCGATCAGCGCCTTGGTCGCCGGCAGCTGCGCCGGCAGGCGGTGCGCGAGCTGCTTGAACAGCTCGTCGTGCAGCTTGAGCTCCTCGTGCCATGCGGCGCGGTCGATGCCGATGACGCTGGCAAACTGTTCCGGGCTGAAGCTCATGCCCTGCCAGCAAAGATCTTCGAAGCGCGGGCTGGTGCCGAACACGTTCTCGGCACCGCCGGCGCGGCCCTCGACGCGGCCGACGATCCAGTCGAGCACGCGCATGTTCTCGCCGTAGCCAGGCCAGGCGAACTTGCCGTCCGCGCCCTTCCTGAACCAGTTGACGCAGTAGATGCGCGGCAGCTTGGCACCCGCACCCTCCAGCCGGGCGCCGAGGTCGAGCCAGTGCTGGAAGTAGTCGCTCATGTTGTAGCCGGCGAACGGCAACATCGCGAACGGATCGCGGCGCACGATGCCCTGCGCGCCGGCCTGCGCCGCGGTGGTCTCGCTGCCCATGGTGGCGGCCATGTAGACGCCTTCGGCCCAGCTGCGCGCCTCGGTCACCAGCGGCACCGTGGTGCTGCGTCGGCCGCCGAAGATGAACGCGTCGATGGGCACGCCCTCGGGGTCGTCCCACTGGGGGTCGAGCACCGGGTTCATCGTCGCCGCGACGGTGAAGCGGGCGTTCGGGTGCGCGGCGAAGCGCGGCTTGCCGTTGGCTTCGGGGTTGGCCTTGGCGATAGCAGGCGTCCAGTCGCGGCCCTGCCAGTCGATCAGGTGCGCCGGCGGCTCGTCGGTCATGCCCTCCCACCACACGTCGCCGTCATCGGTGAGCGCGACGTTGGTGAAGATGACGTTGCTCTTCAGCGAATCCATGCAGTTCGGATTCGTATGGTCGTTGGTCCCCGGCGCGACGCCGAAGTAACCGGCCTCGGGGTTGATGGCGTACAGGCGCCCGTCGGCGTGCGGCTTGATCCACGCGATGTCATCGCCGATGGTGGTGACCTTCCAGCCCTCGAAGCCGGCGGGCGGCACGAGCATGCTGAAGTTGGTCTTGCCGCAGGCGCTGGGGAAGGCCGCCGCGACGTGGAACTTCCGGCCCTCGGGGCTGGTGACGCCCAGGATCAGCATGTGCTCGGCGAGCCAGCCCTGCTCGCGGCCCATCGTGCTGGCGATGCGCAGGGCAAAACACTTCTTGCCCAGCAGCGCGTTGCCGCCGTAGCCCGAGCCGTAGCTCCAGATCTCGCGCGTGGCCGGGTAGTGCACGATGTACTTGGTCTTGTTGCACGGCCACGGCACGTCGGGCTGGCCTCTTCCCTGCGAATCCACCAGCGGCGCACCCACGGTGTGCACGCACGGCACGAAGGTGCCGTTGTCGCCCAGCACCTCCAGCGCCCCGCGGCCCATGTGGGTCATCACGCGCATGCTCACGGCCACGTAGGGGCTGTCGGTGAGCTCCACACCGATGTGGCTGATGTGGCTGCCCAGCGGCCCCATCGAGAACGGCACCACGTACATCGTGCGGCCGCGCATCGCGCCGCGGAACAGGGCCTGATCGCCGGTCTGCAGCCGCGCGCGCATCTCGGCCGGCGCCACCCAGTTGTTGGTGGGGCCGGCATCTTCCTGGCGCTCGGTGCAGATGTAGGTGCGGTCTTCGACGCGCGCCACGTCGGCCGGGTCGCTGCGCGCCAGGTAGCTGCCGGGGCGCCTGGCCTCGTTGAGCTTCATCAGCGTGCCGGCGGCGACGAGCTGGTCGATCAGGCGCTGGGCCTCGGCCTCGCTGCCATCACACCAATAGACTTCGGCGGCCTCGGTCAGCGCGGCGATCTCGGCCACCCACTCGACGAGGCGGGTGTGTTTCACGTAGGCAGGCACGTTCAGGCGCAGCCCCTCCAGCGCAGGACGGTTCATCGACGAAGTTCCGATCATGAGGATGAATAGGCGAAGAGACGGAATGGGGCGAAGCGCGTTCGCAAGCCCGCCTGAGCGCGCCCGCCGCGCCGGCAGGCTCGATCAACAGACTCCACCGACCGGTCGGTCGGCGATTCGGACGCGGTTCGCCCCATGCCGCCCCGGCGCGAAGGGACCCGCGGTACGGGCCCCCGACCCGGGAGCGAAAGCCATTCTGCGAGCAATGTACCCAGCGCGTAACCGCCATAGCCCGGGGGTCCATGCGTTTTCCGTATGGCTTTATGCGCGCCCTTGCGCTGATCAGGCGGCCTTCGCGCCGTCGGCGCTGCGGCGTTCGCGCTTGGGAGCGGCCATGCGCGGCGGTCAGTGTGCCCCCGCCGGTCGGCCGACATGAAGGTACTGCAGGTCTGCGCCGGCCGCGCACAGGAGGTCGCGGTGGGCCAGCGGCGGGTGGTCACGGCCATCGGCAAGCGGCCGGTGGGCGCCGGGCCGGTGGCGGTCGGGCCGCCGGGCCTGGCTGGCGACGAGCAGGCCGACCTCACCGTGCATGGCGGCCTGAGCAAGGCGCTGTATGCCTACCCGAGCGAGCACCACGCGTTCTGGCGCACCGTGCGGGCGCAGGCCCGCGTGGCCTTGTGGGACGCGCCTGTCGCGCCGGGCCTGTTCGGCGAGAACCTGCTGCTGCAGGGCCTCACGGAGGGCCAGTTGTGGATCGGCGACCGCCTGCGGCTGCCCGGGTGCGTGCTGGCCGTCAGCGAACCGCGCCACCCCTGCTTCAAGTTCAACGCGGCGATGGGGTTCGCGCAGGCGAGCAAGCTGATGGTGCAGTCGGGCTACTGCGGCGCCTACCTCGCGGTGATCGAGCCCGGACAGGTGTGCGCCGGCGACCCGATCGAGCTGCTGGCCGGCCCGCGCGAGGTGTCGCTGCTCGAACTGTTCCGCGTCCGAGCGCGGGCCTGAGATCGAAGCGGGCTCGCGCTGCGACCTCGCTTGGCAGCCTCACGCAGCAACCTCTCGCCGCGCCCTCGCGGCCGCCCACGCCGCGGCCCGTGGCGGCAGGTGGCACCATCGGCCCCATGCTCGCCTACCGCCACGCCTTCCACGCCGGCAACCACGCCGACGTGCTGAAGCACCTCGTCCTCGCCGAACTGCTCACCTACCTGAACGAGAAGGACAAGGGCTGGCGCTACGTCGACACGCATGCCGGTGCCGGCGGCTACGCATTGCAAGGGCACTATGCGCAGAAGCACCGCGAGCACGAGCAGGGCATCGGCCGCCTGCTGCAGCGCCACGACCCCGCGCAGGCGCTGCCAGCGCCGGTGGCGCGCTACGTGCAACGCGTGCGCGAGTTCAACGGCGCTGCTCCCGGCGACGGCGCCGCGGCGCTGCGCCAGTACCCCGGCTCGCCCGCGCTGGCGCGGGCGCTGATGCGCCCGCAAGACCAGTTGCGGCTGTTCGAGCTGCACCCCACCGAGCACAAGATCCTCGCCGGCTACCTCGGCCACGAGCCGGGCTGCGAGGTGCGGCTGGCCGACGGCTACGCGGCGCTGAAGTCGGTGCTGCCCGCGCCCACGCGCCGCGGCCTCACGCTGATCGACCCGCCCTACGAGCTGAAGACCGACTACGCGCGCGCGCTGGCCGCGCTGCGCGAGGCCTTGACGCGATTCCCCGAAGGCATCGTGATGGTTTGGCTGCCCCAGGTGCAGCTGGTCGAAGCGGCGCAGCTGCCGCAGCGGCTGAAGGCCGCGGCCGGCACACTGGCGCGCAAGGGCTGGGTGCACGCCCGGCTCACGGTGGCCCGGGGCGACGAGCGGGGCTTCGGCCTCATGGGCAGCAGCGTGTTCGTGGCCAACCCGCCGCACACGCTGGCGCCGCTGCTGCAGCCGGTGCTGCCGTGGCTGGCCCGCGAGCTGGCGCAGTTCGAGGGCGCCAAGGGCTTCGTGGAGCGCTCGACCTCGTCGTGAGGCGGCGCGCCGTGCGGGACGAATGCCGCAACGCCCTGAGTGGCAGGCAAGAGGCGGCTTGATGGCAATCCGGCCCGCGCCTCGCGATGGCCCCCGCCAACGGGCCGCCGTGGCGTTCAGCTCGCCGCAGGGCCGGCAGAGCCTGAAGCCGCTGAGGGCGATGCAGTCGGCCCGCCCTCCTTGCGCGCCAATCGCCAGACCGCCCAGCCCAGGCCGCCCACGCCCGCCAGCAGCACGGCCCACAGCAGGGCCGGCCGCCAGGCCGCCAGGCGCGCCTGCCAGATTTCGGCGCGGGCCGCCGCTTCGTTCTCGCTCCAGCCGCCGAGCACCGCGCGGCCGAAGCGCGCGCGTTCGCTGTCCAGCGCGGGCACCAAGGTCGCGAGGGGCAGCGCGCCCGCGGGGGCCTCGGCCGAGCCGGCCAGCAGCCTGAACGGCGCCTGGCCTTGCGGCGCGAAGACCACGCTTTGCAGTTGCGCCCGCACCGCCAGCGGCACCGCCGGCAGCGCCCCGGCGCGCGCATCGGGCACCAGCCGCAGGTAGCGCACGCTGGCCACCAGCGCCAGCGGCGGCGGGCGGTCCACCCCATCGCCACGCTCGATGCGATAGAAAACCGTCTGCGTCAGGTCGCGCCACGGGTCGCCGTCACGCGCGCGGCCTTGCACGCGCACCGGCGCCACGCGGTACCCGGCGGGCAGCGGCAGGTCCAGCTCGACCAGCGGCAGCACGGCCCCGAGGTCGTAGTGCAGCGCCCCCTCGGCCGCCGTACCGGCGCCGGGGGTCGTCGCCGTCATGGGTGCCGTCGAAGGCCCCTTCGGCTCGGGGCCCGGCGGCACGACCATCGCCGTCGGCGCGTCCAGGTCAACGGCGCCGCGCTGCACGCGCAGTTGTTCGGCGGCCGTCAAGACCGGCGCCGCGGCCGGGTCGGCCCAGCGCAGCCGCACGAAGCGCGCCGGTGCAGCCGGCGCAGACGACACCGCGGGCGCGGGCAACGGCACCTCACGCTGCGCCAGCAGGCCGCCGGCCGACTTCAGGGCCAGCAGGTGCCCACCGCCGGCGCGGCGCCACTGCTTGAGGTCGTCGCTGAGGTCGAGCTCGTAGGCCGCTGTGAACTCGGCGGGCTCGGCCCACGCCAGGCGCAGCGCGCGGGCGGCGGGCTCGCCCTTGCGCGGCTCGCCCAGATCGAACAGCCACCCGGGGGCGGCACGGGGCACCTCGGTGGCCGGCGTGGTGGCCAGTGCCCCTGCCGGGCGCGCGGGCCGGGGCTCGGCCGGCCGCGCCAGGCGGCGCACGGTGATGCGGTCACCCACCACCTGCACTTCCAGCGGGCTGGCCAGGTCCTGGTCGGCGCGCTGGCGCGCCGGCAGTGGGTAGAGCCCGGCGGGCCGTGCCTGCACGGTCTCGTGGGCCTCGCGTGCGCGCGGGCCGAGCAGCGCGAACGGCACGCGCTCGCCGCGCGCATCGAGCACGCGCAGGTCGGCCAGGTTCGCCTGCCGGCTCATCGCATAGGCGCTGGCCGGCAGCGCCAGGCGCACGAAGGCGCCGGGTTGCTCGATGGTGATCGGTGCGTGGTACCGGAACGCTGCCGAGGAACCCGCGCCGTCCTGCGCGGCAGGCTGCGCTGGCGCCGCCGCCACCACCCCGGCAGCCAGCACGGCGGCCAGCCACAAAGGCCGCGAGGTCACCCCGGCAATGCCGGCAGCATGGGCCTGGGTTGCCCTCATCGCCCCGGCCGCCGATCGCGACGAACCATCAAGCCGGACCATGACCCACCTCCTTGGCCGCGGCGCGCGCCGGCAGCGGCGCCACGTAGCCGATCACCAGCATCAGCACGCCCACCCCGATGAACGACACGATGCGCGCCACCGTGCCCGTGCCCGACAGGTCCACCAGCATCAGCTTGAGCACCACGGCGCCCAGCAGTGCCGCACCGACCAGCCACGGCGCCCGTTGACCGCGGCGCGCCGCCAGCCACATCAGCGCCAGCGACGTGCCGGCCCACAGCAGGGTGATGCCGGCATGCACCGGCAGCGAACGCGCCCAGGCCTCCAGTCGATACGGCACGCCGCCGTAGTGGTGAAAGCCGCGGATCACGATGGCGTTCAGCCACACGAAGCCGCCCGCGCCCAGCACCGCGGGCGCGAGCCACGGCACCGCGCCCAGCGCCTGGCGCGCCGGCGCAGAGCGCAGCCACAGCCACGCGCCGAGCAGGGCCACGCCCACCCCCAGGTCGAGCGGGTTGAGCAGCGGCACATGCGGCAGCGGCCTCGCCGCCCCGTTGCTGAAGCCGTTGGCCGCCAGCGTCCACAGCCACAGCCCCGCGGCCAGCACGCCCGCCGCGACGAGCTGGTAGGCCCCCGGCGCCGCCGCGAGCGGCCAGCGGCGCACGACCGCGCCCCGCAGCAACAGCATCAACATCAGCGCCGGCGCGGCCAGCCAGCCCAGCCACGGCCAGGCGCTGGCGGCATCGCCCCACGGCTCGGTGATGGCCCGGCCGCCAAGCGCCCCGAGCAGCGCCAGCACCAGCACGCCGGCCACATGCACGGCGTGCCGCACAACCACCGGTGACCAGTGCCGGGCCGCCCAGCGCAGCACCACCAGGTGCGTGCCCAGCGCCACCGGCCACGCCCAGGCCCCGCCGGCCGCCCAGGGGGCGCGCAGCAGCGCCAGCCCATCCAGCGCCGCCAGCCCCAGCAGCAGGGCATGCAGCGCGGCAGGCCACGCCGCCATCGGCCAATCGAGCCTCGCGGCCAGCGCGACGAAGCCGAGCGCGATGGCGCTGCCGGCCACCAGCCACGCCGCGGCGGCGTGCGAGGACAACACGAACTGGTCGATCTGCAGCGCTGCGGTGCAAAGAGCCCACAACAACGCCCAGCCGACGAGCGCCGGCTCGGCCAGCGCCTCGCCGGTCATCGCGCGGCCGGCTTGCACGCCGCGGCGCACGGCGTGGGCGGCCAGCAGCGAGCCGGCCACTGCCATCAGGCCGTTGAAGAGATAGGCATTGAGGATGTCCCGCGGCGCGCCGTGGCGGTCGAACGCCAGCAGCAGCGTCGGCGCGGCCAGCATCAGCAACGCGTAGCCGAACACGCGCGGCAGGCGGCGCGACTGCCGCCAGCCCAGCCAGACGAGCCCCGCGCCTTCCAGCGCCCAGGCGCCGGCCGTGCTGCGCGCATCGAGCGCAAACGGAATCACCAGCGTGAGGAACACCACCGCGATCGCCAGGCTCGCCTCGAACGAGACGCGCAACTCGTCGCGCCGCCGCATCCAGATCGCCAGCGCCACGTAGAACGCCGCCAGCCCCAGCGCTGCCAGCGCGCTGCCGAACGGCCAGTGGCGCACCATGCCCAGCTGCAGCGCGAAGGTGATGGTCGGCAGGCCGAACAGCAGGCTGCCGTTGACCCACTGGGCGCTGCGCCCTGGTGTCGCGGCCGCCGCGCCGCCCGACCCCTGCCGCCGAGCCGGCAGCAGCAGGATCGCGTTGAACACCACGAAGAACACGATCAGGAATGCCTGGCTCGGGCCATAGTGCTGCGGCCGGTAGTCGAAGAGGCCCCACAGCGCGCCGACGCCGAACGTGGCCGCAAAACCGATCAGGTTCAGCGCCCGCCAGGTCTTGAACCACGCCACGGCAGCGATGCCGAGGTCGAGCACCAGGTAGTAGCCGAACAGCGCGATGTAGTTGCCGCCGCCGGTGGACACCAGCAGCGGCGTGGCGAAACCGCCCAGTGCGCCAATGACCGCCAGCGCCTTGGCGTCCTGCAGCACCGCCAGCGCGGCGGCCAGCGCCGCCACCGCGACCATCAGCGCGAACACCGGCAGCGCCGCCATCAGCTGGTAGTAGCGGAAGGCCACGAAGAGCGTGAGGAACAGCACCGCCACCGCGGCACCCTGCAGCACCTGCGCGTAGCCGGCGCGGCGCTGGCGCAATCGCCAGCCGAAGACCAGCAGCACGATGGCCGCCGCGGCGATGAGCGCCAGCCGCACCTCGACCGGCACCTGCACGTGCTCGCTGGCGAACTTGGCCAGGAAGGCCAGGCCGACGAAGAGGATCGCCACGCCGAGCTTGACGATGGTGTTGCCGCCGAAGAGCCAGCGCTTCACCGGGGCCAGCCAGTCACGGGGTGCGGCAGCCGGCGATGAGGCGGCGGCTGCCTTTGCCGAGCTCGCCCCGGCGCCCGACGGGCCGGCCGTCGCCGGGTGGGCCTGGTTCGGCATCGCGGCTCGCGAGGCCATGGCGGCTGCGCCGCCCATCGCAGCCGGGGTGGCCGCGGCATTCGCCTGGGCCGCGGCCTCGGCCGGCACCGCGGGACTCGCCGGTGCGCGCGGACTCCCCAGCGCCGCACCGGCGGAAGGCAGCGTCTGCGCCGCAGCCGTGCCTGGCTGCAGCCGGTCGTGCCCGGCGGCTTGATCGCTCGTCCGGTGCCGCGCTGGCTCGCCCGCCGCCTCGGGCAGCACCGCCGTCGCGGCGCCGGCGTGGCGTTCCTGCAGCGCCTTCTTCAGCTCGGCCAGGGCCGCACCCTGCTGCCGCACGCGCAGCATCAACCACGCAAGCGCCGCACCCACTGCGGCGCCGAAGAAGCTCTCGCCCCAGGCGCCGCCCAGCAGCGCGCCCAGCAGGATGGCAATGACGGGCATGTGACCTCGCGCAGATGTGTTCTTGGCTCGGAGCCGGCGCACTCTAGCCGCGATGCGCCGCGGCGGGGGGCCGCGCGGCGTTCACGGCGGCCGGTAGCGCGTCATGCGCCGCCGGGCATCGCGCGGTGTCCCGCCAGCGGGGGCCCGCCAGGGCTTCTCAACTCAACTCAATCGATGCCGCGCGAGCGCTCGGCACGGAACTGCGCCGCGAAGGCCGCGAAGCGCCCTTCGTCCAGCGCCTGGCGCACCTCGCGCATCAGGTTCACGTAGTAGTGCAGGTTGTGGATCGAGGCCAGCATCGGCGCCAGCATCTCGCCGCAGCGCTCCAGATGGTGCAGGTAGGCGCGGCTGAAGTGCGCGCAGGTGTGGCAGGTGCAGGTCGGGTCGAGCGGCCGTGGGTCCTGCCGGTGCTTCGCATTGCGGATCTTCAGGTCGCCCAAACGCGTGAACAGGTGGCCGTTGCGTGCGTTGCGGGTGGGCATCACGCAGTCGAACATGTCCACGCCGGCAGCCACGCCGGCCACCAGGTCCTCGGGCGTGCCCACGCCCATCAGGTAGCGCGGCTTGGCGCGCGGCAGCTGCCGCGGTGTGTGCGCCATGATGCGCAGCATGTCCTCCTTCGGCTCGCCCACGCTCACGCCGCCCACCGCGTAGCCGGGCAGGTCCATCTCGGCCAGGCGCGCCGCGCTCTCTTCGCGCAGCGCCTCGAACATGCCGCCTTGCACGATGCCGAACAGCGCGTTGCGGTTGGCCAGGCGCGCGAACTCGTCGCGGCTGCGCACGGCCCAGCGCAGGCTCATCTGCATCGAGGCGCGCGCTTCGGCCTCGGTGGTGACGTGGCCCTGCTGCTCGTAGGGCGTGCACTCGTCCAGCTGCATCACGATGTCGCTGTCGAGCACGGTCTGGACCTGCATGCTCACCTCGGGCGTGAGGAAGAGCTTGTCGCCGTTGACGGGGCTGGCGAAGCGCACACCCTCCTCGCTGATCTTGCGCATCTCGCCCAGGCTCCAGACCTGGAAGCCGCCGCTGTCGGTGAGGATGGGGCGCCGCCAGCCCTCGAAGCGGTGCAGGCCGCCGAACGTCTTCACCACGTCCAGCCCCGGCCGCAGCCACAGGTGGAAGGTGTTGCCGAGGATGATCGCGGCGCCCATCTCCTCCAGCGAACGCGGCAGCACGCCCTTGACCGTGCCGTAGGTGCCCACCGGCATGAACACCGGGGTCTCGACGACCCCGTGGTTCAGCGTCAGGCGGCCACGGCGCGCATCGTCCTCGGTCTTCAGGAGTTCGAACTGCAGCATGGGCGCGATTGTCGGCGCGCGGCCGGGCCGAGGGCCCTGCGCGCACTGACGCACTGACGCACTGACGCGCGGACGCGCGGACGTGCCGACACGCCAATGCGCCGGCCCGCCAATGCGCCGGCGCCGCCTCAGGTCCGGGAGCCGCCTTCGCGCGACAGCCACATCGCGTCGCCGTAGCTGAAGAAGCGGTAGCGCGCCTCCACCGCGTGGCGATACAAGGCCATCACCTTGGCGTGCCCGCTGAACGCGCTGACCAGCATCAACAGCGTGCTTCGCGGCAGGTGGAAGTTCGTGAACAGGCGATCCGCGGCGCGAAAGGCGAACCCGGGTGTGATGAAGATGTCGGTCTCGCCGGTGCAGGCCGCCAGCGGCACGCCGGCCGGCACCTCGCGGTCCGCGCGCAGCGCGGCCGACTCCAGCGCCCGCAGCACCGTGGTGCCCACCGCGACGACGCGCCCGCCGCGCGCACGCGCCGCGTTCACGGCCGCGGCGGCTGCCGCGCCCACCTCGAACCACTCGCTGTGCATGCGGTGGTCGGCCACGCGCTCGGTGCGCACCGGCTGGAAGGTGCCGGCGCCCACGTGCAGCGTGATCGTCGTGCGCTGCACGCCGCGCGCGTCCAGCGCCGCCAGCAGCGCCGCGTCGAAGTGCAGCGAAGCGGTCGGGGCCGCCACCGCGCCGTCTCGCGTGGCGAACACCGTCTGGTAACGCGCCTCGTCCTCGGCCGTGTCGGCATGGGTGATGTAGGGCGGCAGCGGCACATGCCCGTGCCGCTGCAGCAGCCGCAGCGGATCGGAAGGAAAGCGCAGATGGAACAGCGCATCGTCGGGCCCGGCGCGCCCGAGCACCTCGGCATCGAACGCGTCGGCGAAACGCACGCCCGTACCCGGCCGCGGCGCCTTGCTCGCGCGCAGGTGCGCCAGCACTTCGTGGTGCGGCAGCACGCGCTCCACCAGCGCCTCCACTGCGCCGCCGGTGGGCTTTTCGCCCAGCAGCCGCGCCTTGATGACGCGCGTGTCGTTGAAGACGAGCAGGTCGCCCTCGCCCAGCAGCGTCGGCAGGTCGCGCACGCGGCGGTCGACCGGCAGCTCGCCGCTGCCGTCCAGCAGCCGCGCAGCACTGCGCTCGGGCAGCGGATGCTGCGCGATCAGCTGCGGCGGCAGCGCGTAGTCGAAGTCGGTGAGCGCGAGCCCGGTGGTCATGGCATGCAGGCTGGACCGGCCTGCCCTGTGTGGGAAGCCGCAAAATTCTCACATGCCCCCGCGACGCAAGGCCCCCCCAAGTGCCAAGGCCCCGGGCGCGGCGGGGATGGCTGACGACGGTGCGGCCGGCGGCACGCCACGCCAGACAACACCGGGCCCTGCGCCGGCGAGCGCGCCTCGCGAATCGGCGCCGGCGCGGGCGATGAAGAAGCTCGGCCTGGTGCGCGACATCGACCTCGCCCTGCACCTGCCCTTGCGCTACGAGGACGAGACGCGGCTCACGCCGATCGGCACGCTGACCGAGGGCGACACCGCGCAGGTGGAAGGCGAGTTGCGCGACAGCCGCGTCGAGCACTCGCGCACGCGCCGCCACCTCGTGGCGCGCGTGCGTGACGGCAGCGGCGATCTCGTGCTGCGCTGGCTCAACTTCTATCCCTCGCAGCTCAAGCAGCTCAGCCCCGGCCGCCGCGTGCGCGTGCGCGGCGAGGTGCGCGGCGGCTTCCTCGGTCTGGAGATCGTGCACCCGGTGCTGAAGGTGGTGGCGCCGGGCGCCGCGCTGCCCACGACGCTGACGCCGGTGTACCCGGCGTCGGCGCAGTTGCCGCAGGCCTACCTGCGCAAGGCCGTCGAGTCGGCCCTGCGCCGCGCGGTGCTGGACGAACTGCTGCCGACCGACGCCCTGCCGCCGGGGCTGCCCAGCCTGCGCCAGGCCGTGCTGGCGCTGCACCACCCGGCGCCCGGCGTGGACATGGCCTCGCTGGAAGACCGCACCCACCCGGCCTGGCAGCGGCTGAAGTTCGACGAGCTGCTGCGCCAGCAGCTCTCGCAGGCTTTCGCGCAGGCCGAGCGCGCCCAACTCGCGGCCCCGCCGCTGCAACCCCGCGGCGCCGACCACCTGCGCGCGCGGCTGGCCGCCGCGCTGCCCTTTGCGCTGACCGCCGCGCAGCAGCGCGTGGTGGCCGAGATCGAGCGCGACCTGGCGCTGGCCAAGCCGATGCATCGCCTGCTGCAAGGCGATGTCGGCAGCGGCAAGACGGTGGTGGCCGCGCTCGCCGCCGCCACCACCATCAGCGCCGGCTGGCAATGTGCGCTGATGGCGCCCACCGAGATCCTGGCCGAGCAGCACTTCCGCAAGCTCATCGACTGGCTGGAACCGCTGGGCGTGCGCGTGGCCTGGCTCACCGGCAGCCGCAAGGGCCGGGCGCGTCAGGCGATGGTCGAGGCGGTGGGCAGCGGCGAGGCGGCGCTCGTGGTCGGCACGCATGCGGTCATCCAGGACGATGTGCACTTCGCGCGGCTGGGGCTCGCCGTGGTGGACGAGCAGCATCGCTTCGGCGTCGAGCAGCGGCTCGCGCTGCGCGCGAAGCTCGGGGCGCAGCGCGCCGAGGGTGCCCAGGCCGCGCAGGGCCTGGACGTCGGCCGCAGCGCGGCGCTCGAACCGCACCTGCTGATGATGAGCGCCACCCCGATCCCGCGCACGCTGGCGATGACGTACTTCGCCGACCTGGACATCAGCACCCTGGACGAGCTGCCGCCGGGCCGCACGCCGGTGGTGACCAAGGTCTTCGCCGACGACAAGCGCCCGCAGGTCATCGCCCGCATCCGCGACGAACTGGCGCGCGGCGCCGGCCGGCAGGTGTACTGGGTCTGCCCGTTGATCGAGGAGAGCGACCGCGTCGAAGGCGCGGCGTCGCCGGCCCACCCGGCCGGCGACGCCCGCGTGATGGCGCCGGGCAACGGCCGCCGACCACCTCTGGACCTGCAGAACGCCACCGACACCCACGCCGAGCTGAGCGCGGCACTGCCCGGCACGATGGTCGGCCTGCTGCACGGGCGCATGCCGGCCGCCGAGAAGGCGGCCGTGATGTCGCTGTTCACGCAGGGTCAGATGCGCGTGCTGGTGGCCACCACGGTCATCGAGGTCGGTGTCGACGTGCCCGCGGCCAGCCTGATGGTCATCGAGCATGCCGAGCGCTTCGGCCTCGCGCAGCTGCACCAGCTGCGCGGGCGCGTCGGCCGCGGCACCGAGGCCAGCGTGTGCGTGCTGCTGTACACGTCGCCGCTGTCGCCCACCGCCAAGGAACGGCTGCGCGCGCTGGCCGAGACGACCGACGGCTTCGAGATCGCACGCCGCGACCTCGAGATCCGCGGCCCGGGCGAGTTCATGGGCGCGCGGCAAAGCGGTGATGCGCTGCTGCGCTTCGCCGACCTTGCAACCGACGCGGCGCTGCTCGCCCACGCGCGCGAATTGGCCCCACGGCTGCTGCGTGAATCGCCCGCGGCGGCTGCGCAACATGTCGCACGCTGGCTCGGTTCGCGCGCCGATTACCTGAAGGCGTGAGAGGCCCGGCGCAGGCCGGCCGAGATAATCCGCGCCCACCATGATGGACGCCCTGCCCCAGCTCATCGACTTCATCCTGCACGTCGACCGCCACCTGCGCGAGTTCGTGCTCGCCCATGGCCACTGGGTCTACGCGCTGCTGTTCGCCATCATCTTCGTCGAGACCGGCGTGGTGGTGATGCCGTTCCTGCCCGGCGACTCGCTGCTGTTCGTGGTGGGCGCGTTGTGCGGGGTGGGGCTGATGCACCTGGCGCCGTCGATGGGGCTGCTGATCGTTGCCGCGATCCTCGGCGACCAGGTCAACTACAGCATCGGGCGCAAGGTCGGGCCGCGCGTGTGGCAATGGGAGCAAAGCCGCTGGTTCAACAAGCGCGCCTTCGAGCAGGCCCACGCCTTCTACGAGCGCTACGGCGGCATCACCATCGTCGCGGCGCGCTTCATGCCGTTCCTGCGCACCTTCGTGCCCTTCGTCGCCGGCGTGGCCGCGATGACGCGCGGCAAGTTCAGCTACTACAACGTCGCCGGCGGCGTGCTGTGGGTGCTCAGTCTTGTGGGGGCCGGCTACCTGTTCGGCAACCTGCCGTGGGTGCAGGCCAACTTCAGCCTCATCGTTTGGCTGATGATCATCGTGCCCGGCCTGCTGGCGATCCTGGGCGCCTGGCGCGCGCGCCGCAGCGCGCTGGCCGAGGCCGACGCCCGCGCCTGACCCGGCCTCAGAACGCCTGCCCGAGCGTCAGGTACCCGCGCGTGCGGCTGCGGCCCGCGATCGGGTCGAGCGCGTGGCCGACGCCGGCGCGCAGCTCCAACGCCAGCGCGTAAAGCAGCCGCACCTCGCCGCGCAATTCGAGCCCGGCGCTGCGGTAGTAGCTGGCCGGCCCGCTGGCCCCCGCCGCCCAGACGCCGCCGATGTCGTAGAACACGGTGGCGGCCAGCCGGTTGATGCCCACTGCCGGCACCATGCCGTGGCGGTCGATGTCGACGATCGGCATGCGCCACTCGACCGTGCCCAGCCGCGCCTGCGGCCCCAGCAGCTGCGGCTCGTCGCCCTTGTAGCCGCGCAGCGCCAGCTCGCGGTTGTTCAGCGCAAAGCCGATGCCGCGGCCCGCTTCGGTGGCGCCGCCCAGCTGGAACGGCCGCGTGCGCTCGCGCGCGCGTGCTTCGGTCAGGCGCAGCGCCAGCACGCCGGGGCCGATGCCGAAGTAGGCCTTGGCGTCGGCGCGCACGACCAGGCCGTCGTAGTCGGGCGCAGCGTCGGCACGGTTGTTCTCGAAGGGCTTGTAGCTCTCGCCGCGCAGCGTGAGCTTCAGACCCCGGTTGGCGCCGTCGGCGTACCAGTTGCTGCCGCGGCTGTCGTAGTCGGCCAAGAGCGCCGCGATGCGCTCGTCCTGCCGCCGCGAAGTGCCGCCGCCGGCCACCGTGACACGCTCGATGCGGTCCAGCGCCGCGCCGATGCCCACCGAGACGCGGTGCGACAGGCTGTTCAGCCCCGGAACCGGGGCGAGCGTGAGCCACTGCGCCTGCAGCTCGCGGTCGTACAACGTGGTTTCCTCGTCGCCGCTGCCGCCGGTCCAGGCCCGGGCGACGAGCTTGCGGTCGAGCGCCAAGCCGTGCACGCCGCGCCAGATGTATTCGAAGCCACCCAGCCACTCCTTCTGCGATGTCTCGTACTGGAGGTAGGCGGTGTAGACATGCCAGCCCACGGCGTCGGCACCCGTCGTGCTCGCGCCGTACGCGGTGAGGCCGCGGTCGCTGGTGAGGGCCGGGAACCACGAGCGCGGGTAGAGCGTGCGCCAGGCCGCGTACGGGCGCGCGGGGCCGAGTTCGGCGGCCGCCTCTGCTGAAGCAGCCGGCGCTCCCGACGCCGGGGGCGCACCCGGCGGCTGCACCGGTCCCGTCGCGGCCGGCGCGCTCGCGGCCGCAGGCCCCTGCGCCGCCACCGCCAGCGACGCCGCGCGCTGCTGCAGCGGCGTGGTCGCGTCCATCCAGCGCAGTTCGTAGCCTTGCGGCGCCACCACCGCCATCGCCAGCGAGCCGTCGGGCGCGCTGCCGGCGTGGGCCGCCACCGCCGTGTGGCTGTGGGTCAGGCGCAGCCACTGGCCGCTCGGCGTCAGGCGCCACAGGTTCGGCACGCCGGCATCCACGGCCAGCATCTCCAGCCCCTGCGGGCCGTGGCGCAGCTGGGTGATCGGCGCGTGGTGCGCCAGCCGCAGCACCGGCGCGGCCGCGCCGGCCGAGAGATCGAACTCGACGATGCGCCAGTCGCCTTCGCGCTTGGTCACCGCGTGCAGCGTGCGGCCGTCGGTGGCCAGCGCGATGTCGATCACGTCGGTGCCCTCGGGCGGGGCGAACAGCACCGTGGGGGCGTCCGCCGATGCCGGCTTCAGCCGCACGATGCGCGTGCGGCCGCCATCGAGCTGGATGGCCACCAGTTCGCCGGTGGGCGCGGTGCTGGCCACGACCCCGCCGCGTTCGCTGCGCGTGGCGCCCACCTGCACCGCGCGGCGCAGGTGGGCGCAGCGGGTCAGCGGCTTCAGGCTCGACCCCTGCAGCCGGTAGACGTCGTAGCTCAGGTAGTGACTGCGGCAGATGTCCGGCTGCATCACCAGCACGCTGCCGTCGGCACCGGCCTCGAGGCGGGCGTCGCGCAGCACCTCGGTGACCTTCTCGCGCGTCACCTCGCCCGCGGCGTTGCGCCGCAGGCGCTCGATGCGCGGAGCCTTCAGGCCGTCGTCGACGACGGCGAGCACGCTGCCGTCGGGCAGCGCGGCCAGCGTGGGCAGCTCGAACACGGGCCCGAGCACGCGGCGGCCGGTGACCTCGGGCACGCGCTCGATGGGTGCGGCGCGCGCCGTCACCTGTTCGTTCAGGTCGGCGAGGAACTCCTCCCACAGCACGTCCATCGTCTTGCCGGTGGCGCCCCACGGCATGCTGTGCAGGCGCGGCGCGAAACCGATGTTGCCGCTGTACTGCTGGACCATCTCCTGCGCCTTGCCCGGCCCGTAGCGGCGGTGCAGGAACTCGAAGAAGTAGGCACCGTAGAGGTATTGCTTGGCCAGCGGCAGTGCGCGGCCGTCGGCATTGATCTCGCGCAGCGACAGGAAGCCGCGCTTGCGCTCGGCGCGCAGCCAGGCCTCGAAGTACGGGCCCTTCAGGCGGCCGCGGCCCTGGCCGGCCTGCTCGCGGTCGCTTTCCTCCCACACCGCCAGGCCCTCGACCACCCAGCCCGGGTTGAACAGGTTGGGCACGAACCACACGATGCGCCCGAAGATGGCCTGCAGCACGCGCGGCGCCCCGCGCACCTTGTCCAGGTGCACTGCGTGCGTCAGCTCGTGCACCAGCAGCAGATCGAGCCAGGCGCTGTTGTCCAGCAGCTGCCCTTCGTCGGGCGGGGTGAGGAAGACGCCGATCAGGTTGAACGGCAGCGGCGTCGTGAAGCCGTTGGAGATGTCCAGCTCGGAGAACAGCACGATGTCGATGCGGCCCCTGGGCTCCCAGGCCAGCGCCTGCGTGACGCGCGGCCAGGCGCGCTCTGCGGCGCGCGCCACCGCTTCGGCCTGGGCGCGCTGCGCGCTGCGGTGGTGGATGCGCAAGTGCGCGCTGTCCGAAGTGGACCAGTCCGGGCCGGGGTCGGCGAACTGCGCGTGCGCCGGCGCCAGCAGCAGCGCCAGCAGCAGTGCCACGAGCCCCATTGCCGCCTTCCTTCGGTGGCCCAGCAAGGCGGTGCGAAGCAGCTCCATCGGGGTCCTCTCCTGTTTCTCCGTCGTGGCCTTCGAAGGGCCCCGCAGCGAGCCCGGTGCCGGGCGCTCCGGCCGCGGCGCTGCGGCATGCGGGGGCACGCGGCCACACCGGCGCGTGATCAGGGCTCCTGCCCCTGCGCCCGCGCCAGTCGCTCGCTCTTCCAGTAGACGTCGTCGCCGCCCAGCCCGTCGAGGTTGGCGCGGTTGAGCACGCGCGCCAGCACGAACATCAGGTCCGACAGGCGGTTCAGGTACTGCCGCGGCGCCTCGTTCACCGGCTCGGCGGCCGCCAGTGCGACCAGCGATCGCTCGGCACGCCGCGCCACCGTGCGGCAGACATGCGCGAGGGCGGCGCTGCGCGTGCCCGCCGGCAGGATGAACTCCGCCAGCCGCGGCAGCGCGGCGTTGTAGCGCGCCAGCGCCGCGTCGAGCGCGGCCACGGCATCACCCTTGAGCAGGCTGTAGCCGGGGATCGACAGCTCCCCGCCGAGGTTGAACAGCTCGTGCTGGAGCGTCACCAGCAGCTCGCGCACGTCATCGGGCAGCGGCTCGGCCAGCAGCACGCCCAGGCCGGAGTTCAGCTCGTCGACGTCGCCCATGGCGGCCACCCGCAGGTGGCTCTTGGGCACCCGCGTGCCGTCGCCGAGGCCGGTGGTGCCGTCATCGCCCGTGCGGGTGGCGATCTGCGTCAGTCGGTTGGACATGATGGCCGCGGATTCTCGCCGCGAACCCGCCGCCGCGGGCGCGGGAGAGTGGTTCGGTCCGTATCAGCACGCCGCGGCCGCCGCGGCCGCAGCGGGCCCTTGGGGGCGGATCGGCCGGACCGGGTCGCGCCGTTCGGCCGGACGGGGTTGCGCCGTTCGGCCGGACGGGGTTGCGCCGTTCGGCCGGACGGGGGTCGCGCCTTTCGGCCGGACCGGGGTCGCGCCGTTCGGCGCGGGGCGCGCCCAGGTCAGCCCGGCCTCACCCGGCCAGCCGCACCCACAGCCGCTCGAGCAGCGGGCGCTGTCGCCACGCCGTGCAGGCGCGCTCGGCGAATTCCTTGCCGTGGGGGGTGAGGCGGAAGTACTGCACGTGCTCGAAGCCGTCGGGGTTGTCGTACTCCTGCACGAGTGCGTAGCGCAGCAGCGGGTCGTACGACGAGAAGACGCGGCCCCCGTCCAGCACCCAGCCGCCGGCGTGGTCGCCGGCATGCACGAGCACGTGGCCGCGGCGCAGCGCGGCGAGGGCGTCGATGAATTCCCCCCGGTCGGGAATGATGGCAGCGGCAGTCATGGCTGAGTGGCGGTGCGGCAAT
>JAEUPC010000167.1 GCA_016789865.1 Rubrivivax sp.
TGAACGACATGTTCAGGAGCCAGTAGATCGGCAGCATCAGGAAGACGATGTAGATCGTCGGGACGAGCCACTTGAGGCGGGTCATCTCAGGGGCTCCACTTCGCTGGGCCGTGCCGACGAGCGTTCGGGTTTCGTGCACATGCCGCGGCGGGATCGGGCCGACGGGGTGCCCTGCTCCGCGCATGTCCTCTTCTGAGGGCCTGGCTTCGCAAGGCCCTCAGATGCCCCCTTGATTTCGCTGCGCAGGGCACCCCATCGGCCCGATCCGGCGCCGTGGGTGGAAGTCCACCGGGTGGACCGCCACCGACGTGCCACGCCGAGGACGCCGGGTGGTCGGCGCAGCGAAATCAAGGGGGCATCGGGGGGACCAGCAAGGCTGGTCCGCCCGAAGAGGACATTCGCGCAGCCGACCACCCGGCGTCCTCGGCGCGCCGCAACCGTGGCTGAACGGCATTCCATCTCAGCGCCCCTCGTCCTTCGTCATGACCGTATAGAACAGCCACGACAGCAGCAGGATGATGAGGAAGTAGATCAGCGACATCGCCGCCGCCGGCCCGAGGTCGAACTGGCCGAGCGCGATCTTCACCAGGTCGATCGACAGCAGCGTCGTCGCATTGCCCGGCCCCCCGCCGGTGAGCACCACCGCCTCGGTGTAGATCATGAAGCTGTCCATGAAACGCAGCAGCACGGCAATCAGCAGCACGTGCTTGAGCTTGGGCAGCTGGATGTGGCGGAAGATCGCCCAGCGGCCGGCGCCGTCGATGCGCGCGGCCTGGTAGTACGCATCGGGGATGGCGGTCAGGCCGGCATAGGCCAGCAGCACCACCAGCGAGGTCCAGTGCCACACGTCCATCGCCACCAGCGTCACCCAGGCGGCGAAGGGCTGGCGGGTGTAGTTGAACTCCCAGCCCAGCGCGTTGAGGCCGCGGCCCATCAGGCCGATGTCGGGCAGCGCGAAGATGTTCCACATCGCACCCACCACGTTGTACGGAATGAGCAGCGGCATCGCCATCAGCACCAGGCAGATCGACACGCCGACCCCCTTTCGCGGCATCGCCAGCGCGATGGCCACGCCCAGCGGCACCTGGATCAGGAGCACGAGCGCGGTGAACAGCACCTGCCGCTGCAGTGCCTCGCGGAAGCGCTCGCTTTGCATCACCTGCTGGAACCAGCGCACACCTTCGAAGAAGAACTGGTTGTTGCCGAAGGTCTCCTGCACCGAATAGTTCACCACCGCCATCAGCGGAATGACGGCGTTGAAGGCCACCAGCGCCACCACCGGCAGCACCAGCCACCAGGCTTTCTGGTTGGGAATCTTGGTCATGCCGGCCTCCGCCGGGCCGCCCCAGGGAAGCCAGCCCCCCACGTCGGAGGCGAACGAAGTGAGCTTGGGGGCATCAGATCATCCACCCGTCGGCATACACGCGCGTGCGCTGCGCGTCGAACGCCAGGTGTCCCTCACGCTCGGGCACCGGCTCGCCCTCGGCGACCAGCAGCTTGATGAGGTGCTCGCCGCAGCGCGCATCGACGATGCGATAGCGGCCGACATCGCCGGCACGTTCCACCTGCACCGGGATGCCATCGGCCGCGAAGTGCACGAACTCGGGCCGCACGCCCAGTTCGGTCTTCTTGCCGCGCGCCGCACTCAGCTGCGTGGAGGCGGTGGCCACCGCGTGGCCTGCGAAGCGCGTCACGCCGGCACCGTCCACCTCGCACGGCAGCAGGTTCATGCCCGGCGAGCCGATGAAGTGGCCGACGAACGTGTGCGCCGGCCGCTCGAACAATTCCACCGGCGTGCCCGACTGCACCACCTGGCCCTCGAACATCACCACCACCTGGTCAGCGAAGGTCAGCGCCTCGGTCTGGTCGTGGGTCACGTAGATCATCGTTCGCTTCACGCGCTGGTGCAGCTCCTTCAACTTGCTGCGCAGCCGCCACTTCAGGTGCGGGTCGATCACCGTCAGCGGCTCGTCGAAGAGGATGGCCGCCACATCACTGCGTACCAGGCCGCGGCCCAGCGAGATCTTCTGCTTGCCGTCGGCGGTGAGGCCGCTGGCGCGGTTGGCAAGCGAGGCGCCCAGGTCCAGCATCTCGGCGATCTCGGTCACACGCGCCTTCACCTGCGCCTCGGCCAGGCCGCGGTTGCGCAGCGGGAAGGCGAGGTTGTCGAACACCGTCATCGTGTCGTAGACCACCGGGAACTGGAACACCTGCGCGATGTTGCGCTGGCCCGGTTCGAGCGCGGTGACGTCGCGGTCGTCGAAGCGGACGCGGCCCTGCGTGGGCGGCAGCAGGCCGCTGATCAGGTTCAGCAGCGTCGTCTTGCCGCAGCCCGAAGGGCCCAGCAGCGCATACGCACCGCCGTCGGCCCATTCGAGGTCGAGCCCGCGCAGCGCCCAGTCGGCCGCTGCGTCGGCGCGCGGCTGCGGCCGGTAGCTGTGGCTCAGCGCGTCGATGTGGATGCGGGCCATGGGTCTCTCAAGCGCCTCAGGCGATCAGCCGCCGACCGGCGGCATCGAAGTACAGGCAGCGGCCCACGTCCAGTGCGAAGCGCGCCTGCTCGCCCACCGCATGCCGCTGCACGCCGGGGGCTTGCGAGACCCAGGACGTGCCGGCGAGCGAGAAATGCGTGACGCTCTCCGAGCCGCTGATCTCGCTGATGAGTACCTGGCCGTCGACAGCGACCAGGCCATCGCGGCCACCGGCCTGCGTACCCGCGCCCGCGCCCGCGCCCGGGTGCACGTGGTGCGGCCGCAGTGCCACGGTCACCTCTCCATCGGGCAGCGCGCGCACGGTGGTGGGCGCGGCCCACCGCACGCCGTCGGTGAGGACGATGTCGCCGCCGGCCTTGCGCGCGCGTGCGATGTTGATCGGCGGGTCGGAGAACACGCGCGCGCTGGTCAGGTCGGCCGGCTCGCGGTAGACGGTGGTGCAGACACCGAACTGCGTGACGCGGCCTTGATGCAGCGTGGCCACATGGCCGCCCAGCAGCAGCGCTTCGGCCGGCTCGGTGGTGGCGTACACCACCGTGCAGCCGCGGTCGGCAAACAGTCGCGGCAGCTCGTCGCGCAGCGATTCGCGCAACTTGTAGTCGAGGTTGGCCAGCGGCTCATCGAGCAGCACGAGGTCGCTGTCCTTCACCAGCGCCCGCGCGAGCGCCGTACGCTGCTGCTGGCCGCCTGAGAGCTCGTGCGGCCGGCGGTCCAGCAGCGGGCCCAGGCGCAGCAGCTCGGCGATGCGCCCGACCCGGCCCTTGATCTCCGCGGCGGCGACCCCGCCCACCTTCAGCGGCGAGGCGATGTTGTCGAACACCGAGAGGTTGGGGTAGTTGATGAACTGCTGGTAGACCATCGACACGCGCCGCTGCTGCACTGGCACGCCGGTGACGTTGCGGCCAACGAACCACAGCTCGCCGGCCGTGGGCTTCACGAGCCCGGCCATCAGCCGGAGCAGCGTGGTCTTGCCGGCGAGCGTTTCGCCCAGCAGCGTGTTGAAGCCGCCGGGCGCCAGCGCCAGCGTCGTGGGGTGGATGTGCGCGTCGGCGCCGACCTGCAGGGCCACCTGGCGGAGTTCGAGAGACACGTGGTGCGAGCGGCGAGGCGATAGCTGGGCAAACAAGGAAGCCGCCGCCCCGCGGCGGCTGCCGCATGGAGGCCCACGGAAGCGAAGGGGCGCTGCTGCGCCCCCTCGTTCACATTCAGGCCATCGGGCCGGTGGGGTCCTACTTCTTCTCGGCCCAGCGCTTGACGATGTCCTCGTAGGCCATCGTCACGCCCTTGGGCTTCTCGTTGGCCAGCTTGGCCTTCGGGCCGTCGGGTTTGCCCAGCCACTCGCTGGCCGCCACGGCCTTGTTCAGGCGCGGGCCGCAGCCGCCGTAGGTCTTGGCCTTCTCGTCGGCTTCCTGCATGCGCGCCATCACGAGGTCCATCTCCTCGGCCAGGCGGTCCATCGCCTTTTGCGGTGTGAAGGCGCCGGAGTTCACGTCACCGATCTGCTGCCACCACAGCTGCGCGAGCTTGGGGTAGTCGGGCACGTTCACGCCGGTGGGCGTCCACATCACGCGGTCGGGCGAGCGGTAGAACTCGACCAAGCCACCGAGCTTGGGTGCACGCTCGGTGAACGAGGCGTGACGCACCGTGCTGTCGCGGACAAAGGTCAGGCCGGTGTGGCTCTTCTTCGTGTCCACGGTCTTGCTGACCACGAACTGCGCGTACAGCCAGGCCGCCTTGCGGCGGTCGACCGGGGTGCTCTTGAACAGCGTCCACGAGCCGGCGTCCTGGTAGCCCAGCTTCATGCCGTCTTGCCAGTAGCTGCCCTTGGGCGAAGGCGCCATGCGCCATTGCGGGTTGCCGGCGTCGTCGACCGTGTTGTTGCCGTCCTTCTTGGGCGCCACCATGCTGGCGGTGAAGGCGGTGTACCAGAAGATCTGCTGCGCCACGTTGCCCTGCGCGAGCGCCGGCAGCGACTGGTAGAAGTCGTAGTCGGCAGCACCGGGCGGCGCGTATTTCCTCAGCCATTCGTCCCACTTGGCGATGGCGTACACCGAGGCCGGGCCATTGGTCTCGCCGCCGCGCGAGACGCTGGCGCCCTGCGGGTTGCAGCTGCCCTCGGGCATGCGGATGCCCCACTCGTCGATCGGCCGGCCGTTGGGCAGGCCCTTGCTCGAAGCGCCGGCCATCGACAGCCACGCATCGGTCATGCGCCAGCCCAGATCAGGCGCGCGCTTGCCGTAGTCCATGTGGCCGTAGATGCGCTTGCCGTCGATCGTCTTCACGTCTTCGCTGAAGAACTTGGCGATGTCCTCGTAGGCGCTCCAGTTCACCGGCACGCCCAGGTCGTAGCCGTACTTGGCCTTGAACTTGGCCTTCAGCTCGGGCTTGTCGAACCAGTCCTTGCGGAACCAGTAGAGATTCGCGAACTGCTGGTCGGGCAGCTGGTACAGCTTGCCGTCGGGGCCGGTGGTGAAGCTGGCGCCGATGAAGTCCTTGATGTCCAGCGTGGGCAGCGTCACGTCCTTGCCGTCGCCGGCCATCCAGTCGGTGAGGTTCACCGCGCTTTGCAGCCGCGAGTGCGTGCCGATGAGGTCGCTGTCGTTGATGTAGGCGTCGTACAGGTTGCGGTTGGTCTGCATCTGCGTCTGCACCGCCTGCACGACCTCGCCCTCACCCAGCAGCTGGTGGTTGACCTTGATGCCGGTGATCTCGAAGAACGCCTTGGCCAGAACCTTGGCCTCGTACTCGTGGGTCGGGATGGTCTCCGACAGCACGTTGACTTCCAACCCCACGAACGGCTTGGCCGCGGCGATGAACCACTCCATCTCCTTGATCTGCTCTTCCTTGGAGAGCACCGAGGGCTGGAACTCGCTGTCGATCCACTTCTTGGCCACATCGATGCCACCGGCGGTGGCTGCGGGTGCGGCCGCCGGCGCCGCGGCGCCAGGCGCAGCCGCCGGGGCGCTTTCCTTCTTGCCGCAGGCCACCAGCATCATCACGGCTGCGAGCGCCATCGCGCTCGGCACGGGTCTGAATCTCATTGCGATCTCCTCGTTGGTCTTGGTCCAGCGGACCACCGTGTCGGGCCGCCGCCGGGCACTGTGTTCGGCACCCGAGGCGCTGTCAATTGCCGCCGCGAGAATCACCCCTGGGATGCTCGCAAACCCTGACGCACACCGTCATGCGTGCTGAGCCCTGTGGCGAGCGCGCCACTGTGCATGCAGGTGTGGCGCGGCACGGCGCGGCAGGGGCGCGCGCGAGTCGCTCAGGGCGCGAGCACGTAGGCGCCCGGCGCATAGTCCAGCGGCGCGCCGCGCCGGCCGGGGAGGCCCGGCGCCGGCGGCTTCACCAGGGTGCCAGGGGCCGCGTCATGCCGCCGCAGCCACTGCACCCATGCCGGCCACCATGAGCCGGGCTGCTTTTCGATGGTGGCCTGCCAGGTGTCGGCGTCCACGTGCGGCGCGTCGGCCGCGCGGGTGGCGATCTGGCAGCTGCGCGTGACGCCCGGCGCATCGGGCCCGGGCGGGCTGACGACGCCGACGTTGTGCCCGCCGCTGGTCAGGCAGAAGGTGACCTCGGTGTCGGCGAGTGCGTGGATCTTGTAGACCGAACGCCACGGCGACACCGTGTCGCGCGCCGTGCCCAGCGCGAAGATCGGCACGCGGATGTCCTGCAGCGCCACGGTGCGGCCGCGGCCGTCGCGCCCGCCGCCGGTGCGGTAGCGGCCTTCGGCGAGGTCGTTGCGCAGGAACAGGCTGCGCAGGTAGTGGCTGTGCTGGCGGAACGGCAGCCGCGTCGCGTCGGCATTCCAGGCCTGCAGCTCGCTGACCGGCTCGCGCTGGCCCATCAGGTAGTTGCGCACCATGCGCGAGAACACCAGGTCGCGCGAGTTCAGCAGCGCGAAGGCGCCGGCCATCTGCTTGCCGTCCAGATAGCCCTGCGCCGACATCAGGTCTTCGAGGTAGGTGACCTGGCTGTCGTCGATGAACAGCGTCAGCTCGCCGGCCTCGGTGAAGTCGACCTGCGCGGCCAGCAGGCTCATCGAGGCCAGGCGCGTGTCGCCGTCGCGGGCCATGGCCGCCGCGGCGATGGCCAGCAGCGTGCCGCCCAGGCAGTAACCGAGGGCATGCACGCGCCGCCCCGGCACGATGGCGCCGACGGCTTGCAGCGCGGCCATCACGCCGTCTTGCAGGTAGTCGTCCATGCCGAGCTCGCGGTCGTCGCGCCCGGGGTTGCGCCACGAGATCATGAACACCGTGCGGCCCTGCCCGACCAGGTGGCGCACGAACGAGTTGGCCGGCGACAGGTCGAGGATGTAGTACTTCATGATCCACGACGGCACCACCAGCACCGGCTCGGCGTGCACTTGGCGCGTGCTCGGCGTGTACTGGATCAGCTCGATCAGCCGGTTGCGCAGCACCACCTTGCCCGGCGTCACCGCCACGTCGCGCCCGGGCCGGTAGCGCTCGGTGCCCACCGGCGGCTGGCTGGCGGCCAGCCGCGCGGCGTCTTCCACCCAGTGCCGCATGCCCTGCAAGAAGTTGGTGCCGCCGGTGCGCAGCGTCTGCGCCAGCACTTCGGGGTTGGTGAGCACGAAGTTCGACGGCGAGAACAGGTCCAGCCACTGCCGGGCGCCGAAGTTCACCACCCGCTCGTGGTGCGGCGCCACGCCGCGCACCTCGGTGGTGGCGACGTGCCACCACTGCTGCTGCAGCAGGAACGCCTGGTAGACGAGGTTGAACGGCCACTGCTGCCACTCGGGCGCGGTGAAACGCTTGTCCTGCGGCAGCGGTTCGATGCACGGATCGCACGGCTCGACCGTGCCGTGCGCGGCATGCATCGCCAGCCGCAACGACTTGCGCACCGCCTTGGTGGCGAGCTCGAACTGCTTGGCCGGTGAATGCGTGACGTGCACCCACCAGTCCATGAAGGCGGCATTGAGCGCCGCCGGCGACAGGCCCGAAGTCAGGCGGGCCCACTGCGCGTGCAGCGCGCGGTCCAGTTCGTGTGGCGGTGTGGGGTCGCCACCGGGCGCGGCCGAGCCCGCCGCGTTCGTCGCGGCCGTGGCCGGCTGCGCCAGCACCTTGGCCGACGGGCCGGGCGCGTTCATCGTGCCCTCGGCGGGCGGCGCGGTGCGCCGTTCCCGGCGGCGGCCTGGCATACCGCCTGCGTCGTGGCTTGTGCCGCCTGCGTCGCCTGCGCCATCCAGTCGAGCCACGGCGCCATGCCGTCGACGCTGAGCACCGGCGTTTCGCTGGCCGGGTCGACGCGCGCCGGGCCCTGCCCGGCCCAGCCGGCGGCCAGCCCCGCAAAGCGCTGGAAGCCTTCGGATCCCTGCGTCAGCCAGGCCTGCGCCATGCGCGTGTGCTGGTCGACCGCCGCCGCCCAGTCCTGCTGCGCGGCGGCGCTGCCGATGAGCACCGACTCGTTGATCAGGTCCCACTCGGCGCCCCACAGCGCCGCCGCGTCGGCGGCGCCGGCCGCCTTGCGTGCCGAGGCTTCGGCGGCGCGGGCCAGCTGCTGCGTGCGCTCGCCGACGGCAGCGAACCAGCGGCTGGTGTGGCCGGCGGCCTGCTCGGCGATCTGCAGGCCGGCACGGCAGGCCTCGCGTGCGACGCTGGTGGCCGTCTCGGTGCATTGCGCCTGCCACTGAGTCGCCCACAGCGCCTGCCACGGCGCCTGCGCGTCCTGCCAGGAACGCAGCACCGTGCCCGCGTCGGGCAGCGGCAGCCCGAATGGCGGTGTGTTGGCGGCGGTGGTGTTCTCGGTCATTCGGCGTGCCTCCTTCCCGAAGCTGGATGCCTGACGTGTGCCCGCTAGCTAGCGCGAGCGCATCGCCGGCAACGCCCACTCTGCGCGGCCGAAGGGCCGAGGGTCAAGCGGTGGGTTCCGGCGTTGAGCTCGGAGGAGTCCGAAACCGCCGGTGGCGGCGGGCGCCGGCAGCACCGCAAGCACCAGCAAGGGCCAGCGAGGGCCAGCGAGGGCCAGCGAGGGCCAGCGAGGGCCCGCCCCGATCGCACGTGCCGACGCTCGGTGGCGCGCCCTATTCGCCGCCGCCGGCACTGCCGCCGATGCCGTTGGCGATGGCGTAGCGCACCAGGTCGGGCAGTGTGGCGCAGTTCAGCTTGCGCAGCACGTTGGCCTTGTGCGTGCTCACCGTCTTCACGCTCAGGTGCAGGCGCTCGGCGATGGCCGAGACCGACTCGCCTTCCACCAGCGCATGCAGGATCTGGAACTCGCGGTCCGACAGGCTGCCGTGGGTCGGCCGCTCGCCGTTGGGCTGGATCTGCTGCGCCAGCAGCTCAGCCACCGTGTCGCCGATGTACCGGCCGCCGGCGGCCAGCCGCCGCAGCGCCTGCAGCAGCACCTCGGCGCGCACGCCCTTGGTCAGGTAGGCCGAAGCGCCTGCCGCCAGCGCGCGCACCGCATACTGGTCTTCGGCGTGCATCGTCAGCACCAGCACCGGCAGCGCGGGGCGCGCGGCCTTGACCTGGCGGATCAGGTCGACACCGCTGCGCCCGGGCATCGACAGGTCCAGCATCAGCACATCGAAGTCGATCGAGCGCACGGCGTGCATCGTCTCGCCGGCATCGCCGGCCTCGCCGACAACCTGGAACTCGCCGCTGCGCGTGAGCAGCTGGCGCATGCCGTCGCGGAACAGGGCGTGATCGTCGGCGATGACGATGCGCCGGGCGCCGCCCATGCCCGCATCCGCACCCGAGCCGGGGAGAGCGTCGCCCGCGTTGCCGCCGGCTGGGCTGCCCGGGTCACCCATCGGGCCCCCTTGGCACCGCGCGCAGAGGGAGGAACGCCTGGAAGCGGCGCGGACCGTTCATGCCCGCAGTTCCTGGGGCGCGCTGTCGGTGGCCTCGGCAGGCAGCACGCGCAGCGGCAGCCGCACGGCCACGCGGGTGCCGCCGCCTTGCGCCGAGTCGGCCACGTCGAAACGGCCGCCGAGCAGCCGCACCCGCTCGGCAATGCCGCGCAGGCCAAGGCCGCGCCGGCGCCGCGGCTGCTCGATGCCGCGGCCGTCGTCGGTGACGGTGAGCTCGACACCCTCGTCGTCGGCGGCCAGCGCCACCTGCACGTGGCGCGCCTGGGCGTGGCGCATCACGTTGGTAAGGCTCTCCTGCGCGATGCGGAACAGTGTGGTCGACACGTCGTCGGAGATGCGCTGCGGGTCGCCATGCACTTCGAGCCGGCCCTCCAGGCCGCCGTGCGTGCCGGCCTGCCCGACCAGCCACTCCAGCCCGGCCACCAGGCCCAGGTCGTCGAGCACCAGTGGCCGCAGGTCGCCCGAGATGCGCCGCGTGACGGCCAGCGCGTCGTCGATGCGGCTGCGCAGCGCATCGATGCGCTGCGCCAGCTCGGGCCGTGACGCCGCTTCAACGGCGAGCATCTCGACATCCAGCTGCTGCACGGTGAGTACCTGGCCGAGTTCGTCGTGCAGCTCGCGTGCGATGCGGCGCTTCTCGCGCTCGCGGGCCATCTCCGCGGCCATCGCCAGGCTCTCCACCTCGCGGCGGCTGGCCTCGAGCTGGTGCTCCAACCGCTTGCGCGCCGAGATGTCGCGCACCACGATCTGCAGCGTGCGGTCGCCGCCGGGCGGTGCGCCGGCGATCAGCGTCTCCACCGGCAGCACCGGGCCGGCCAGCGGACGCAGGAAGTGCTCGATGCGCACCACCTGGTCTTGCGGCGGGCCGTCGAACTCGGCGCTGCGGTGGTAGCGCTCGGTGCCGTCGAGCAGCTCGTCGACGCGGCGGCCGACCAGCCCGGCCGGTGTGTCGGCGCCGGCCAGGCGCAGCATTGCGCGGTTTGCGTACTGCACCACCCCCTCGGTGGCCAGCAGGATACCGTCGGGGCTGCTGTCCACCAGCGCCTGGTAGCGCGCCTCGGCCACGTCCAGCGTGTGCGACAGCCCGCGTGAGCGCTGCGCCGACAGGGCGCCCAGCCAGGCCAGCAGCAGCACGCCGGCGGCCGCCGGTACCGTGAACGACGCCATCGCCAGGATGCGCTGGCGCCAGGCGGCGACCACCAGTTCCGACTCCACCGACACCGCGGCCACCAGCGGCCAATGGCCCACGCGGCGCAGGCCCAGCAGCAGCCGGCCGTCGGGGTCGGCCCCCCAGCGCACCAGCTCGGTGGCGCCGGTGCCCAGCAGCCCGACCAGGGTCGGCCACCGGGCGTCGGCTTGCGTGTGTGACAGCAGGGCGCCGTCGTTGCGCAGCAGGGCCAGCGTCCACTCCGGCGTCACGCGGGCCGCCTCGTAGAACTGCTGCAACTCGGCGGGGTCGAGGGCGGCGGTCACCGCGCCGAGGTAGGCGCCGCTGGCCGGGTCGACGATGGCGCGCGCCAGCGGCACCACCGGCTCCCCGGTGATGCGTGAGACCTGTGGCGGGTTGAACACCAGTTCGGCCGGCGGGCGCTTGCGCAGGGCCTCGAACCAGGGGTCGGTGATGCGCATCGGCCGCGGCAGCTCGTCGCGGTCGGACATGGCGACCAGCCAGCCGTCGGCATCGGAAACCACCAGGCGCAGCAGCTGCGTGCCGGCCAGCGCCTTGGAACGGGCCAGCTCGCGGATGCGTTCCGGGGCGATCCGCGTGTACCCGTAGCCTTCCTTCTCGAGCCCTTGCTGCACCGCGAGCATGGCCCGGTCCACCGGCTCGATGGTGCGGGCGGCGTGCTCGGCCAGCAGCCGCACGAGGCGGCGCACATCGGATTCGCTCTCGGCGACCATGTCGCGCCACAGCACCACGGAGGCGACGACCGCGCCGACGCCCAGCGACAGCGCCAGCGTCACCCCGGCCGTCAGGATGACGCGGGGGTTCAGGCGGGCCAGCCAGCGGGTGCGGTGCGGGGTGGGTGCCATGACAGCGGGCGGGTCGCTCCACGCGACGGCCGTCGCCCCGCTCAGAACGGGCCCTGGGCCGTGGGGCCGCGGCGCGCCGCCGCGTCAGTAGTCGGGCCGCGACTCGTAGTCGCTTTCGCTGGGCGAATCGAAGTCGGCGTGGATGGCGTCGGACACACCGAGGTCCAGCTCGGCCTCGCGCTCGGATTCGGCCTCGTCCACCGCCTCTTCGCTGGCGCGGTCGCGGTCGGCGCGGGCCATGGAGCACGACTCGAACGGCCCGAACTGTTGGCGCCCGTCGGGGGCCACCCAGTACCAGCCGTCGGGGTGCTCGACCAAGCCTTCGCCCAGCAGCGGCGCGGCGGGGCCTTCGGGGATGACGCGCGCGGCGCCCAGGGGCCGCAGCGCTTTCTGGCGCCGCTCGGGCGCTGAGGTGGCGCGCTTCGCCATGACAGATCTCCGTGCTCTATCGGTGTCTGATCGGGTGAGGGTCATCGTAGCCGGCTCGGGCGGGTTGCGGGGGGTTGGCATGCGACAGCAGGGGTCACGGGGCAGCGTGCCGCTGCGGCCGGCAATTACGGGGGCGGGCGACCCGGGCCCTGCCGCCCTTCGGCACGCGCCGCCAGGTAGGCATAGAGGTCGAGGATGTGTGCGTTGACGCGCGGCTCGCCCTGCCACGCGGGCATCTGCAACGCGCGTTCGCGCCGCTGCAGGATGTCGTCGATGCGCGCGTCGCGTGCGTCACGTTCGGCTGCGTCGTCACGTGCGCGGGCCGGTCCGGCCGGTGTGGCCGGTGCCGCTGATGCATCGAGGTCGTAGCGCAAGAGCACGAGATGGGCGAATCGCCGCGGGCTCATGTCGGCCATGCGCGTGGTGAGCTCGGGCGCCTGTGCGGTGCCGCCAGCGGCGGGGCCGTGGCAGGCCGCGCACTTCTCGGTGTACACGCGCCAACCGAGGTAGACCGAACCCGGTGGCGTGTTCTGCTGCGCGGCCAGTTCCTGTGCCGGTCGCAGGTTCTGCACCTGCACCGGGCAGCCGGCCAGTCCGCCTGCTGCGGCGGCGACCACCAGCGCCGCAATCCGCGTCCTTCCCGTTGCATCAGCCATGGAAGGGTTATGCCGCGCCGTCAATGACGGGAGATTGAGCCAGGGCAAGGTCCGCAGCCGACCGCCCGGCGCCTGCCATGCCGGCGCCGAGCTCGGGCTGGCTCAGACCCCCAGCCACTGGGCGAGCCGGTCTCCCTCGCGCAGCTCGGCCGCCACGCCCTCCAGCACGATGCTGCCCTTTTGCAGCACGACCAGCCGGTCGGCGCCGGCGGCCACGCGGCGGTAGTCGCGGTCGACGATCAGCGTGGCGATGCCCTGCGCGCGGATGGTCTCGATGACCGCCCAGATCTCGCTCACGATCTGCGGCGCCAGCCCCTCGGTGGCTTCGTCCAGGATGATGAGCAGCGGGTGGGTCATCAGCACGCGGCCGATGGACAGCATCTGCTGCTCGCCGCCGGAGAGCAGCCCGCCCGGGTGGCCCAGCCGCTCGGCCAGCCGCGGAAACGTGGCCAGCACGCGCTCGAGCGTCCAGTCGCGCCGCCCGTCGACGCCGGCCCGCGCGGCCATCACCAGGTTCTCGCGGGCGCTCAGGTTGGGGAAGATGCCGCGGCCTTCGGGCACGTAGGCCACACCCAGGCGCGCCACGGCATGCGGCCGGGCGCGCGAAACATCGTGGCCGCGCACGACGATGCGGCCTTCGCGCTGCCGCACGTGGCCCAGCAGCGTGCGGATGAGCGTGCTCTTGCCCATGCCGTTGCGGCCCAGCAGCCCCACGGTCTCGCCGCGGCCGATGTCCAGGTCCACGCCATGCAGGATGTGGCTCGAGCCGTACCAGGCGTGCAGCTCGCGCGCCTGCAGCAGTGCGTCGTGCGACTCGCTCATCCCGCGACCCGCCGGGTTGCGCGCGACACCGCAGGCACCCTCGGGCGCCGGCGGGCGGCACGGTGCGCCCACCGGGCCACCCTGCGTGCCATGCGCTGCGCGAGGCTCACGCCGCCGGCGGTGACGGCACGCGCGGCAGCACCGCGGTCGCTTCGAGTTCGATCTTGGCCGGGTGGTCCAGCAAGTCGGCGACGAAGATCATGCTCATCGCCGGGAAGTGGCGCCCCATCAGCCGCCGCCACACCGCGCCGAGTTCCTTGCGCGCCGCGAGGTAGCCGGCGCGGTCGATGCAGAACGCGGTGATGCGGCAGATGTGGTGCGGGCGGCCGCCGGCCTCGGCCAGCACGTCGAGGATGTTCTTCAACGCCTGCTCGAACTGCGGCACGATGTGCTCGGACTCGAACACCTGCTCGGCATTCCAGCCCACCTGCCCGGCGAGGTAGACGATGCGGCCGGCGTCGACTTCGATGCCGTTGCTGTAGCCGACGGGCTCCTTCCAGCCGGCGGGCAACAGGGTGCGCATGGGTGGCTTCTCCTCGGGTGGTGATGGGGGCGCGGAGGTCTCGACCTGTCGCGCTAGTCGACGTGCCGTGCGGGGTCGGGGTCGGCGGCCCAGTCGTCGTCGGGCTTGGGGAACCTCGCCATCCAGGCGCGCACGAGTTCGAGGTGCTCCACCTCCTCGGCGTGCATCTCCAGAGCGGCACGACGGATGGGTTCGATCTCGGTGGTGCGCGCCAGCGCGTCGAAGAAGTTGACCGCGCGCTCCTCGGCCTCGGCCGCCAGGTGCAGCGCGTGCCACGGGTGCATGAGGTAGTGCACTTCGTCGATCGGCACGGACTCGGGGGCTTCGGGCGAGGCCCAGGCGCCGGCGCTGCGCGGTGCACCGCGGTCGTCGGCCCAGCCCATCTCGGCGAGGATCTGCGCCACATGGTGGCCCTCGTACTCGGCCATCTTGCGGAACAGCGCGGCGACCTCGGTGTTGTTGTGCACTTCCATCATGTCGGCCAGTTCGGTGTAGCGCGCCACCGCCTCGCGCTCCATCTCGAGCGCCTGGGCCATCAGTTCTTCCAGGGTCTTGGGTGTGTTCATTGGATTGGCCTTTGCGCTGTGCGCTCCGGCATGAGCGCTTGGGGACGGCCCGGCGCGCGCAAGGTGGAGCCTGCGCGCTTGAAGCGCTCCGGCATGAGCGCTTGGGGGCGGCCCGGCGCGCTCAATGTGGAGCCTGCGCGCTTGAAGCGCTCCGGCATGAGCGCTTGGGGACGGCCCGGCGCGCTCATGCCGCGAACTCCGCTTCCAGGTCGGCGGGCGTGGCCGTGGCCGTGGCCGGCCGCGCGTAGACGGGGCGGTTGCCCGCGTACAGCACGCCGAGGTTGAAGCCGTCGTCGGTCATGATGCGGCGCGCGGCGCGTGCGGGGTCGTCGGTCTCGTGCACCGGCGCCTTGTGCACGAGCTCCTTCCAGCCGCGCTGCTCAGGGCGGAAGGTGACGCACGGGCTCAGGATCTCGACGAACGAGAAGCCGGGGTGGCGGATGGCCTGCGCGATGATCTCGGCGGTGCCGTTGGGGTCGCCGGAGAAGGCGCGCGCCACGAAGTTGGCGCCCGAGGCCAGCGCGATGACCAGCGGGTGGAAGCTGCGGATGCCGGTGCCGCCCGGCGAGAGCTTGTTGTCCCAGTCGGGTTCGGTGGTGGGTGAGGCCTGGCCCTTGGTCATGCCGTAGACGTGGTTGTCCATCACGATGTACGTGAGGTCGACGTTGCGGCGGCAGGCGTGCAGGAAGTGGTTGCCGCCGATCGAGTAGCCGTCGCCGTCGCCGCCGGTGACGATCACCGTGAGGTCGGGCCGCGCCACCTTCAGCCCGGTGCCGGCGGCCAGCGCGCGGCCGTGCACGCCGTGGAAGCCGTAGCACTGCGTGTACGCCGGAATGCGCGAACTGCAGCCGATGCCCGAGACCACCGCCACCTCGTGCGGCGGGCGCTGCAGCATGGCCAGCGCCTTGGTCAGCGACGACAGCACGGTGTAGTCGCCGCAGCCCGGGCACCAGATGGGCTTGTAGTCGCTCTTGTAGTCGGCCGCGGCGAACACCGGGATGGCCGGGCCGGCCGGGCCGCAACCCGGTGCCGGAAGGTCCGGCGGTGAGGTCAAGTCGTTCATGCGTGCGCCTCCTCGCGCGCCGGGGTCGCCTGCGCACCCGCGCGCGCCCAGTCGACGAAGGCCTGGGTCAATTCGCCGGGCCGCAGCGGCAGGGGCCCGGCGCGGTGCAGGCCACGCGGGCGGCCGGGCAGGTCGATGCGGCTGCGCAGGTAGCGCAGCAACTGCCCGCCGTGGTTCTGCTCGACCACCAGCACCTCGCGAACGCCGGCCAGCGCCGCGGCCATCAGCTCAGGCTTCAGCGGCGCCAGCAGGCGCAGCGCCACGAGCCGCAGCGCCACGCCCTCGGCCGCGGCGCGGGCCACCGCCTCGCGCACCGCGCCGGTGGTGGAGCCGAAGGTGATGACGGCGAGATCGGTCCCATCGACACTCCCCTCGACATCCGCCCAGCGCGCGCCGTAGTCATGCTTCGCGAGCTTGCGCTCGCGCTTGTCGAGCTGCCGGCGGTGGTCGGCCGCGCCGCTGCTGGGGATGCCGCGCTCGTTGTGCTCCAGGCCGTCGGCGGTGTAGGTGGTGCCCGGCGTGCCGGGGCGGGCCATCGGCGAGACGCCGCTGTCGGTGTCGGCATAGCGGCGGTAGGGCTCGCCGCCGGCGCCGGGTTCACCACGCGCCTGGGCCCACAGGCGCTGCGCGGGCTGGGCGGCGCAGGTCGGCCGCTCGATGACCGCGCGCGACTGGCCCATGAACTGGTCGTTGAGTACGAGCGCCGGCGCCTGCAGCGCCTCGGCCAGCTGCACCGCCCACTCGGTGGTGGTGAGGCAGTCGCCGATCGAGGTGGGCGCCAGCACCAGCCGCGGCGCGTCGCCATGCAGCCCGTCGACGGCGAACGACAGGTCGCTTTGCTCGCTCTTGGCCGGGATGCCGGTGGAGGGGCCGCCGCGCATCACGTCGACGACGACGATCGGCACCTCGGCGGCCACCGCCAGGCCGATGCCTTCGGCCATCAGTGCCAGCCCCGGCCCGGCGGTGGCGGTAAGCGAGGGCACGCCGCCGTAGCTGGCGCCGATGATCATGTTGATCGACGCCAGTTCGTCCTCGGCCTGCAGCAGCGTGCCGCCCACGCGCGCCAGCGCCGGCGCCATCCACTCCAGCATTTCCGTAGCCGGGGTGATCGGGTAGGCGGCGACGAAGCGCACGCCGGCGCGCAGCGCGCCGAAGCCGGCGGCTTCGTTGCCCGAGAGCAGCCAGCGTGGCGCCTGGCGCTCGGGCGCCGTCGGTGCCGCCGCCGCCACGGCGGTGCCGAGCGTGCTGTCGAGTGCGGGCAGCGTCTGGGCCAGCGCCAGGCCCTGCGCCAGGGCCGCCAGGTTGGCGTTCAAGGCGTCGGCGCCCCGCTTCCAGTTTGCGCGCAGTGCCGCCTCCAGCGCCGCGGCCGGGACTCCGGCGCAGGCGCCGGCGATGCCCAGGGTGATCATGTTCACCCAGCCGCCGCCGGCGGCCTTGGCCACCTTCTTCATCGGCAGGGTTGCCAGCCGCGCGCCGGTCTGCACGAGTGAGGCCGGCGGCTCGCCGGCGTCGCTGTCGCCGACGATCAGGCTCGCGGGCGCGAGCGGTATCTCGTCGGCGAAGCGGTTCAGGTTCAACCAGTCGATGGCCACCAGCAGGTCGAAGCGATCGTCCAGCGTGGCCACCGGCTGCGTCGAAAGGCGCAGCAACGCAGCGGCCTCGCCGCCGCGGATCTGCGGGCCGCTGGTGCGCACCATCAGACCGAACAGGCCGGCGCGGGCGGCGGCGTCGAGCAGCCACTCGCCGGCGGTCATCACGCCGGCGCCGCCGCTGCCGGCCACGGCCACGGAGAAGCTGCGCGCGGCGGCCGTTGTCGAAGGCGGCGGCGACGGGGGGTGGGCGGTCATGGTCGTGTGCGCGGTTCCGACTCTCGAATGGCCCCCAGTGAAACGGCGCGGGCGTGCGCCGTCCCTGCTCTAGATCAAGGTTTCTGGCACGGCGGCCGCCAGAATGAGCCTAAATCGGTATTCAGGTACCGATTTACGGGTAAGTCCTGATGCCGTTGAGGAGCCGCCATGCCCAGCACCCCGCCGATTGCTGCCCACCGCTGGCTGATGATGGCCGCCGGCGCGCCCCTGGAACGGGCCGACTTCAGCGCCGAGCCGGCCGCCGGCGAGGTGGTGGTCAAGGTCGCCGGCTGCGGCGTGTGCCACACCGACCTGGGCTATTACTACGACGGCGTGCGCACCAACCAGCCGCTGCCGCTGGCGCTGGGGCATGAGGTCAGCGGGCATGTGGTGGCATGGGGTGCCGGCGCTGCCGAGTGGGCCGGCCGCGCCGTCATCGTGCCGGCCGTGCTGCCCTGCGGCGAATGCGATCTGTGCCGGCGCGGCCTGTCAACCATCTGCCGCGCACAGAAGATGCCGGGCAACGACATCCAGGGCGGCTTCGCATCGCACATCGTCGTGCCTTCGCGCGGGCTGTGCCCGGTGGACGAGCAGCGGCTCGCGGCCGCGGGGCTGACGCTGCCGCAGGTCTCGATCGTCGCCGACGCGCTGACGACGCCGTACCAGGCGGTGAAGCGGGCCGGGGTCGTGCCGGGAGCTCTGGCGGTGGTCATCGGCGCCGGCGGCGTCGGCGGCTACTGCGTGCAGGTGGCGCACGCCTTCGGCGCCGAGGTGGTGGCGGTGGACGTCGACCCCCGCAAGCTGGAGGCCATCGCGCGCGACGGCGGCGCCGGTCTCACGCTGAATGCGCGCGACCTCGATGCGAAGGCGCTGAAGAAGGCGGTGGCCGACTTCGCCAAGGGCCGCGGCCTGCGCAGCACCGAATGGAAGATCTTCGAGTGCTCGGGCACCGCGGCGGGCCAGACCACCGCGTTCAACCTGCTCGTGCACGGCGCCACGCTGTCGGTGGTGGGCTTCACGATGGACAAGGTCGAGGTGCGGCTGTCCAACCTGATGGCCTTCGACGCGCGCGCCATCGGCAACTGGGGCTGCCCGCCGGAGGCCTACCCCGCGGCGCTCGACCTCGTGCTCGACGGGAAGGTCAAGCTCGCCCCGTTCGTCGAGACCCACCCGCTGGCCGACATCAACCACGTCTTCCACGCCGTGCACGCGCGCGAGATCACGCGCCGCGCCATCCTGGTTCCCTGACCGCTGGAGCCCCCTTCGGAGTTGAATGCCATGAACGCCCCACGAGACTTCAAGAATCACGACCTCGTCGACGACACCCGCAAGCCCGGCGTCAAGGTGGAGCGGCGCCCGGCGAGGAAGCCCGACGGCACCGTGGTGCCGGGCCTGTTCAACACCTGGATCTGGCTCGACAACCCCAGCCAGTTCAACAGCTACACCACCGACATGGTCAAGGGCGTGATCCTGGCCATGCGCGGGGCGAGCAACGACCGCGCGGTGAACTGCGTGGTCTTCACGGGTGTGGGCGACAAGGCCTTCTGCACCGGCGGCAACACCAAGGAGTACGCCGAGTACTACGCCGGCCACCCGCAGGAGTACCGACAGTACATGCGGCTGTTCAACGACATGGTCAGCGCCATCCTCGCTTGCGACAAGCCGGTGATCAGCCGTGTGAACGGCATGCGCATCGGCGGCGGGCAGGAGATCGGCATGGCCTGCGACTTCAGCGTCGCGCAGGACCTCGCGCGCTTCGGCCAGGCTGGCCCCAAGCATGGCAGCGCACCGATCGGCGGTGCCACCGACTTCTTGCCGGTGATCGTGGGCGCCGAACGCGCGATGGCCGCCTGCGTGCTGTGCGAGCCCTTCAGCGCGCACAAGGCCTACCACATGGGCGTGCTCACCGACCTCGTGCCGGCGCTGAAGGTGGACGGCAAGTTCGTCGCCAACCCGACGGTGGAGACGCAGCGCACGACGGACGAGTTCGGCCGCTTCTGCTACGGCGAGCCGAAGACCGGCGCTGCGCTCGACGAAGGCAAGGCGCTGATGAAGCGCGGCACCGTGGACCTGTCGCTGCTCGACGCCAAGGTCGAGGAGCTCTGCGCCAAGATCCTGCTCACCTTCCCCGACTGCACGACCAAGACGCTCGAAGAGCTGCGCAAGCCCAAGCTCGACGCGTGGAACCGCAACAAGGAGAACGCGCGCGCCTGGCTGGCGCTGAACATGATGACCGAGGCCCGCTCGGGCTTCACCGCGTTCAACGAGGGCAGCAAGGATGATCGCGAGGTCGATTTCGTGCTGCTCAGGCAGAAGCTGGCGGCGGGGCAGAGCTGGGTCGGGCCGCTGCACGACGAGATCCAGCCCAAGGCGAAGCGGGCGGCCTGAGTGTTGACGCTTGAACAAGCCTGACACCGACCACGTCACCCCCGCCTTCGAACCCGCCACCGACACGAGGTGACCACCGTGGCCGACACCTCCACCGATTGCCTGCGCGTCTGGCCAGACCGCGAAGGCGCGTTGCTGCGCCTGCGCCTGAACCGGCCGAAGGCCAACCTCTGCGACGCCGCGATGATCGCCGCGCTGCACGCCGCGTTCGACGCCCACCGCGCCGCACCGTTGCGCGGCGTGCTGCTCGACGCCGAAGGCCCGCACTTCAGCTTCGGTGCCAGCGTCGAGGAGCACCTGGCCGAGCGCTGCGCGGCGATGCTCGCCAGCCTGCACGCGCTGATCCTCGCGATGGCCGAGTTCCCGGCGCCCATCCTCGTCGCCGTGCGTGGCCAGTGCCTGGGCGGAGGGCTCGAGATCGCGCTGGCCGGCGGGCCGATCTTCGCGTCCCCTTCTGCGCAGTTCGGCCAGCCCGAGATCAAGCTGGGCGTGTTCGCGCCGGCCGCCTCGTGCCTGCTGCCCTGGCGCATCAACGCCGCGGCGGCCGAGGACCTGCTGTTCAGCGGCCGCAGCATCGCCGCGCAGCAGGCGCTGGCCATCGGCCTCGTGCAGGCGCTGGCCGATGACCCCGAAGCAGCGGCGCTGGCGTACTTCGACGAGCACCTCGCCGGCCGCAGCGCCGCGGCGCTGGCCCAGGCCGTGAGCGCCGTGCGCGCGCCCCGGGTGCGCGAGCTGCGCGCGCGGCTGGCCGAAGTCGAGCGCCTTTATCTCGAGCGCCTGATGAAGACCCACGACGCCAACGAAGGTCTGGCGGCCTTCCTCGCCAAGCGCACGCCGCTGTGGCAGCACCGCTGAAACCGCGGCCCCTCAATTTCCGTGACTGGAGCCCCAGCGACATGGACGCGCCACAACCCGAAGTCCTGAAGATCGTGCAGCGCTGCGAAGCGCTGTTCGAGGACCTGCACTTCACTGCCGTCAAGCAGTGGAAGGAGGCCCGGCCCGGCCGCAAGGCCATCGGCTACATGCCGGTGTACGTGCCGCGCGAGATCATCCACGCCGCCGGCATGCTGCCGGTAGGCATCCTCGGCGGGGGCGACCAGATCGAGGTCATCCAGGGCGACGCCTACTACCAGAGCTACATCTGCCGCATCCCGCGCTCGACCATCGAGCTCGGGCTGACCGGCCGGTTGAACGATCTGGACGGCATGCTCTTCCCGAGCATCTGCGACGTCATCCGCAACCTCTCGGGCATGTGGCAGCTGCTGTTCCCCGGCAAGTACGTGCGCTATGTCGACGTGCCGCAGAACTACGACGACGAGATCGGCGGGCGCTTCTACGTGCAGGAGATGCAGCACATCCGCGACGACCTCGGCCGGATGCGCGGCGCGCCGATCACCGACGCGGAACTCAACGCCTCGATCGCCGCCTACAACGACAACCGCGCGGCGCTGCGCGAGCTCTACGCCTACCGTGCCGCCAAGCCGTGGCAGGCACCGACCTCCGAGATCTATCTGCTGCAGCGCGCCGGCATGGTGCTGCCGGTGGAGGAGCACACCGCGCTCGTGCGGCAGTACCTCGTGGCAGCCGAGCAACTGCAGCGGCCCAAGCGCGACAACGCGCGCGTCGTGCTCACCGGCACCTTCTGCGAGCAGCCGCCGCTGGCGCTGATCAAGTCCATCGAGATGGCCGGCTGCTACGTTGTCGACGACGACTTCATGCTGGTGGGCCGCTGGTTGCTGGACGAGGTGCCGACGAACGGCGACCCACTGGCCGAGCTGGCCAAGGCCTTTCTGCACCGCTCGGCTTCCACCGCCGCGAAGTACGACGCCAAGCGCGAGGAGAAGGGCATCTTCCTCGTCAAGCAGGTCAAGACGCGCGGCGCCGAGGGCGTGGTGTTCGCCGCGCCGTCGTTCTGCGACCCCGCGCTGTTGGAGCGGCCGATGCTGCAGGACGTGCTCGCCAAGCATGGCATCCCGCAGACGGCGTTCAAGTACGCCGAGAACACCGGCCAGATGGCCCCCATTCGGGAGCAGGCGGGCACCTTCGCCGATTCGATCAAGCTCTGGAGTGCTGCATGACCCACCCCCGAAGCGGCTGCGGAGCGTCCCCCTCGAGGGGGCGCCGCCAGTGGCCCGGCCAAGCCGGATCCGCGGCGGCCGCCTGGCTGTGTCGCGCCCTCTGAAACGCCTAGCGCGGAATGGACCATTGACATGAACACCCCGATCGTGATGCCCGCCTCGACGAAGAAGCCGCAGAACGTCCAGAAAGAAGACGCGATGTGGCTGCAGAAGGAGCTCATCAACAAGAACTACATGGAGCTGGCCACCGCGCGCCAGCAGGGCCGCAAGGTCTCGGCCACCTTCGTGCCGGGCAACCTGAACGAGCTGCTGATGTGCTTCGACTTCGCACGCAGCCTGCCGGAAACGAATGCGTTGCAGAACGGCATGCGCAAGAAGAGCGGCAAGATGATCATGGACGCCGAGCGCGACGGCCAGAGCGAGGACGTGTGCACCTACGTCAAGGCCGACCTCGGCATGATGATGGGCGGCGAAGTCGGCCCCACC
>JAEUPC010000223.1 GCA_016789865.1 Rubrivivax sp.
GGGCTCACCGGTGGCGCGCACCGGCACCGCAGGCCAGTTCATCAACGGGTCGCGAACACGGTACGAGCCCTACGGAGCGGCCGCGGCCGGCACACTGAACCCGGATGGGGTGGGGTTCACGGGGCACGTGAATGATGTGGACACGGGGTTGGTGTACATGCAGCAGCGGTATTACGAGCCGATTGCGGGGAGGTTCTTGTCCGTCGATCCGGTCACAACGGATGCAAAGTCTGGCCGGAGCTTCAACCGTTATGTCTACGGCAACAACAACCCGTATTTGTTCGTTGACCCGGATGGGAGAGATTACGTATTCAACAGTGGAGTCTCTTTTACCCTCTTCAAGGGAACCGGCCTTGGCGTTACTGGAAGCTCCGGAAAGGAGATGCAAGGTTTCTCAGTTTCATTCGGTGCTTCCGTAAATCTCTCAAATCCGCAGATCGCACTTTCGGTGGCAGGAAATGAGTTGAGCGGCAAGGGATTGTTCGTTGGCGGTGGTGTCGTGGTTGGCGGCAGCAAGACCGAAGGACCGATGCAATCGGGCACCTCTCCGTATCGGGCCGCTGAAGCTGGCGTTGGCGCAGGGCCATCAGTCAGCGGACAGGTCACCGCAAGCCCTGATGGCAGCGTTGGCGGCAGCGCCGGAACCAAGCTCGGAGCAGGAGCGGGCGCGTATGCCGCAGAAGGAGCCGGCAATCAGACTACGCTCTCAACACCAGCGCTTGGTGGCGCCAAGACCCCACCACCCAGCAAGGCCGCTGAGAGTGCGCCTCTCAAGAAGGAGGAATCCAAATGAAGACCTTGCTGTCCATTCTTGTTGCGCAGTACGTTCTTCGTCTCTTCTTCCAAGACCCCTTGAGCGCCGCAGCGTCCACAGCATTTCTCGCTGTATTCATGGCGATCTGCTATCGATGGGGCGGATGGACTTCCGCTCCATCTGCCAAGCGTTGGCTGCTTGCCAGGCCGTTTGTTGCCCCGGTTGTCACCGCTGGTGTCGCGGGGGTATTCGGCTTGCCGCTATTTAACTCGCCAACGAACATTGCTTTAGTCGTTGCGGAATCGGTTGGCTCGTACTTCGTCTTCCACGCCTTCTGTTCCGTTGGCGACAAAGTAGCTTCCCGGTTCGAACGAATTCACTGACCACGGTCTCCCAGCCCGCAGGCCCGCAGCGAGCTTGGCACCACGTGGCGATCGCGAGCCTGGTACCAGGTCTTGCCTTTTGCCCCCCGGGCTTGGGGCGCTGATTACTCCTTGCGCTTGGCCTGAGCCTTCTTGCTGCCCTTGTCCTCGGGGCTGATGAACCCGATAGGCCGCTTGGGCGGATCGGGCGGTGCCATGAGCTGGTTGACCGCCTCGATGAGCTGTTTGAGCTGGGCTCGGGTGTTGCGGCTGAAGGTGTCGTGCGTCAGCGCGAGCCCTTCGGTCTTGTGCTCCAACTCGTTCTGGAGTTGGACTTGGAGTCCAACTTCGACATCGGCAACCGGCTGCAGCAAGCCACCGGCAAGGCGCGCTACTACTACGACGGGCATGGCCGCCGCACCGTGGTGGCCTACGACGACGGCAGCTGGAAGTTCCAGATCTCCGGGTCGAGCGGCAAGCTGCTGTACTCGCTGCACCCGACCCAGGGCGCGACGAACCACATCTACCTCGGCGAGCGTCTGGTGGCCGAGCAGAACTCGGTCACCGGGCGCAGCTATGCGCACGTCGACGCGCTGGGCTCACCGGTGGCGCGCACCGGCACCGCAGGCCAGTTCATCAACGGGTCGCGAACACGGTACGAGCCCTACGGAGCGGCCGTGGCCGGCACGCTGAACCCGGACGGGGTGGGGTTCACGGGGCACGTGAATGATGTGGACACCGGGTTGGTGTACATGCAGCAGCGGTACTATGAGCCGCTGGTGGGGAGATTCCTCAGCGTTGATCCGGTGACTGCAGATGCCAAGACAGGAGACCACTTCAATCGATACGTCTACGCTGAGAACAACCCATACCTCTTCGTCGATCCTGATGGACGGGCGCCGTGTACCGGCACGAAGATTGGTGAGTGTGATGGCGCCTACCCGAACTTCGTGCGCGTCCGCGGACTCGCCCCGGCGTCTGCCGCTCGTCCTCCCGCCGCAGCAGCGAACGCCCCAGCAGGACCACTGATTTCGCCAACATGGCGCGAAATCGAGGCGGTCGGAGTCGGTGTGGTAACTGCCGCATCCGTGCTGCCACCTGTCAAAGGGGTTGTTCACACAGCAAAGGGAGTTGCCGCGGCGGCAAGGGGTGTTGAAGCCCTTGCGGCGGCCGCCGCTGGCCGGACAAGGGGTAGCGGGGACATCTTGGTCCAGGGTGGACGAGAGCGCGCAAAAGAGCTCTTTCGGGAATTCGACGTGAAGGGGGTCGGTAATCGAACAATCGGCCGCGATAGAACAGGCGGCGGCCGTAGCGTCGAAGGAGCATTGGAGGATGGAACACCGCTTCGACTGCGTATGAAGCCAGACGGCACAACCCGGATTCAAGCGGGCGAGCAGAAGTTCATCTTTCCGTAAACTCAAAGCGCCACGCCATGTCACCGTTCTTAGAACTGAAGTTTGCTTCGACTCAGTCTCGGCGGCTCAAGGCCGTTTCACAGGTGATGCCTCTTGGCGACGCGTGGTCGTACTTTGCAGTGTTGTCAGACGCGTACTTGACGACCGCAAACGGCGACACGCGCATCCGAAGCTTTGCTGATCTTCAACTCGCATTGGATTGTGAGGACAGCTTGCAGGCACTAAGCCTCGCGCGCGAAAGCGGCCGCCTGACTGAGGGGCGGCATGTACTCCCTGATCTCGTTGCCAGTTGGCTTTGCCATCACGGCGCCGCAACATCCAGTGTCCGGCGGTGGAAGTTTGGCGGCGCTGAACCAATGACAGAACTGCTGCCGACATCGGAACTCTACGGCGTCTGGGCGGGTTCGGACACCGAGGAAATCGAAGTCGCAGACGACTCCGCTCAATGGTACTTCCGCATGAGAGACGATGAACCGTTGGTCTTCTTGGCGACCAAGGCTCACTCACTTGCGAGTCGACTGAGACAGTGCAGTGCTCACTGCTGCGAGATCGACGGTAGCTTTACGTACGCGCGTTGAGGACGGCGACACTTCGAACAATACTCGGCGAGGGCGCACCATCGGGCCGAAAGAGCGCCTGCGCCACGTCAGAACGGCAACCCCACGTAGTTCGCCGCCAGCGAGCTCATCGCGGCGGTGCTCAAGCTTGATTGCGCCCTTTGCGGCGGAGTGTCGTGGACAGCTGCGGCGACGGCAGCGTTGGCATCACCCGCAGCTTTCCGCGGGATGGCCAGCTGGGGTCGTCAGGACTTCTGTGTGCGAGGCGTTCGGGTGAATTGCCTGTTCGAGGCACCGGCCCGCCGCACCCATATCCCTCAGGCCCACACCGGCCGCACCGCCGCCACCGCCGCACCCCGCGGCGCGGCGCCCTGGAACGCGAAGTCCACTTCCGGCGCCAGCCCGCTGACGATGAGCGCCACGCTCTTGCCCGAGCCGCACGAGTGCGTCCAGCCGAGCGTGCCGTGGCCTGTGTTGAGAAACAGGTTGGGCAGCTTGCTGCGCCCGATGAGCGGCAGGTTGCTCGGTGTGGCCGGCCTCAGGCCGGTCCAGAACTGCGCCTGCGTCGCGTCGCCCGCGCCCGGGAAGAGTTCTTCCACGCGGCGCACGATGGCTTCGCAGCGCGCGCGGTTGAGGTCGCGGTCGTAGCCGTTGAGCTCGGCGGTGCCGGCGATGCGCAGGCGGTCACTGCCCGGCGCGCCGGGCGCGCCGCTGGAGGTGAGGCGGGAGAACACCAGCTTGTACTCGTCGTCGGTCAGCGAGACCTGGTGCGCACGGCTCGCGTCCTTCACCGGCATCGTCACCGAGTAGCCCTTGGCCGGGTAGATGGGCAGCCGGATGCCCAGCGGCGCGGCGTACAGCGGCGAGAGGCTGCCCATCGCCAGCACGTAGGCGTCAGCGCGCAGGCGCTGGAAGCGGCCCTCGCTGTCGGTGGCCTCGACATGATCGAGGGCGCCGCCGGCCTCGCGCAGCGCGGTGACGGTGTGGCTCATCAGGAACTGCACGCCGTCTTCGCTGCAGCGCGCCACCAGTTCACGCGCGAAGCGGTTGGCGTCGCCCGATTCGTCTTCGGCCGTGTAGGTGGCGCCGGCCAGCTGCGCTCGGATGTGCGCCAGCGCCGGCTCGAGCTTCACCGCCTCGTCGGCGGAGATGACGCGGCGGTCGCAGCCCAATTCGCGCATCTGCGCGGCGGGTGCCTCGGCGCCGGCGAACTCCTGCTCGCTCGTGTAGAAGTGCAGGATGCCCTGCGTGCGCTGGTCGTACTCGATGCCGCGCGCCATGCGCAGCTCCTGCAGCATCTGGCGGCTGTAGGTGCCCAGGCGCACGATCTGCTCGATGTTGTGGCGCGTGCGCGCCGGCGTGCACTCGCGCAGGAAGGCCAGGCCCCACAGCCACTGGCGCATGTCGGCGCGCAGGCGGAACAACAGCGGCGCATCTTCCTGCCCCAGCCATTTCAGCACCTTCAGCGGCGCGCTCGGGTTGGCCCATGGCTCGGCGTGGCTCACCGAGATCTGCCCGCCGTTGGCAAAGCTGGTCTCGGCGGCGGGGCTGGCCTGGCGGTCGACCACGGTCACGTCGTGGCCAAGCTGGCGCAGGTAGTACGCGGAGGTCACGCCGAGCAGGCCGGCGCCCAGAACGATCACTTTCATTTCTCGAGGTCCTTCGAAGAAGCAGCGGGTGTGGCACGCCGGCCTGCCGGTATGGCGGGCCTGCGTGTGCCGCTCCCCCTGTCCTCGGTACCTGAGAGATTCGGCGCGCGCCCCGCTCGGGTGCGGCCTTGCTCCTTCGGTGCTGCGGCCCCTTGCGCGGGGCAAGAGGGGCTGCAGGCTCTCCAGACGGCGATGATTTCGTGCAGTACGGAACCTGAGCGTGTATGGGAGGTTGCGCCTTCGGTGGCCGCACGCCCGGGCGGGGTGCGGCGCTCTCCTGCACTGGAAGCGGAGGTCCGGTCGTTGGGGTCCGGGCCTCCCTGAACGATGGCTCGGCGGCGGATGCCTAGGCGCCGATCTACTGCGCCTCGAGCTTGATGCCCTTGGCGATGCCGCGGAAGCGCGCGGTCTGGCGCTCGTACTCGCGCTGCGCGTCGGCCACCGAGAGCATCGGCGGCACGCGCCCGCCCAGGTCTTCCAGCTTCTTGCGCGCCTCGGGGTCGGCCATCGCGGTGGCCAGGTGCTTGTTCAGCGCCGTCACCACGGCCTCGGGGGTGTCCTTGCGCACGAAGTAGCCGGTCCAGGTGTCGAACGCGAAGTCCTTCACCGACTTGCTCTCGTTGATGCTGGGGTACTTCTCGAGGAACCTGGCCTCCGGCTTGCCCGGCTGGGCCATGGTCGCCAGCACCTTGAACATGCCCTTGTCGACGAAGCCCGGCAGCCGCGAGTCGACGACGAAGAACGCCAGGTCGACGAGGTTGCCGCCCATGTCCTGCAGCATCGGCGCGCCGCCCTTGTAAGGCACGTGCGTCATCTTCACGCCGATGGTCTGCGCGAAGTGCTCGCCGACCACGTGGTAGAAGGAACCGATGCCCACGCTGCCGTAGGTCAGCGGCTTGCCGGCGGCGTCGGCCTTCTTGGCCAGCTCCACCAGCTCGTCGACGGTGTTGGCCTCCAGCCCCTTGCGCGCGAGCACAGCCATCGGGAAGCTGCCGATGATCTGCACCATGCGCCAGTCTTCGCTCTTGTACTTGACGGCCTGCATGGCCAGCGGCGCGAGGATCAGCTCGTTGGGCGAGCCCTGGTAGACGAGCTGGCCGTCGGCCGGCGCGCCCAGCACCTTCTGCGCGGCGATCGAACCGCCGGCGCCGCCGAGGTTGTCGACGATGACCAGCTGGTTGGTCGACTTGGCCAGCGGCTTTTCCACCAGCCGTGCGATCACGTCGGAAAGCCCCCCGGCCGGATAGGGCACGAGCAGCGTCACCGGCTTGCCCGGGACGCCCTGCGCCAGCGCGCTGCCGGCGGTGAGCACGAAGGCGGCCGTCAGCGCGGCGCGGCGCGTGAAGCGGGTCGAGGCTTGGGGCATGGCGTCTGTCTCCTGAAAGGGGGTGTCGGTGCCCGAGGCGCATGCACGGCCTCGTTGGCGCGGACTCTAGGAACGCCGCCATCGCGCGTCCAATGCATTGTTATGAGCTTTATGATGAGTTTGGCTCATGAACGTGCCGGAGGCCCGATGTTGACCCTGGTCCAGCTTCGCCACCTCGTCGCCCTGGCCGACAGCGGTTCGTTCAGCCGGGCCGCGCAGAAGGTGCACCTGACGCAGCCGGCGCTTTCACGCAGCATCCAGGCACTGGAAGGCCAGCTCGGCATGCCGCTGGTCGACCGCGTGGGCCGGCGGGCCGAGCTCACGCCGATGGGGCACGAGGTCACGGGCCGCGCGCGGCAGCTGATCTTCGAGGCCGCGCAGCTCGAGGAACACACCCGCGGCGTGGCCCGCGGCCGGCAGGGCACGCTGCGTGTGGGCCTGGGCTCGGGGCCTGCGGTGATGCTGATGACGCCGCTGCTGCTGGAGGCCGCGCAGCACCGCCCGCAGTGGCGTGTGGAGGTCGCGCGCGGCGCCACCGAGTTGCTGGTGCAGCGGCTGCGCGCACGCGGGCTCGATGCGGTGGTGGTCGACCTGCGTTCACTGGAGCCGGCCCCCGACCTCACCGTTTCCAGCGTGCACCAGATGCGCGGCGCGTTCCTCGTGCGGCCCCGGCACCCGCTGGCGCGCCGGCCGGCCCTGGCCTTCGCCGACCTGGCGGCCTTCCCGATGGCCAGCATCCCGCTGTCGGCCGAGGTGGCGCGGCTGCTGGTCGAGCGTTATGGGCCACTGGCCCATCCGCAGCAGGCGCTGAACATCCGCTGCGAAGACATCGCCAGCCTGGTGGACGTGGCGCTGCACAGCGATGCGGTGCTGCTGTCCATCCGCGCCAGCGCGCCCAGCCTCGTCGAGCTGCCGCTGCAGCCGGCGCTGGACATCGTGGCCCGCCTCGGCCTGGTCACATTGGCGCGGCGCACGGAGCCGGCCACGCTGGACATCCTGCGCGAGCTGATGTCGCAGCGGCTGGTGGACCTGCCGCTGCCCAAGCCACGCGCGGCCCGCCGCGCATGATGGCGAGCGCGGCCCGCCGCGCATGATGGCGAGCGCGGCCCGCCGCGCAGCCGCGCGTGATCGCGGGCGCGCCCGGCGCCGCAGCCCTCAGCCCGGCGCCGCCTCCGCGGGCCGCCTGCGGCAGTTGGCCTCGTGCTCCAGCCAATACACCACGTTGCCCACCACCGCCAGGCTGCCGCTGACCACCAGCGTCGCAGCGCTCACGATGCCCAGCGCCGCCAGCAGCGCCGCACAGTCCTGCCCCGAGCAGCTGCCGAACTGGCCGATCACGGCAGCCTCCAGCGTAACCTCGCGGCGCATCAGGCCGCACTGCGGGTCGTAGACGTCGCGCGTGGCGGGCACCACCACGCAAGCCGTCGTCGCCACGGCCAGCACGGTGGCCGCCAGGCGCCGCAAGCTGCCTTGCCATGGCGCGGCCCGCAGGCCTTCACGGCGTGGCCACGCAAAGCGAGATTCCACGGGGCATGCGGAAGAACCTGCCGGCCGGTCCGCACAAGGGTGGTGGGTCGCCCGCGCGGTCATCGGTTGCGCATCCAGTCGGCGGTGCCGAAGAAGGCTTCCGTCAAGCGCTCGGCCAGGGCCGGCTCGACGCCTTCTTCCTGCATCGCGCTCATCATGCAGGCCATCCACTGGTCGCGCTCGGCCAGGCCGATGGCGTAGGGCAGGTGCCGCGCGCGCAGCCGCGGGTGGCCGAAGCGATCGATGTAGTGGTTGGGGCCGCCCAGCCACCCGCACAGAAACCAGTGCAGCTTGTCGCGCGAGCCGTCCAGCGTGCTCGGGTGCAGGCGGCGGATGCCGGCGTAGGCCGGCTCCAGTTCCATCAGGTCGTAGAAGCGGTCGACCAGCCGGCGCACGCCGGGCTCGCCGCCCAGCTGGGCGAAGGGGGTGGTCGCCGGCGCGGATGCTGCGGCTTGGCCGGAGTCGCCGAGGTCAGCGGCGGGTTCCGGGTCGGGCGGGCGCGCCGCGGGCGATGAGGAGGCGGGGTCGTTCACCCCGGCATTTTCGCCGCGGCGTTGACCAGCGCCAGCGCGGCGGCGGTGCCCGGCATCGACTCCAGCAGCAGCTGGCGGCGCTGCACCGCCTCGCGCACCGCGGGGTCCACGGGCACTTCGCCGATCAGCTCCAGCCGCACCGGCACATCGAGCGCCGGGTTCACGTAGCGGTCCACCACCTGCTGAAGCTGGTTGCGCACGCCGCGGCCCTCGCCCGGGCGGCGCACCTGGTTGACCAGCAGATGCACGCGGCGGCGGCCCTGTGTGTGCGCCAGCACCTTGATCGTGGCGTAGGCGTCGGTGAGCGAGGTCGGCTCGGGCGTGACGACCACCAGCACCTCGCCGGCCAGCGACACGGTGTAGAGCACGACGTCGGAGATGCCGGCGCCGGTGTCCAGCAACACGTGGTCGAAACGCGGCGCGACTTCGGCCACCAGCGACTGCAGCTTCTCGCGCACCTCGCCGGTCATGCGCGAGTACTCGACCATGCCCGAGCCGGCCAGCAGCACCGAGAAGTTGCCCGGTGCCGGCAGGATGGCGTCTTCCAGCGTGTGGCGGCCGGTGAACACGTCGTGCAGCGTGATCTTGGGGTACAGGTTCAACACCACGTCGAGGTTGGCCAGGCCCAGGTCGGCGTCGAGCACCAGCACGCGCTGGCCGGCACGCGCCAGCGCCGCGGCCAGGTTGGCCGACGCGAAGGTCTTGCCTACGCCGCCCTTGCCGCTGGTGATGGCGACGATGTGCTGCAGCGGCCGGGCCGCCGGCGCGGTGCCGGCAGCCGCAGCCTGGGCGGCCGAGTTGGGCGGTTGGGCCGGCGTCCCCGGTGTGGCCGCGGGCGTGGGGGCGGGGCTCATTCGTGGTCCGTCATCGGAAAGGTATCGAACAGCAGGCGCTTTTCTTCGCTGCTGACCACCGAGCTGGCGGTGGGCTCCAGCCGCACGAGGTTGCGGCCTTGCGCCTTGGCGCGATAGAGCTGCTGGTCGGCGCGCTCCAGCCACAGCCCGGGCGTGCAGCGCACCCACTGCGGCGCGAAGGCGCCGCCCACGCTGGCCGTCACGGGCACCGGCGGGCCGCCGCGGGAAATGAGCACCGGCATCGACTCGATGCGCCGGCGCACGCGCTCGGCCACCGTCTCGCCGAAAGCCGCGCCGCAGTTGGGCAGGATGATGGCGAACTCCTCGCCGCCCACGCGGGCCACCAGGTCCATCGGCCGCACGCTGTCTTGCAGCGCCAGCGCCACGGCGCGGATCACCTCGTCGCCGGCGGCGTGGCCATGGGTGTCGTTGATGCGCTTGAAGTGGTCGATGTCCAGCACCAGCAGCAGCGCCGGCTCGCCGCTGCGCGCCACGCGGTCGGCTTCGCGCGCCAGCGCCAGCTCGAAGGCGCGGCGGTTGGCCAGGCCCGTCAGCGCGTCACGGCTGGAAAGCTCCACCAGCGCGTCGATGAGGCCCTGCACCCAGGGCCCGCTGCCCGGCTCGCCGGCAGGCGCGGCGCGGCCGGCGTGCGTGAGCAGCTGCAGCGCCTGGTCGAGCTGCAGCGCAGTCGGGGCAGCGGCGGGGGCGGGGCTCTTCAAGTGCGGGGCGGTTGTCACGGTGCGGGCCGTCGGCGGCGCGCCGTGCGGTGCCGCCGCGCGGGGGCAGGCACGTCGGGCCGCTGCGGGGCAGTCTAGCAGCGGCCATCGGCAGCGCCGGCGCGGAACTGCCCGGCATTCGCCCCGCTGTTTGGCCCTTGAGCCGGCGCCCCGGTGGCCGAAAACACCGCAGGGGCCGCACGCCCCGGCCCGCCCATGCACCGCTGAACCCGCACCCCATGACCGAACCCATCCTGCTGGCTGCGCGCGCGGGCGACACCGAGTTCACGATGTCGCGGGCCGACTTCGACCGCGCGCGCCGCCTCATCCACCGCCATGCCGGCATCTCGCTGGCCGAGGGCAAGGAGGCAATGGTCTACGGCCGCCTGGCCCGGCGGCTGCGCGACACGCGCCACGCCGGTTTCGCGCCCTACCTGCAGCACCTGGAAGAGATGCTCGCCGCGGGCGGCGCCGTGGCCGAGCGCGAGCTGCAGGAGTTCGTCAACTGCCTGACGACCAACCTGACCTCGTTCTTCCGCGAGGAGCACCACTTCCCGCTGCTGGCCGCCGACCTGCGCGCCCGAGCCGCGCTGCCCGGCGCCGGGCAGCCCGTGCGCCTGTGGTGCAGCGCGGCCAGCACCGGCGAGGAACCCTACTCGCTGGCCATGACCGTGGTCGAGACACTGGGCGGCGCAGCCCGCGTGGAGATCATGGCCAGCGACATCGACACCCAGGTGCTCGCCACCGCCGAGCGCGGCGTCTACGCCGCCGATGCGCGCGGCCTGGACGAGCAGCGGCTGCGCCGCTTCTTCCAGCGCGGCACCGGCGCCAACCAGGGGCGTGCCCGCGTGCGGCCCGAGGTCGCGCGGCTCGTGCGCTTCATGCCGTTCAACCTCGTCAACGGCGACTGGGCGAAGCTGGGCGCGCCGTTCGACGTGATCTTCTGCCGCAACGTGATGATCTACTTCGACGCCACCACCCAGCGCGCCGTGCTGCAGCGCATGCATGGTGTGCTCAAGCCCGGCGGCCTGCTGTACGTGGGGCATTCCGAGAACTTCAGCGACGCGCGCGAGCTGTTCCGCCTGCGCGGCAAGACCGTCTATGAGCGGGTGTAGCGCGGCCGGTTGCTGACCTCCGACCCTGCCGATCGGCCCTTCACCCTTCACCCTTCACCCGCCCTTCTTCCTTCTTCCTCCGCCCTTCGCCCTTCGCCCTTCGCCCTCTCCGCGAGCACCCCTTGACCTCCGCGCAGCCCTCCCCGACCGCCGCGCTGCCCGCGGGCCCGCCCGCGCGCGCGCCGGCCGTGCCTGCGGTGGGCGCCGCCGCGCAGCAGGCGCGGCTGGATCGGCTGCGCGCGCGGCCGCGCAAGCCCGGCGAGGCTTCGTTCTTCTTCTGGGACGCCCACTTCGGCAAGGAGAGCGTGAAGGTGCTGCCCGGCGAATTCTTCGTGCACGACGAGGACGTGCTCGTCACCACCACGCTCGGCTCGTGCATCGCCGCGTGCCTGTGGGACCGCGAGCGGCGCGTTGGCGGCATGAACCACTTCCTGCTGCCCGATGCCGGCGGCGCCGGCGACGGCAGCGACGCCAGCGGCCGCTACGGCAGCTTCGCGATGGACCAGCTGATCGGCGAACTCGTCAAGCGCGGCGCCAACCGTTCGACGATGGAGGCCAAGGTGTTCGGCGGCGGTGCGGTCATCGGCGGCATGCAGAGCCTCAACGTCGGCGAGCGCAACACGCGCTTCGTGCTGGAGTACCTGCGCACCGAGCGCATCGGCATCGTCAGCAAGGACGTGATGGACGTCTACCCGCGCAAGGTGTGCTTCCTGCCGGCCAGCGGCAAGGCGATGGTCAAGCGG
>JAEUPC010000028.1 GCA_016789865.1 Rubrivivax sp.
GTAGACGTCGTGCTGCGTGTTGTGGACGTTGAAGTGCCCGGTGGGCGTGATCAGGCGCGGGTCCTTGATCACCGCCTTCAGCTGGAGCGTCTTGTCGTCCACGACCACCAACGCGCTTTGCTTGTTCTTGGCTGACCAGACGGCGAACCACACCTCGTCACCGGCCTTGTTGTACTCGGGTTGCACGACGCGCTTGGCGCCGTCGTCCTTCAGGTCGGCCCATTCGGCGATCGGCAGCACCTTGAACCCGGCAGCCAGGTTGCGGATGTCGAACACCGCCACCGACTGCGAGATCTTGGGGTCGGGGTTGAGCGGCGTGTCGACGTACAGGTTGGTGGACTTCGGGTGCGTCTTGATGAAGAGGTTGCCCCCGCCCTGGCCCTTCAATTGCGCGACCTGCTTGAAGGCGGTCGCCTTGCGCTTGTCGTCGGTGGCGATGAGCGAGATCGTCTCGTCGCCCAGGTGGCCGGTGGCCCACACGCGGCCGAACTGCGGGTGCACGAAGTTGGCGCCGCGGCCCGGGTGCGGGATCTTGCCCACCTCGGTGAGCGCGGCCAGCTTGCCGGTCTTGGCATCGATGGTGGCGATCTTGTTGCTGTTGTTGGCGGCCACCAGGAAGTAGCGCTTGCTGGCGTCCCAGCCGCCGTCGTGCAGGAACGGCGCCGAGCCGATCTCGGTGATCTTGAGCGCGTCGATGTTCGAGTAGTCGACCATCAGCGTCTTGCCCGTCTCCTTGACGTTGACCACGAACTCGGGCTTGAAGTGGCTGGCCACGATGCTGGCCACGCGCGGCTCGGGGTGGTATTCCTGCGTGCCGACGACCATGCCGCGGGTGGCCACGATCTTCAGCGGCTCCAGCGTGTCGCCCTTCATGATCACGAACTGCGGCGGCCAGTAGCTGCCGGCGACGGCGAACTTGTCGGTGAAGTCGCCTTCCTTGCCCTTGTACTTGCTGGTGTCGACCGAGCGTGCTTCCAGCCCCACGCGGATCTCGGCCACGTTGTCGGGCTTCTCCATCCACAGGTCGATGATGTTGACCTTGGCGTCGCGGCCGATCACGAACAGGTAGCGCCCCGAGGCCGACAGGCGCGAGATGTGCACCGCGTAGCCGGTCTTGACGATGTTGATGATCTGCTTGGTGTCGCCGTCGATGATGGCCACCTCGCCGGTGTCGCGCAGCGTGGTCGAGAAGATGTTGGCGATGTTGTAGCTGTTCATCTTCTTCTTCGGCCGCAACTCGGGCGGCACGACGACCTTCCAGGTCTTCTTCATGTCGGCCAGGCCGAATTCGGGCGGTGTGGGCGGGTCGTGCTGGATGTAGCGCGCCAGCATGTCGACTTCCTTCTCGGTCATCTCGCCGCTGGTCTGCCAGTTGGGCATGCCGGCGGGCGAACCGTAGGCGATGAACACCTTCAGGTAGTCGGTGCCCTTGCCGATGGTGAGGTCGGGCGTCAGCGGCTTGCCGGTGGCGCCCTTGCGCAGCACGCCGTGGCAGCCGGCGCAGCGCTCGAAGTAGATGCGGCGCGAGGTCTCGAACTCGGCCTGCGTCATCGGTGGCGCCTTGGGGTTGGCGGCCTGGTACATCGGCTCGCTGGCCAGCGGCGACGAGCCGGCCTGGTAGCTGAGTTCGGGCGGCGTCACGGGCTTCTTGTCCTGCGCCATGGCGGCCCATGGCAGCGCGGCCAGCCACGCGGCGGCGGCCGCGGCGGCAACGGTTCGCCAGGTGGTCCGGGTCGTTTCACGTGCGATCGGGCGGGTCATGTCAGCTCCTCTCGGGTGCGGTGGTCGAGGGTTCGGGGATCGCGAAATTGGCGGCGATGCTCGGGGCCGATGCCTTGCGGTGTCCTTGAACCAGTTCAACCGGGGCGGCGCATTTGATGCGCGTCAAGCCCGGCGCGCGCGACGCGAGGCGAGGTGAACCAGTTCAAGGCCCGCCTGCGTGCGCCGCCACGATGCTCGCCCCCCATGCATGCACGCCCACGCCTTCTCGCCGCCGCAGCCGCGGCTGCATCGGCCGCGCTGGCCGCTGGGGCGCCGGCGCAGACCGCCGACCCCAACCTCTCCACCGAGCGGCCCACCGCGCCGGGCCCTGTCGAGGCGCAGCGCATCGTGGTGACCACCACGCGCCACGCGATGCTGGCCACCGAAGCCCCGGGCACGCTGTCCATCGTCACGCGCCGGGATATCGAGGCGCGCGGCGCCGAAAACGTGCTCTCGGCGGTGCGCGGCGAGACCGGCCTGACCCTGCACGGCCGGGCGATCGGCGGGCGCCAGGTGCTCAGCCTGCGCGGGCTGGACAGCAAGCACACGCTGTTTCTGGTCGATGGCCGGCGCATCGGCGCGACCGACGGCGTGATCGGCCACTCGGACTTCGAGGTCGACTGGGTCGGCATGGACGACATCGAGCGCATCGAGATCGTGCGCGGCCCGCTGTCGGTGCTGTACGGGTCCGAAGCCCTGGGCGGCGTGGTCAACGTCATCACGCGCCAGCCGGGCGACCGCTGGGGCCTGAGTGCCACGGCAACCGGCAGCCGGGCCGAAGGCGCGCGCGGCGGCGACGGGCACGCGGTGTCGCTGCACGCCGACGGCCCGCTCGACGCGGCACTCGGGCTGGGCCTGCGCGCCGGCGCCGCCGAGCGGCGCAGCGCCGCCATTGCGTCGGCCACCGACCCGCGCATCTCCGAGCTGGAGGGGCGTGACAAGCGCGACGGCTGGCTCGGGCTCGTGTGGCAGCCGCAGCCCGAGCACCGCGTCGAGGCCGAACACCGCGAAGGGAGCGAGCGCCGTTGGGCCGATGCGCGCGAGCGCGGGGGCGCGCGCCGCTACCACGTCACCGAGAACCTCATCGACCGCACGCTGAGCTCGATCGGCTGGGAGGCGCAGTGGCGCTCGCTGCCCGCGCTCGCTTGGCCTTCGCAGCCCATGAGCGCGCCGGGCCGTTCCCAAGCGCCCACGCCGGAGCGCATCGATCGCGAAGGACCTCCAGCGGACGCGCCGGGCCGTTCCCAAGCGCTCACGCCGCAGGGCTTCAGGCGCGAAGGTGCGCCAGTGAGCACGCAGCTGCGCGCGTACCGCAGCGTGATCGACGTGGTCAACGTGCGTACCGCCGGGGTGGCGGTCAATCCGCCGCAGCGCCTGGACGACCGCGTGCTGGAAGGCCAGGCGCGGGCCAGCTTCGGTGCGCAGGCCGTCACCGCCGGGTTCGAGGCGCACAACGAGGCGCTGCACGACCCCGGCTTGCCCGGCGGCCGCTCGATCGCGCAGCACCGCGCGCTGTACCTCCAGGACGAGGCCGCGCTCGACGAGGCGCTGCGCCTGACGCTCGGGCTGCGCCACGACCGCCACCAGCTGTTCGGCCAGGAGACGAGCCCGCGGGCCTACCTGGTGTGGCGCGCCGGTGGTGGCCTCATCGTCAAGGGCGGCGTGAGCCACGGCTTCAAGGCACCGAACCTGAAGCAGATCGTGCCCGGCGGCCGCAGCGAAGGCCCCAACATCTTCCTCGGCAACCCGGCGCTGCGACCCGAGACGAGCGACGGCGCCGAGCTGGCGCTCGGCTGGCAGCAAGCCGGCCGCGAGGTGCAGCTGGCGGCGTTCGAGCAGCGCGTCGACGACCTCATCGAGGTGCGGCTGGTCACCCCGGGCACGGTGCCGGGCACCGGCACGTACACCTACGAGAACCTGTCCCGCGCGAAGCTGCGCGGCCTCGAGGCGTCGCTGTCCGAGCGGCTGCCCGCCGGGTTCGCGGCGCTGGTGAGCTACACCTACCTCGACGCCAGCACGGGCGCCGGCGTGCGCCTGGAGCGCCGGCCGCGGCACAGCGCCGGTGCGCGCCTGGACTGGCAGCAGGGGCCGTGGCGCGCCGGGCTGCGCATCGAGTACAGCGCCGACCAGCGCCTGCCCGCGGCGACCGCCGGCGCGCCCGCGGTGGCGGCACCGGACCTGACGCTGCTGTACGCGCACGCCGGCTGGCAGCTGAGCCGCGAAGTCGAGCTGATGCTCGGCGTGGACAACCTCGGCAACGTGCGGCTGGCCGAGAAGTCGGCGCTCTTCCAGCAGGCCGAGCCACCACGCACGTGGCGCCTGACGTTGCGCGGGCGGTGGTGAGCGGGCAGCATGCCGGCCCGCGCCGATGAGCCTGATCGCCACCCACTACCTGCTGCTCAAGCACACGCACATCGCGCTGGCGGCGCTGAGCGTGTCGCTGTTTGCCGCCCGCGTGCTGGGGGTGCTCGTCGGCGCACGCTGGCCGCACCGGCGGGTGCTGCGCGTGGCCAGCGTCGCCATCGACACGCTGCTCGTCGCCGCCGGCGGCACGCTGTGGTGGCTGCTGGCGCTCGATGCGCAACGCGACCGCTGGCTGCTGATCAAGCTCGTGCTGGTGGTGGCCTACATCGGCGCGGGGTCGGTGGCCATGAAGCGCGCGCGCACGCGCGCGGGCAAGGCGGCGGCGTTCGGCGTCGCGCTGCTGCTGGTCGGTGGGGTGTTGGCGCTGGCGCTCACGCGCGATGCCGGCGTGCTGCTGCGCTGGGCGGGCTGAGCCCGGTCCTTCGTGGCAGAACCTGCCAGGGCGAACTTGGCGCAAGTCAAGGAGGGGCACGCCATGGCGACGTTAGCGTCGGCCCCTCATGGACAAGCGTGGTGTGATCACCCTCGGACCGGCGGATGCGGCAGCGGTGCGGCGGATGAGCGGACCCGGCGACTCGCCTGCCGCGAGTGACAACCCACCCTGGCGCGCCGCCCGGCTGCTGCAGGCGCCGCACCGGCTGGCGTTCTTCGCCGGCGCCGTGCTGATGGCCTTCAGCGCGCTGTGGTGGGCGGCCGCCTTGCTGGCCAGGCAGATGGCCGTCGCGTGGGCCTGGGCGGTGCCGCCCGCCGCAGCGCACGGGCTGGTGATGGCGCTGGCCTTCATGCCGATGTTCATGCTCGGCTTCCTGTTCACGGCCGGGCCGCGCTGGCTCGGCCAGCCCGAACAGCCGGCCCGCCGGCTGCTGGCCCCCGTGGCGATGATGTGCGCCGGGTGGAGCGTGGCGCTGCCGGGCTTTCACTGGCATGCCGGCTGGGCCGCGGCAGGCCTGGCCGGCGTGACGCTCGGCTGGCTGCTGGCGCTCGCGCGCTTCACGCACCTGGTGCGCACGAGCCGCGTGCCCGACCGCGCGCATGCGCGCCGCATCGTGGTGGCCGCGGGCCTGGGGGGCGTGGCAATGACCGCGGCCACCTTCGGGCTCGTGCTGGACGGGCCGGGCCTCGTTCGCGCCGCGGCGCACGGTGCGCTGTGGGCCTTCGTCGCGCCGGTGTTCGCGATCGTCGCGCACCGCATGATCCCGTTCTTCACCGCCAGCGTGCTGCCGACGGTGACGGCGTGGCGGCCGTCCTGGCTGCTGGACGTGATGCTGGCAACGCTGTGGTTCACGGCCCTGGTCGAAGTGGCACAGGCACTGTGGTGGCCGCTGCCCGCCGCCGTGCACGGGCTGGCGGCCGCGGTGCAGGCGCCGGCCGCGGTGCTGCTGCTGTGGCTGGCGCTGCGCTGGGGTCTGGTGCAAAGCCTGCGCATCCGCCTGCTGGCCATGCTGCACGGGGGCTTCCTGTGGCTGGGGGTGGCCATCGCGCTGGCCGCGGCTTCGCACCTGCGCGCCGCGCTGCTCGGCGAGGGCGCCGCGCTCGGCCTGGCCCCGCTGCACGCGCTGACCATGGGCTATCTGGGTGCAACGCTGTTCGCGATGGTCACGCGCGTGGTGGCCGGTCACAGCGGCCGGCCGCTGGTCGCCGACAACATCGCGTGGGCCCTCTACTGGGGGCTGCAGCTGGCGGTGCTGCTGCGCCTGGTGGCCGCGCTCGGGCCGCAGCTGCCGGCCGGCGTGCTGGCGGCCGCCGCGCTTGCCTGGGCCGCCGCCTGCGCCGGATGGGCGGCGCGCTACGGTCGCTGGCTGGGCCGCCCGCGGGCCGACGGGCGGCCGGGCTGAAACACCGCAAGCGCCGCAATCACCCTGCGCCGCATGCCATTCGTCCAACCACCGTCGACAAGGAGACCGCCCATGCCCTACCGACGCATCCTGGTGCCCGTGGACGGCAGCGAGCTGACGCCGCGCGCCATCGAGGCCAGCGTTGCGCTCGCGCAGCAGCTGCGGGCCACGATCGTCGGCTTCATCGCCGGGCCGCCGGCCCAGGCCGCCGCGGCGGGCAGCCCGGGTCTCGACGAGGACGAGCGCCTCACCGCCTCGCAGGCTCAGCCGGTGCTCGCCCGTTTCGGCGCCGCGGCACAGGCCGCCGGCGTGCCGTTCGAAGGCGCCATCGACCCGCTGCCGCATGTGCACCGGGCGATCATCGCCGCGGCCGAGTCGCACGCTTGCGACCTGATCGTGATGGTCACGCATGGCCGCGGGGCGTTCGGCGAGTTCCTGTTCGGCTCGCAGACCAAGGCGGTGCTGGCGGGCAGCCGGCTGCCGCTGCTCATCCTGCATTGAGCCCGCGAGAAGAGCGCGGCGGCGCGCTGTGCGGTGATGCACGGCTGGCCTTCGCGCCGGGCATCCGGGGCCCGCATTTGTTTGAAGCGCGTCAAGGTCGGGCCGGCCGACCGGCCCTAGCCTGCAGGCTCATCGCTGTCACTCAGGGAGAGCCGATCGTGACCATCGCCGCCGAGCTCATCGACGTCCGCATCGTGCCGCCGCCGCGGCGGCACCCGCTGATCTTCGGCACCTTCGACACGCTGGAGCTCGGGGAGGGCTTCGAGATCGTCAACGACCATGACCCGGCGCCGCTGCGCGCGCACTTCGAACGCACGCGTCCCGGGCAGTACGTGTGGCGCTACCTGGAGACCGGCCCGCTGCGCTGGCATGTGCGCATCGACCGCGTGGCCAGCGGGCCGGTCGTCGGCTCGCCGGGCGAGTGCCACGCCTGCAGTTGCCACGGCGCCTGAGGCGCCCGGTCCCGCCTGCCTCCACCCTTGCGAGCTGGCTAGCTGCGGCCCTGGGCGCGCACCATCTTGAGCATCGTGTCGACGGTGATCGAGCCGAAGGTCGCGATCGCCGTCTGATCGATCTCCTCCAGCACCTGGCCGAGTGCACGATCGACCGCGCTGGCGCTGCCGTTCGGGCTGCCGTTCGTGCCCTCGTTCGTGCCGTCGTTCGTGCCGTCGTTCGTGCCGTCGTTCGTGCCCTCGTTCGTGCCACCGCCCGCGGCCGCCAGCCCGTTGCTGCCTTCCGCACCCAGTGACTCGAACAGCCGGATCACGTCCAGCAGCGTGAGGCGCTTCGGGTTGGCCACGAAGCGGTAGCCGCCGCCCACGCCCCGCACCGACTCGACGATGCCGGCGCGCACCAGTTCCGACAGCACCTTGGCCAGATGGTGGGCCGACTCGCCGAACTTGCCGGCCACCTCGCCGGCGGCCACGTGCTCGCCGGGGCGGGCAGCGAACTCCAGCACGCTGTACAGCGCCAGCTGGGTGTTCTTCTGCAGCTTCATGGGCGGGCGCCGGCCGCCGGGCCGATGTCCAGCTCCAGCGGGATCAGCCGGCCGGCGGTCAGACCCTGGCTGCGGAAGAACGACAGGATGAGCGTGTTGTCGCGCGCCAGCATCGTGCGCAGCTTGTCCACGCCCACGCGCTCGAAGCGCTCGCGCATCGCGGCCAGCAGCGCCGTGCCCACCCCGCGCTGGCGCACCCGCGGGTCGACGTCGATCGCGAACACCCAGCCGCAGGGCGGCGAGCCGAACTCCCAATCGCGCACCTCGCCGATGACGAAGCCGCACACCTGTTGCCGACTGACCGCCACCAGGAAGTGCCTGAGGCCCTGCCCGGCCACACCGTAGCGGCGGTAGACCCGCTGCCAGTAGTCGGCCTTGTGCAGCCCGGTCACGGTGGCGTCCAGCGCGATGACCTGCGGCAGGTCGGCAGCCTTCACGGGCCGCACCTGCAGGGCCGGCTCGGGCGCGGCCGCACCCGTGGCAACGCGCTTGGGCATCCGTGTTTTCCCTCGGTGGCTCACGGGGCGGGGACGATCCAGATCAAGTCAAAACCTGCATTCCAGTACCAGAATGATCCTGAAGCGCATTCTAGCCACCCTGCCCCCTGTCCCCTTCGGCGTAGGGGGTTCACGGCCGCGCCTGCGGCAAGGAGATTCCCGATGAGCATCCGTCGCCTGGCTCTGGGCGTGGCCCGACGCATCACCGCCCACATGACGGACCGCATGGCGCGCTGCGTCGGCGGCGGCGCCCTCGCCGCTGCGCTGCTGCCGTGGGCGGCTTTCGCGCCCGCCGCGCACGCCCAGGAACCCATCCGCGTCGGCACCTTCCTGTCCGTCACCGGCCCGGCGTCGTTCCTCGGCGACCCCGAGTTGAAGACGCTGGAGATGCAGGTCGAGGCGATCAACGCCGCCGGCGGCGTGCTCGGCCGCAAGCTGCAGCTGGTCAGCTACGACGACGCCGGCGACGCCGAGAAGGCGCGCACCTTCGCCAAGCGCTTGCTCGAGCAGGACAAGGTCGACGTCATCGTCGGCGGCTCGACCACCGGCACGACGATGGCCGCGGTGCCGCTGGTGGAAGCGGCCGGGGTGCCGTTCATCTCGCTGGCCGGCGCCGTGGTGATCGTCGAGCCGGTGAAGAAGTGGGTCTTCAAGACCCCGCACACCGACCGCATGGCCTGCGACAAGATCTTCGTCGACATGAAGGCGCGCGGGCTGACGAAGGCCGCGCTCATCTCCGGCAGCGGCGGCTTCGACAAGAGCATGCGCGGCGAATGCCTGAAGGTGGCCGGCAACCACGGCGTGCAGATCGTCGCTGACGAGACCTACGGCGCGGCCGACACCGACATGACCGCCCAGCTCACCAAGATCAAGGGCAGCGGCGCGCAGGCGGTGCTGAATGCCGGCTTCGGCCAGGGCCCGGCGATCGTCACGCGCAACCACAAGCAGGTGGGCGTGGCGCTGCCGCTGTACCAGTCGCACGGCGTGGCCTCCAAGGAGTACATCAAGCTCGCGGGCGACGCCGCCGAGGGCGTGCGGCTGCCCGCCGCGGCGCTGCTGGTGGCCGACCTGCTGGCCGCCGGTGACCCGCAAAAGCCCGTCGTCACCGCCTACCGCAACGCCTTCGAGGGCAAGTACAAGTCCGAGGTTTCCACCTTCGGCGGCCACGCACTGGACGGCCTGATGATCGCCGTGAACGCGATGAGGGCTGCCGGCAGCACCGACAAGACCAAGGTGCGTGAGGCGATCGAGGCCACCAAGGGCTACGTCGGCACCGGCGGCGTGGTCAACATGTCGGCCACCGACCACATGGGCCTGGACCTGAGCGCGTTCCGCATGCTCGAGGTGAAGGGCGGCAACTGGTCGCTGGTCAAGTAGCGCCGCGCCGAGGCTTCAGCGCAGCGGGCATGGGCGGCACGGGCTCACGATGTCCGGCTCCTGGCTGCAATTCGTCGCCGGCGGCTTGACCGCCGGCGCCATCTATGCGCTCGTCGCGCTGGGCTTCTCGATCGTCTACAACGCCAGCCACGCCATCAACTTCGCGCAGGGCGAGTTCGTGATGCTGGGCGGCATGGGTGCCGTGTCGCTGGTGGCGCTGGGCCTGCCGCTGTGGCTGGCGGTGCCGCTGGCGGTGGCCGGTGCGGCGGTCGTCGGCGTGCTCGTGCAGCGGCTGGCGCTGCAGCGCGCGCAGGCCGGCGGCCAAGCCGACGTGGTGACGCTGATCATCATCACCATCGGCGTGGCGCTGTTCCTGCGTGGGGCGGCCCAGGTGGTGTGGGACAAGCGCATCCATGCGCTGCCGGCCTTCGGCGGCAGCGAGCCGCTGCGCCTGGGCGGCGCCACCTTGCTGCCGCAAAGCCTGTGGGTGTTCTTCGGCAGCGCGCTGGCGGTGCTCGCGCTCGGCTGGTTCTTCGGCCGCACGCTGTATGGCAAGGCGATGCGCGCCACCGCCATCAACCCGCTGGCCGCGCGGCTGATGGGCATCTCCACCCGTGGCGTGATGCGCGTGAGCTTCGCGCTCGCTGCGGCGCTGGGGGCGCTGGGTGGCGTGCTCACCGCGCCCATCACCTTCACCTCGTACGACGTGGGCGTGATGCTGGGGCTGAAGGGTTTTGCCGCCGCCATCCTCGGCGGCCTGGGCAGCTTCGGCGGCGCGGTGGCCGGCGGCCTGCTGCTCGGGCTGCTCGAAGGCCTGAGCGCAGGCTTCGTGTCCTCGGCCTACAAGGACGCGCTGGCCTTCGTCGTCATCCTCGGCGTGCTGTTCTTCCTGCCCGGAGGCATTGCCGGTGCACGCGGCAGCGAACGTGTCTGAACGCGCCCCGACCGGCAGCGCGCGCGCCCCCGAGGTCGCGCCGGCCGGCGTGCCGGCACCCGCCGCGGCCTCGGTGCGCCGGGCGCGCCTGAAGTCGCCGCGCACGCTCTCGCTGGCGGCCTTTGCCGCGCTGCTGGTGGCGCTGCCGCCGTTCTTCCCGAACAACTTCTTCTTCGAAGTGGCGATCCTGGTCGCCATCAACGCCATCGTCTGCGTCGGGCTGAACCTGCTCATCGGCTATGCCGGGCAGATCAGCCTCGGCCATGCCGCGTTCTACGCGCTCGGCGGCTACGGCAGCGCCATCCTCGCGGCGCGCTGGGGCTGGCCGGTGTGGGTGTCGCTGCCGGTGGCGGTGGCCGGGGTCGGCGCGCTCGCCTGGGCCGTCGGCCGCCCGACGCTGCGGCTCAAGGGCCACTACCTGGCGATGGCCACGCTGGGCCTGGGCGTCATCGCGTCCATCGTGCTCACCAACGAAGACCGCCTCACCGGCGGCCCCGACGGCATGAGCGTGCCGCCGCTGGTCGTGCTCGGCCAGCCGGTGCAGGGCGAACTGCTGTGGTACGCCATCGTCGCCGCCGCGCTGTGGCTGACGGTGCTGCTGGCGCTGAACATGATCGATTCGCCGATCGGCCGCGCGCTGCGCGCGCTGCACGGCTCGGAGGTGGCCGCGGGCACGCTGGGCATCGACGCGGCGCGCTTCAAGCTGATGGTGTTCGTGCAGTCGGCGCTCATCGCCGCCACCGCGGGTGCGCTCACCGCGCACTACGCCGGCTTCATCACGCCGGCCAAGGCGTCGTTCCTGCACTCGGTGGAGCTGGTCATCATGGTGGTCTTCGGCGGCATGGCCTCGGTGTGGGGTGCGGTCGTCGGCGCCGCGGTGCTGACGCTGTTGCCGCAGTTCCTCACCGTGCTGAAGGACTACGAGATGATGGTCTTCGGCGCGGTGCTCATCGCCACCATGGTGGGCATGCCGCACGGCATCGTGCCGACGCTGGCGCGGCTCATCGGCCGGCGCTGAACCTGCCGGGAAGCGAGGTCACGATGACGCTGCTGCAGGTTGCCGGCTTGAGCAAGCGCTTCGGCGGCCTGCAGGCCATCGACGGCGTGTCGTTCGAGGTGCAGGCGGGCAAGGTGTACGCCGTCATCGGCCCCAATGGCGCGGGCAAGACGACACTGCTGAACCTGCTGACCGGCGTGTACACGCCCGATGCCGGGCGCATCGTGCTCGGCGGGCGCGACCTCACCGGCCAGCCGACGCACCGCTTCGCCGCCGCCGGCCTGGCCCGCACGTTCCAGAACCTGCAGGTCTTCTTCAACATGAGCGCGCTCGAGAACGTGATGACCGGGCGCCACCTGCACGAGAACCGCTCGCTGCTTTCGGCCTTGATGCGCCTGGAGCCCGCGGTGTGGGCCGAGCACGCCAGCGGCGCGCGCGCCGCAGCGCTGATGCAGCGTGTGGGCCTGGCCGCCTGGTTGCACGCGCGCGCCGACGCGATGCCCTACGGCGCGCTGAAGCGCCTGGAGATTGCGCGCGCACTGGCCACCGAGCCGAAGCTCCTGCTGCTGGACGAGCCCGCCGCCGGCCTGAACCCCACCGAAGCACGCGAGATCGACACGCTCATCCGCGGCCTGGCCGCCGAGGGCATGGCGGTGCTGCTGGTGGAGCACAACATGCAGCTCGTGATGGAGGTGTCCGACCGCGTGCTGGTGCTCGAGCGCGGCGCGCGGCTGGCCGAAGGCACGCCAGCCGAAGTGAGCCGCGACCCGCGCGTCATCGAGGCCTATCTCGGCGCCGAGGAGCCGGCCCATGCCTGAGCCGCAGCCGCTGCTGCAGGTGCGGGGCCTGGCCAGCCGCTACGGGCGCATCCCGGCGCTGGACGGCGTCTCGCTGCACGTGGCGGCCGGCGAACTGGTGGCCATCGTCGGTGCCAACGGCGCCGGCAAGACGACGCTGCTGCGCACGCTGTCGGGTGTGCAGCCGCTGGCCGCCGGCACGATCCGCTTCGACGGCGCCGACATCGGCCGCGAGACACCCCGCCAGCGCGTGCAGCGCGGCATGGTGCAGGTGCCCGAAGGGCGGCAGGTGTTCGGCGCGCTCAGCGTCGAAGACAACCTGCGGCTGGGCGCCTTCGCGCGCGGCACCGGCGGCACGGTGGACACGGTGTGGGCCATGTTTCCGGCGCTGGCCGGCAAGCGCAGCGAAGCCGCCGGCACGCTGTCGGGCGGCCAGCAGCAGATGCTGGCCATCGGTCGCGCGCTGATGGCCGACCCGCGCCTGCTGCTGCTCGACGAGCCGAGCATGGGCCTGGCCCCCAAGCTGGTGGCCGAGATCTTCAACCACGTCAAGGCGCTCAAGGCGCGCGGCACGACGATCCTGCTGGTCGACCAGAACGCCCGCGCGGCGCTGGCCATCGCCGACCGCGGCTACGTGATGGAGACCGGGCGCCTGGTGACCGAAGGCGCCGCGGCCGAACTGCTGCGCGACGCCGCGGTGCGCAAGGCGTACCTCGGGCAATGAGCGCACACCGTACAGCGAGCCACCACCCATCGCCCTCCTGCCAAGGAACACCCCCATGAAACCCACCCTGCAGACCGGTCTCACCGCCGAAGCCTCGTTCGAAGTCGACCGCGGGCGCACGATCGACTTCATGGGCGAGGCCGCGCGCGTCTATGCCACGCCGATGCTGGTGCGCGACATCGAGATGACCTGCCGCAACCTGCTGCTGGCCCACCTCGATGCCGGCGAAGACTCGGTGGGCACGCGGGTGGAGATCGACCACATCGGCGCCACGCTGCTGGGCATGCAGGTCACGCTCACGGTGCGCATCGCCGAACTGAACGGCCGGGCCGTGGTGTTCGAGGTCGAGGGCCGCGACGCGGTGGAACCGATCGTGCGCGGCAAACACTCACGATTCGTCGTCGACGTGACCAAGACCGCGCAGCGCCTGGCCGCGAAGGCCGAGAAGGCGCGGGCCGCCAAGGCCTGATCTCCCCCTTCCCCCCGACGACGCCGCAGCCACAACGCACCGGGAACCACGATGCCGGCGACCTCCAAGCCCCACCCCGCCACGCCGGGCGTGCGCAAGGTGCCGACCTACTGCTACCAATGTGTGGCCGGCCCCGACCTGCTGACGGTCAAGGTGGAAGACGGCGTGGCCACCGAGGTCGAGCCGAACTTCTGCGCCGCCGGCATCCACCCGGCCGGCGGCAAGGTCTGCGTCAAGGCCTACGGGCTGGTGGAGAAGACGCACAACCCGCACCGCATCCTGGCGCCGATGAAGCGCACGAACCCGAAGAAGGGGCGCAGCGAAGACCCGGGCTTCGTCGAGATCTCGTGGGACGAGGCGTTTGCGCTGGTCACCGACAAGCTGCAAGCCATCCGTGCGCGCGGCCTCGTCGACGAGTCGGGCTACCCGCGCGTGGCGGCCAGCTTCGGCGGCGCCGGCACGCCGCAGTCGTACATGGGCACGTTCCCGGCGTTCCTTGCGGCCTGGGGTCCGGTGGACATGGGCTTCGGCTCGGGCCAGGGCGTCAAGTGCTACCACTCCGAGCACCTGTACGGCGAGTTCTGGCACCGCGCCTTCATCGTCACGCCGGACACGCCGCTGACCAACTACCTGATCTCCTGCGGCTCCAACATCGAGGCCTCGGGCGGCGTCACCGGCGTCGCACGCCACGCGCAGGCCCGCGTGCGCGGCATGAAGCGCGTGCAGGTCGAGCCGCACCTGTCGATCACCGGCGCCTGCTCGGCCGAGTGGGTGCCGATCAAGCCCAAGACCGACGCCGCGTTCCTGTTTGCGCTCATCCACGTGCTGCTGCACGAGGTGGCGCGCGAGCAGCTCGACCTGCCCTTCCTCGCCACACGCACCGCGTCACCCTACCTCGTGGGGCCCAACGGCTACTACCTGCGCGACCGCACGAGTCGCAAGCCGCTGGTCTGGGACCACGTTCGGGGCGCCGCCCGCGAGCACGATGCCGCCGACCTGCACGAGGCGCTCGAAGGCCGCTACGAGGTCGCGGCGATCGAGGTCGGCCCCGACGGCGACCTGCTCGCCGACAGCGGGCGCGATGGCCGGCTGCCCGGCACCACCGCCTTCAGCTGCCTCGTCGAGCACATGCGGCCCTACAGCCCCGAGTGGGCCGAGAAGGTCTGCGACGTGCCCGCAGCGACGATGCGCCGCATCGCCAACGAGTGGATCGCCCACGCCTGCATCGGCCAGACGATCGAGATCGACGGCCTGACGCTGCCCTACCGCCCGGTGGCGGTGACGCTGGGCAAGACGGTCAACAACGGCTGGGGCGGCTTCGAGTGCTGCTGGGCGCGCACGCTGATGGCCACGCTGGCCGGCGCGCTGGAAGTGGCCGGCGGCACGATCGGCACCACCATCCGGCTGACGCGGCCGATGTCGCACCGCCACGAGAGCGTCAAGCCCGGGCCCGACGGCTTCATGCACTACCCGCTGAACCCGACGAGCAAGGAGCATTGGTCGCCGAACCCGAACATCCGCAACGCCTACCGCACGATGGTGCCGCTGGCCGCCGACGGGCCGTGGAGCCAGGCGCTGGGGCCCACGCACTTCTCGTGGCTCTTCCTCGACGAGACGCCCAAGGGCCTGCCGCGCGTGACGCTGCCCGAGGCCTGGTTCGTCTACCGCACGAACCCCGGCGTCTCGTTCTGGGACACGGCGGCGCTGGGCGAGAAGATGGCGCGCTTCCCGTTCACGGTGGCGTTCGCCTACACGCACGACGAGACGAACCACTTCGCCGACCTGCTGCTGCCCGACGCGATGGACCTCGAGAGCCTGCAGCTGTGGCGCGTGGGCGGCACCAAGTACCAGGAATCGTTCTGGGACCACCAGGGCTTCGCGCTGCGCCAGCCGGTGATGGCGCCGCATGGCCAGGCGCGCGACTTCACCGACATCAGCACCGAACTGGCGCACCGCGCCGGCATCGCCGAGAAGTACTACGCCGCCATCAACAAGGGCGCCGGCGGCGTGCCGCTGAAGAGCGAGTTCGGCGACTTCTCGCTCGACACGCGCGCGCGCCACGACCGCGAGCAGATCTGGGACGCCGTGTGCCGCGCCGCCAGCGCCGAGGTCAGCGACGGCGTTGAGGCGCACGGCCTGCCCTGGTGGAAGGAGCACGGCCTGGCGACGAAGCCCTTCCCGCGCAGCGAGTGGTACCTGCTGCCGACGATGGTGAAAGAGGGCCTGCGCTTCGAGCTGCCCTACCAGGAACGGCTGCTGCGCGTGGGCCGCGAGCTGGGCCGCCGGCTGCACGAACACGACATGCACTGGTGGGACACGCAGTTGAAGGAGTACCAGGGCCTGCCGGTGTGGAAGGACTTTCCGGGCCTGTGGGAGGCGAGCGTCGCGCGGGCCGGCGGCCGCGTCGAGGACTACCCGTTCTGGCTGCTCACCGCGCGCAGCATGCAGTACGCCTGGGGCGCCAACGCCGGCATGCAGCTGATGCGCGAGGTGTCGCAGAACATCGCCGGCCACCAGGGCGTGATCCTCAACACCGGCGCGGCCGGCCGGCTGGGCATCGCCGACGGCGATGCGGTCGAGATCGCGACGCCGCGGCGCAAGGTGCGCGCCCGCGCCGTGCTGCGCCAGGGCATCCGGCCCGACACGCTGCTGCTGATCGGCCAGTTCGACCACTGGGCGACGCCGCACGCCAAGGACTTCGACATGGCGAGCATGAATTCGCTCACGACGATGTCGATGGAACTCACCGACGCCACCGGGTCGGGCGCCGACGTCGTGCGCGTGAAGCTGGCGAGGGCGCGCTCGCTGGCGCCGCGCGAAGGAGCCGCGGCATGACGCGCTGGGCGATGGTCGCCGACCTGCGCCGCTGCGTCGGCTGCCAGACCTGCACCGCGGCGTGCAAGCACGCCAACGCCACGCCGCCCGGCGTGCAATGGCGGCGTGTGCTCGACATCGAGACCGGCGAGTACCCCGACGTGCGCCGCAGCTTCGTGCCGGTGGGCTGCCAGCACTGCGACGAGCCGCCGTGCCTGGACGTGTGCCCGAGCACCGCGACGCGCAAGCGCGCCGACGGCATCGTCACCATCGACTACGACCTGTGCATCGGCTGCGCCTACTGTGCGCTCGCCTGCCCGTACCAGGCGCGCTACAAGACCGACCGCGCCAGCTTCGCCTACGGCAAGCCGAGCGCGCACGAAACACAGCGGCACGACGCCGGGCGACTCGCGGTCTCCACCAAGTGCACCTTCTGCGTCGAGCGCATCGACGCCGGCACCGCCGCCGGCCTCACGCCGGGGGTCGACCCGGCGGCCACGCCGGCCTGCGTCAACGCCTGCATCGCCGATGCGCTCGCCTTCGGCGACCTCGACGACCCGCAGAGCAACGTCAACCGGCTGCTGGCCGAGAACCAGCACTTCCGCATGCACGAGGAACTGGGCACCGGGCCCGGCTTCTTCTACCTCTGGGACAGCAGCCCCCAGGGCGGCGCGAGCCCGGCGCGCCCCCCGAGAGGGCTCGAGGGGCCCGGCGAAGGCGCAACCGCTCGCGAGGTGACCCCATGAGCGGCGCCGGCCTGCCCGCGAGCTTCGGCCCGCACCCACGCCAGCAGGGCAACTGGGACCTGCGCGCCGCGATCAACTTCACGGCCGGCGGCGTGGGCAGCGGGCTGATCTTCACGCACGCCTTGGCGGGCACCGCGGCTTCGTGGCCGTGGCTCGTGGGCGGTGCGCTGATCGGGCTGGGCCTCTTCGCGGTGTGGCTGGAGATCGGCCGACCGCTGCGCGCGATGAACGTCTTCCGGCACCCCGGGCGTTCGTGGATGACGCGCGAGGCGATCGCCGCCACCGTGCTCTTCGCCATGCTGGCACTGGCGCTGCTGGGCACCCCTGGCGCGGCGTGGGGCGCGGGCCTCGTCGCGGCGGTGTTCGCGTACTGCCAGGCGCGCATCGTGCGCGGGGCGCGCGGCATTCCCACCTGGCGCGAGCCGCGCGTGGTGCCGTTGCTGGTGGCCACCGCGCTGGCCGAAGGCGCCGGGCTGTACGTGCTGGTCACCGGCACGCCGCGCTGGCTGGCCGCGCTGCTGCTGACCGCCGCGCTCGCGGCACGCCTGGCCAGCTGGCTGGCCTGGCGGCGACGCCTGGCCACGGCCCCGGCGAGAGCCCTGGCCGCAGTGGACCGCGCCGGCCACGTCTTCAACGCCGCCACGCTGCTGGCGCTGGCGGCGTGCGTGGTGGCGTGGCTGTCGCCGCCGCTGCCGGCCGCGCCCGCCGTGGCGTGGCTGTGGCCGTTGGCCGGTGTGCTGGCGCTGGCCGGCGGGCTGTGGTTCAAGGTCACGCTGGTGGTGCGCGGCGCCTACACGCAGGGCTTCGCGCTGCCGCACCTGCCGGTGCGCGGCGCGCGCCGCGGCTGAAGGGGGCTTCGTCATGGGCATGCCGGCCGAGCCCTCACGTTTCGCACCTGCCGGCGCGGCGCGCGCCGCGGCGTGGACCACGCCACCGGCCGCGAACACGCCCTCGGAGGTCGAGTGCTGCTCGCGCGACGCGCTGGCCGCGCTGCAACTGGAGCGCCTGCGCGAGACGCTGCGCAACGCCTGGGACCATGTGCCATGGCAACGCGCGCGGCTGCAGGCCGCCGGCCTGCACCCCGATGCGCTGCGCTCGCCGGACGACCTGCGCCGGCTGCCGTTCATGGTCAAGGGCGACCTGCGCGAGCACTATCCGTTCGGCCTCTTCGCGCGGCCGGTGGAGCAGCTCGCGCGCATCCACGCCTCGTCGGGCACCACGGGCAAGCCCACTGTCGTGGGCTACACGCGCGGCGACCTCACCCGCTGGGCGGCGCTGATGGCGCGCTCGATGGCCGGCGCCGGCGTGCGCCCGGGCGACCTGGTGCACAACGCCTACGGCTATGGCCTCTTTACCGGCGGGCTCGGCGCGCACGCCGGCGCCGAGCACCTGGGCTGCCCGGTGGTGCCCGTCAGTGGCGGCGGCACGGAACGCCAGGTGGCGCTGATCATGGACTTCGGGCCGCGGGTGCTGTGCGCCACGCCCTCCTACGCGCTGGCCATCGCCGAGGTCGCCGAGCAGCAAGGCGCCGACCTGCACCGCAGCCGGCTCGCCATCGGCATGTTCGGCGCCGAGCCGTGGAGCGCGGCGATGCGCCACGAGATCGAGGCGCGCCTGGGCCTGCGCGCGCACGATGTCTACGGCCTGTCGGAGATCATGGGCCCGGGCGTGGCCTGCGAGTGCGAAGCACGCGAAGGCCTGCATGGCTGGGAGGACCATTTCCTCTTCGAGCTGGTCGACCCCGACAGCGGTGAGCCGGTGGCGGAAGGCGTTGCGGGCGAGCTCGTCATCACCACACTGACCAAGGAAGCGCTGCCGATGCTGCGCTACCGCACACGCGACATCACGCGCCTGACCACCCAGCGCTGCGCCTGTGGCCGCACGCACCTGCGCATCCTGCGCGTGGCCGGGCGCAACGACGACATGCTCATCGTGCGTGGCGTCAACGTCTACCCGTCGCAGATCGAGGCGGTGCTCGTCGGCCGGCCGGGGCTGGCACCGCATTACCAGCTGGTGATCGAGCGCGTGGGCGCACTGGACCACCTGCGCATCGAGGTCGAGGCGCTGCCCGGCTGGCCGCAAGACGGCTACGCGGCCGCGGCCCAGGACACGCGCCACCACGTCAAGTCGCTCATCGGCCTCAACGCCGACGTGGCGGTGATGGCACCCGGCACGCTGCCGCGCTCGCAGGGCAAGGCCCAACGCGTGCGCGACCTGCGTCCCGCGGCCGAAGGCGCCGGCGCCGCCACCCGAGGGCCATCCACCGAGGAATGATGATGCGCGCCAAGCTGATCGAACTGCAGGTCAATGGCCGCGCGCACGCGGTGGCCGCCACCGAAGGCGTGCTGCTGCTGGACGTGCTGCGCGAGACGCTGCGCCTGACCGGCACCAAACAGGGCTGCGACGGCGGCGAATGCGGCGCCTGCACCGTGCTGGTCGACGGCCAGCCGCGGCTGGCCTGCATCACGCTGGCCGCCAGCGTGCAGGGCCGCGCGATCGAGACCATCGAGGCGCTGGCCACGCAGGGGCGCCTCGCGGCGCTGCAGCGCGCCTTCCACGAAAAGCTCGGCGCGCAGTGCGGCTTCTGCACGCCGGGCATGGTGATGGCCGCCGAAGCGCTGCTGCGCGAGGTGCCGCGGCCCAGCGATGCGCAGGTGCGCGAGGCGCTGGCCGGCAACCTGTGCCGCTGCACCGGTTACGTGAAGATCGTCGAGGCGGTGCTCTGCGCCGCGGGAGAGCCCCCATGAAGGGTAGACACGACGCGACTCCGCTGCGCGAGCCGGCGCCACCCACGCACTCGGTGGGCCGCGCGCAGCCGCTGATAGACGGCATCGAGAAGGTGACGGGCCGCGCGCGCTACACCGCCGACCTCCCTTTCGCCGGCGCGCTGGTCGGCCGCATCGGCCGCAGCCCGGTGGCGCATGGCGTCATCCGCCGCATCGACGCCGCTGCGGCGCTGGCGCTGCCGGGCGTGCGTGCGGTGATCACCGGCGAGGACTTCGCCGCGCCGTACGGCGTGATCCCGATCGCGCAGAACGAATGGCCGCTGGCGCGCGGCAAGGTGCGCTACCGCGGTGAGCCGCTCTTTGCGGTGGCGGCCGACGACGAGGCCAGTGCCGCCGCTGCGCTGGCCGCGGTGCGCTTCGAGATCGACCCGCTGCCGGCGCTGTTCGACACCGAGGCCGCGCGCGCGCCCGACGCGGTGCAACTGCACGACGACAAGCCCGGCAACGTCGAGCGCCGCGTCGAGCAGGACTTCGGCGATGTCGAGGCCGGCTTCGCCGCCGCCGACCTCGTGCTCGAGCGCGAATACGACTGCGCCGAGGTGTCGCACGGCCAGATCGAACTCAACGCCACCGTCGCCGAGTGGAACGCCGAGACGTCGCAGCTCACCGTGCACTCGGTGACGCAGGTGCCGTACTACCTGCACCTCACGCTGGCGCGCACGCTGGCGCTGCCCACCGAGGCGATCCGCGTCGTCAAGCCGTTCGTCGGCGGCGGCTTCGGGCACCGCGTCGAGCCGCTGAACTTCGAGATGGTCACCGCGGCGCTGGCGCGCGCCGCCGGCGGCACCGTGAAGCTGCAGTGCACGCGCGAGGACTCGTTTCTCACCCATCGCGCGCGGCCGGCCAGCCGCATCCGGCTCAAGCTCGGGTTGAAGAACAGCGGCGAGATCACCGCCGTGGACGCCGAGGTGGTGCAGCGCGGCGGCGCCTATGCCGGCTACGGCCTCGTCACCATCCTGTACGCCGGTGCGCTGCTGCACGCGCTGTACCGCGTGGGCGCGGTGCGCTGCCGCGGCTGGCGCGTCTACACCAACCTGCCGCCGTGCGGCGCGATGCGCGGGCATGGTGCGGTCAACGTGCGCTTCGCCTTCGAGTCGCTGCTGGACGAGATGGGGCAGCGGCTGGGCCTCGATCCCTTTGCGCTGCGGCGCGCCAACCTCATCGCGCCGCCGTACCGCACGCTCAACGACCTGCAGGTCAACTCGTACGGCCTGCCGCAATGCCTCGAAGCGGTGGAGCTTGCCAGCGGCTGGAAGCATCGGCACGGCCGGCTGCCGAAGACGGGCCCGGTGCGCCGCGGCCTGGGCATGGCCTGCTCGCACTACGTCTCGGGCTCGGCCAAGCCGGTGCACTGGAGCGGCGAGCCGCATGCCGTCATCCACCTCAAGCTCGACTTCGACGGCAGCATCACCGTGCTCACCGGCGCGGCCGACATCGGCCAGGGCTCGTCGACGCTGCTCGCGCAGGTGGTGGCCGAGGTGCTGCTGCTGCCGATGGCGCGCATCCGCGTCGTCGCCGCCGACAGCGCGCTCACGCCCAAGGACAACGGCTCGTACTCGTCGCGCGTGTCGTTCATGGTCGGCAACGCGGCGCTGCGCGCCGCCCAGGCGTTGAAGCGCGTGCTCGTCGAGGCGGCGGCAAGGAAGCTGGAAGCCGCCGCCGACGACATCGAGTGGCGGGGCGAGAGCTGCGTCGTTGCCGGCACCGACCGCGGCTTGCACTTCGCCGAGGTGGTGCGCGCGGCGCTGGCCGACACCGGCACGCTCACCACCCAGGGCACCTGGTCGACGCCGCCCCAGACGCAAGGCGGCAGCTTCCGCGGTGCCGCGGTCGGCTCCACCGCCGGCTTCTCCTACGCGGCGCAGGTGGTGGAGGTCGAGGTCGACGAGGACACCGGCAGCGTGCGCGTGCTGCATTGCTGGACCGCGCACGACTGCGGCCGCGCGATCAACCCGCTGGCCGTGGCGGGCCAGGTGCAAGGTGCGGTGTGGATGGGCATCGGCCAGGCGCTGAGCGAGGAGAACAGCTACCACGAAGGCCTGCCCCTGCGCGCCAACTTCCTCGACTACCGCATGCCCACGGCGCTGGACTCGCCGCCGATCGACGTGACGCTGATCGAGAGCCGCGACCCGCTGGGCCCCTTCGGCGCGAAGGAAGCCAGCGAAGGCGGCATCCACAGCGTGCCGCCGGCGCTGGCCGCGGCAGTCCACGATGCGGTCGGCCTGCGCGTTCGCGCGCTGCCGATCACGCCCGACCGGCTGCTCGAAGCGCTGGTCGAGAAGCGGCGCGAAGAGCAGCGCGAGCGCCAACGTGAAGCGCGGCGGCCGAGCGGGCAAGCGCCCTCGGGCCGCCCCGCCTTCCCTGCCACCCCCCGCACGGAGGTGCGCTGATGCTGCCCGCCGGCGAACTGGAACTGCTGCGCCCCACCACCCTCGAGGACGCGGCGGCGCTGCTGCTGCGCCCGCGCGCGCGCCTGGTGGCCGGCGGCACCGACCTGCTGCCCAACCTGCGCCGCGGCATCGGCACGCCGAGGTGGCTGGTGGATCTCGGCGCCATCGAAGGCTTTGATGCCGTGCGCGAAGACGGAGAAGGCCTGCGCCTGGGTGCCGGCCTCACCCTGTCGGCGTTGATCCGCCGCGCGCAGGCCACCGACCTGGCCGAGGTCTGGCCGGCGTTGGTGCATGCCGCCTCGCAGGTGGCCGGCCCCGGCCACCGCAGCGCGGCCACGGTGGGCGGCAATCTGTGCCAGGACACGCGCTGCATCTACTACAACCAGAGCGCGTGGTGGCGGCAGGCCAACGAGCACTGCCTGAAGCACGAGGGCACCACCTGCCACGTCGCGCCGCAAGGCCAGCGCTGCCACGCCGCCTACGCCGGCGACCTGGCGCCGGCGCTGATCGCCTACGGCGCGACGGTGGAGCTGGTGAGCCTGGAGGGCCGACGCACGCTGCCGCTGGCCGAGCTGTACCGCGACGACGGCGCCGCGCACCTGACGATGGCGCCCCACGAGCTGCTGGCCAGCGTGTGGCTGCCCCGCCCGGCCGCCGGCAGCGCGAGCGCGTATCGCAAGATGCGCTCACGCGCTGCGATGGACTTCCCGCTGGCCGGCGTGGCCATGGTGCTGCGGCTGCGGCAAGGCACGATCGCCGAGTTGGCGGTGGGTGTGAGCGGCACCAACTCGCACCCCGTGCGGCTGCAAGGCACCGAAACGCTGCTGGGCCAGGCGCCCGGCGAGGAGGCCGCGCGCGCACTCGGCAAGCTGGTCGCCAAGCAGGTGAGCCCCATGCGCAGCACCGTCACGGCGGCGCATTACCGCCGGCTGGTGGCGGCGACGGCGGCCGAGCGCCTGCTGCGGGAGCTGGCCTCGCGATGAACGCCGCCGAGCTGCTGCTGCGGCCTGCGGGCCCGCGCGGCGATGCCGGCATCGCGATCGAATGTGAAGGCGAGCGCGTCTCGCGCGGCGAGCTGCGCGAGCGTGTCGCACGGCTGGCCGGTGCGTGGCGCCGGCTCGGCCTGCGGCCGGGCGGCGTGGTGGCCGTGCGGCTCACCGACGGCATCGGCTGGGTCGAAGCCTGGCTGTCGGTGATCTGGGCCGGCGGCGTGGCCGTGGGCGTGAACCCCCGGCTGCCGGCCGACGAGTGGCGCGCCGCCTGCGAGGAATCCGGCTTCTCGTTCGTGGTCGGCGACGTGGCCGACCTGGCCTGCATGGCCGACACGGCCGGCACGGGCGACCCGGGCAGCCCGGCCGGTACCGGCAACGCGGGCAGCGCCATCGGTGCAGGCGATGTGGGCAGCGCGCCCGACGCGGTTTGCACAGGCCACGCAGCGGGTGCTGCCGATGCCGCCGCGCCCGGATCGACGCCCGCCCCGACCCTCGACCTCGCGACGCTGCGCGCCGCCGCCGGCGCGCCGATCGAGCCGCTGCCCCGGCGCGAGGACGACCCGATGCTGTGGGTGCACTCGTCGGGCACGTCCGGCCGGCCGAAGGCCGTGGTGCATGCCCACCGCGCGGCGAACCACATCGCGCAAATCTCGGCCGAGCGGCTGGGCCTGACGGGCGACGATCGGCTCTTCGCCAGCTCGCGTCTGTTCTTCACCTACCCGCTGGTCAACGGCCTGCTGACCGGCCTGCGCCTGGGCGCCACGCTGCTGATCGACCCGCGCTGGCCCACGGCGGCTGGCGTAGCGGCCTTCGTGGGCGAACACCGGCCGAGCGTGCTGTTCTCGGTGCCTTCGCTGTATCGCGGCCTGCTTCACGATGGGCACGAAGGCCACGACGGGCACGCCGCCACGTTGCGCGGCTCGTCGCTGCGCCAGGCGGTATCGGCCGGCGAGGCCTTGCCGGTGCGGCTGCGCGAGCAGTGGCGGGCCACCACCGGCGTGCCGCTGTGGGACGGCTGGGGCACTTCGGAAACGCTGGTGCTGGCGCTCACCGCGGCGCCCGACGAACCGCAGCTGTCGCCGTCGCCGGGCGTGCAGGTGCGGCCCGCGGACGAGCGGGCCGCCGCCGCGGGTGAACCGACGCGGCTGCTGCTGGGCTGCCCGACGCTGGCGCTGGGCTACCACCGGCGGCCGGCCGCCGACGCCGAGAGCTTTCGCGACGGCCGCTTCTGCCCGGCGGACCTCTTCGTGCGCGAAGGGACCGGGTGGCGCTTCGCCGGCCGCGAGGACTCGCTGGTCAAGCAGCGCGGCCGCTGGGTCGACCTCGCGCAGCTGGAGGAACAGCTGACCGCCGGCGTGCGCGGCCTGCGCGAGGCGGCGCTGGCCTGCACTGAAGACGCCGACGGTCTGAGCGAACTGCAGCTGTACTACGTGGCGGCCGACCTGTCGGGCGACACCGTGGCGGCCGTGCGCTCGCGGCTGGCCGAACGCGTGCGCGCGCTGCCGCCCCATCAACGGCCGACGCGGCTGGCAGCCCTCGAGGCGCTGCCGCGCACGCCCACTGGCAAGCTGCTGCGCCGCGCGCTGGGCACGAGCCGCGAGGTGGCGGCGCCGGCGTCCGCGGCGCCGGCCGGGGCCGCGGTGCGGACCTCTTGACGACGCGCACCGGCGCACCCGACGGCCGGCGATTGACCTGCGACAAGGCTGGATGGGCCGGCCGCACCTATTCTGGTATCGTCATACCGATTTAAGGCACCACCCCCATGTCTTCTGCCCGCCACGTCTGCCAGGTGCTCGACGAGGAACACCGCGCCACGCTCGACCTGCTCGCCCGCGTGCGCCGCGCCGCGGTCGACCCGGAACCGGCGGCCCTCGCCGCCATCGCCCCCGGTCTGGCGCGCGCACTGACGCTGGAGATCGGACGCCACTTCGACTTCGAAGAGCAGCAGCTCTTCCCGCGCCTGCATGAAGGCGGCGCCGGCGATCTGGCCGCGCTGCTGCTCGAGGAACACCACACTTTGCGCGCCGTGGCCGACGAGCTGCTCGCCCCGGCGCGCCGCCTGGCCGCGGGCCAGCCGCTGTCGGCCGACGCAGTGACCTCGATGCGCCGCGCCGCGCTGGAGTGGGTGGAGCGGCTCGAGGCGCATGTCCACAAGGAGACGCTGGCGCTGCTGCCCGAGCTCGAGCGCGTGCTCGACGTGGCCAGCGACGCCGAGCTCGCGATGGCCTACGCGGCGCAGTAGGCGCCGCCGGCGCAAGCCCAGCCTACGAAAGGGAACCAGGTCCATGATGTCGCCGACGACCCCCACCGCGGCGGCTGCGCAGCCGCCGCACGCCGCCACTGCTGCGTTCCAGGTCCGCGCGCTGGCCGCCTCGGACTTCGAAGCCGTGGTCGCCATCGACGCCACGGTGCAGGGCCGCACCCGCCGCAGCTACATCGAGCGGCGGCTTGCCGCGGCACTGCGCGAACCATCGCTGCACGCGCAGTTCGCGGCCACCGGCGCCGACGGCGTGGCCGGCTTCATGCTGGCGCGCGTGCTGGCCGGCGAATTCGGCCGCACGCGGCGCACGCTGCGGCTGGAGATGATGGGCGTGCGGCCGGAGTGCCGCGGCGCCGGCGCCGGGCACCAGCTGTTCGAGGCGCTGGCCGCCTGGGCGCGCCGGCACGGCGTGGCCGAGGTGCGCAGCACCGCGCAATGGCGCGACCACGACATCCTCGCCTTCTTCGACGCGCTGGGCTTCGAGCTCGCCGCCGAGCAAGTCGTGCAAGGCAGCGTCGAGGGCGGTGCCTACCACGCCGGCCGCGACGCGGCGCCGCCGGCCGCCGAGGAGGACGACGGCAACGAGCCGCCGCGCGAGATCGACTATGCGCGCCTCGAAGCCGAGGGCGGCAACGACCATGATCGTCATTCCCGCCATGCGCGCGACGCCGCCGACGTGCGCACCATGACGGCGGCCGACCTGGACGCCATCGTGCGCATCGATCGCCGCCTCACCGGGCACGACCGGCGTGCGTACATCGCCGCGCGGCTGGACGAGGCGCTGGCGGAGTCGGGCGTTCGCGTCTCGCTGGTGGCGTGCAGCGACGGGCAGCCGGTGGGCTACCTGATGGCGCGCGCCGATCTCGGCGACTACGGCCGCACCGAACCGGTGGCGGTGATCGACACGCTGGGCGTGGACCCCGGCTTCGAGCACCGCGGCCTCGGCCGCGCGCTGATGTCGCAACTGTTCGCCAACCTCGGCGCGCTGCGCGTCGAGCGTGTGGAGACGGTGGCGCCGTTCCACGACCTGCCGCTGCTGGGCTTTCTCGCCGCCACCGGGTTCGAACCCGGGCAGCGCCTGTCGTTCGTGCGCAGAATCTGAGTCAGCCCCTCGAGGGGACGGGACGCGGCCGCCGCATGGACACACCGATCGACGAAGACAGCGTGCGCGAAGCGCTGCGCGCCGTGCAGGACCCCGAGGCCGGCATGAACATCGTCGACCTCGGGCTGATCTACGCTGTCACGGCGGCTGCCGACGGCGTGGCGGTGCAGATGACGATGACCAGCGCCGCCTGCCCGGTGGCCGAGATGCTGGTCGACGAGGTGCGCGAGGTGCTGCGGCGCACGCTGCCGGCGGGCACGCCGATCGAGGTGGAACTGGTGTGGGACCCGCCGTGGACACCCGAGCGCATGAGCGGCCTGGCGCGCGAACACTTCGGCTGGGCGCCGAGGTGAGCCCGGCGCCTTTGCACGCGGGCACCGGGCCGAGGCGACCTGCGCCGCCCGGCCCCCGGCCGGGCCTCGCCTGGGGGCGGCTGCCGCTGCTGGTGCTGGGCTTCGCGGCGCTGGCGGTGGGCATCGGCGCGGGCCTGGCGCGGCTGGCGTGGCCCATGCCGTCACTCGCCGCGGGCGCCGCCGCGTGGCATGGGCCGCTGATGATCTGCGGATTCTTCGGCGTGGTGATCTCGCTGGAGCGCGCGGTGGCCATTGCGTCGGCGGTGGTGCCTTCGGCGGCGGGTACCGCGGCAGCGACAGCGGCGGCGAGCGGCACCGCGGTCGGCCGCGGCTGGGCCTATGCGGCACCGGCCGCTGCGGCGCTGGGCACGGTGGCCCTCGTGCACGGCGCCGGCGCGGCGGCACCCTGGCTGTACCTCGCCGCGTCGGTGGGGCTGCTGGCGGCTTCGCTGCACGTGCTGGCGCGGCAGCGCATGGCGTTCAACCTCGTCATCACGCTGGGCGCCGCCAGCTGGTGCGTGGGCACCGCGCTGTGGGCCACGGGCTCACCGGTGCCCGATGTCGTGGGCTGGTGGCTGGCGTTCCTCGTGCTCACCATTGCCGGCGAGCGGCTGGAGCTGTCGCGCTTCATGCCGCCGTCGGCGGCGGCGCAGCGCCTGTTCGGCGTCATCGTCGTCGCGTTGCTGGCCGCCCTCGGCGTGCTTGCCGCGACGCAGGCGGCCGCCGCCGGGCAGGCCTTCGGCCTGGCGCTGGCGGCGCTGGCGGCCTGGCTGCTGGCCAACGACATCGCGCGGCGCACGGTGCGCCAAAGCGGGCTCACGCGCTACATCGCGGTGTGCCTGCTGACGGGTTATGGCTGGCTGGCCGTGGGCGGCCTGGTCATCGCGTGGGCCGGGCTCGCCTCGGGCGGCCCGGCCTACGACGCCGCGCTGCACGCGCTGCTGCTGGGCTTCGTCTTCGCGATGGTGTTCGGCCACGCGCCGATCATCTTCCCGGCCGTGCTGCGCGTGAGGCTGCCGTACCACGCGGCGTTCTACGCGCCGCTGGTGCTGCTGCACGCCTCGGTGGCGCTGCGGCTGGCCGGTGATGCGCTGCAGGCGCTCGGGCAGGCGTTCGGGCGCGAAGGCGGCGCCGCATTCGGGCTCGTGCGCGGGGGCGCGCTGCTTTCGGCGCTGGCGCTCTTGGCCTTCGTGGCCACGATGGCGCAGGCGGCGTGGCGCGGGCGGCGCGCGGCGTCTTGAAGCGGCCCCCGAATGTGGTGACACTGCGCCACGCGTGAACCGCGGCCGCGTGCCCGTGGTGCGCCGTCGCCGGCCACCGACCCGGCCACAGCGCCGAACCACGGCCACGAGGGCGCGGCACGAACATCTTCCCGGAGGAGCCCCCGCCCCATGGCCCCGCTGCGCCTGCATGTCCCCGAGCCGAGCGGCCGCCCCGGCCACCCGAGCGACTTCAGCTACCTGCATGTGTCGCCGGCCGGCGCCGTGCGCCGCCCGCCCATCGACATCAACGCGCCGGACGCTGGCGACCTGGCGTGGAGCCTGGTGCGTGTGCTCGACGACGAGGGCCAGGCCGTCGGCCCCTGGGCGCCCGCGCTTTCCACCGAGCAACTGCGGCACGGCCTGCGCGCCATGCTGAAGACGCGCGCCTTCGACGCCCGCATGCTCATCGCGCAGCGGCAGAAGAAGATCTCGTTCTACATGCAGTGCCTGGGCGAAGAGGCGATCGCCATCGCCCATGCGCTGGCGCTGCAGCCGGGTGACATGTGCTTTCCGACCTACCGGCAGCAGGGCCTGCTGGTGGCCCGCGACGACATCCCGCTGGCCGAGCTGATGTGCCAGCTGATGAGCAACGAGCGCGACCCCATCAAGGGCCGCCAGCTGCCCGTGATGTACTCGTACAAGCGCGCCGGCTTCTTCTCGATCTCGGGCAACCTGGCCACCCAGTTCATCCAGGCGGTGGGCTGGGGCATGGCCTCGGCGATCAAGGGCGACACCCGGATCGCCTCGGGTTGGATCGGCGACGGCTCCACCGCCGAGGCCGACTTCCACAACGCGCTGACCTTCGCGCATGTCTACCGCGCGCCGGTGATCCTCAACGTGGTCAACAACCAGTACGCGATCTCCAGCTTCCAGGCCATCGCCGGCGGCGAGGCCACCACCTTCGCCGCGCGTGGCATCGGCTGCGGCATCGCCTCGCTGCGCGTGGACGGCAACGATTTCCTCGCCGTCTACGCCGCCAGCGCCTGGGCGGCCGAGCGCGCGCGCAGCAACCTCGGGCCGACACTGATCGAGTGGGTGACCTACCGCGCCGGCGCGCACAGCACCTCCGACGACCCCACGCGCTACCGCCCGGCCGACGACTGGACGCGCTTTCCGCTGGGCGACCCGGTGGCGCGGTTGAAGCAGCACCTCATCCGGCAAGGCGCGTGGTCGGAAGCCGAGCACGATGCGACGCACAAGGCGCTCGATGCCGAGGTCACCGCGGCGTTCAAGGAGGCGCAGTCGCACGGCTCGATCCTCGACGGCCACATCCCGCCGCTGGCCACGATGTTCGAGGACGTCTACAAGGACATGCCGGCGCACCTGCACGACCAGATGCGCCAGGCGGCGCAGGAGCCCGCGGCGGCCCACGCCGAGCACGCCGCGCAGGCCGACGCAGGGAAGCGCGCATGACCACGATGACCATGGTGCAGGCGCTGCGTTCGGCGATGGACGTGCTGCTCGAACGCGACCCCGACGTGGTGGTCTTCGGCGAGGACGTCGGCTACTTCGGCGGCGTGTTCCGCTGCACCGACGGGCTGCAGGCCAAGCACGGCCGCCACCGCGTGTTCGACGCGCCCATCTCCGAAGGCGGCATCGTCGGCGCGGCCATCGGCATGGCCGCCTACGGCTTGAAGCCGGTGGTCGAGGTGCAGTTCGCCGACTACTTCTACCCCGCCTCGGACCAGATCGTCAGCGAGGCGGCGCGCATGCGCTACCGCTCGGCGGGCGACTTCACTTCGCCGGTGACCATCCGCATGCCGTGCGGCGGCGGCATCTACGGCGGGCAGACGCACAGCCAGAGCCCCGAGGCGCTGTTCACGCATGTGTGCGGGCTGCGCACCGTGATGCCCTGCAACCCCTACGACGCCAAGGGCCTGCTGATCGCCGCCGTCGAGTGTGGCGACCCGGTGATCTTCCTGGAGCCCAAGCGCCTGTACAACGGCCCGTTCGACGGCCACCACGAGCGGCCGGTGGTGCCGTGGTCGGCGCACCCGGCCAGCGAGGTACCCGAGGGCCACTACACGGTGCCGCTGGACTGCGCCGCCGTCGTGCGGCCGGGCAGCGAAGTCACCGTGCTGGCTTACGGCACGATGGTGTACGTGAGCCTGGCGGCGGCGCAGGAGACGGGCATCGACGCCGAAGTCATCGACCTCAGAAGCCTGTGGCCGCTGGACCTGCCGGCGGTGGTGAACTCGGTGCGCAAGACCGGCCGCTGCGTCATCGTGCACGAGGCCACACGCACCAGCGGCTTCGGCGCCGAGCTGAGTGCGTTGGTGCAGGAGCACTGCTTCTATCACCTCGAAGCGCCGATCGAACGGGTGACCGGCTGGGACACCCCGTACCCGCATGCGCTCGAATGGACCTACTTCCCCGGCCCGGCGCGCGTGGGCGCCGCGCTGCAGCGAGTGATGGAGCGTTGAGATGAGCCTGCACATCATCCGCGTACCCGACATCGGCGAAGGCGTGGCCGAGGTGGAACTGGTGGCCTGGCACGTCAAGCCGGGCGACAGGATCATCGAAGACCAGGTGCTCGCCGACGTGATGACCGACAAGGCCACGGTCGAAGTGCCCTCGCCCGTGCACGGGGTGGTCGAGTCGCTCGGCGGCGAGACGGGGCAGGTGCTGGCGGTGGGGGCCGAGCTGATCCGCATCGAGACCGATGCGCCGGTGAAGCCGGCCAGGGGGTCGGCGGCGCGCGCCCCGGCTGCGGCGCCGGCAGCAGATCGAGCCTCGGCAGTGGCGGGCGCCAAGCAGGGAGCGCCCGCCTCTGCGACAACTGGGGCACGGGTGGCGGAGAAGGCGGCGGTACAGATGGCCGCCGCGGTGCCGCCGGCTCCATCGGCCACCACCACCCAGGCGCCTGCCGCCGCGGCGACGACCGATGGGGCGCCGAGGAGTGCCACGCCGGCGCGCGTGCTTGCTTCACCCTCGGTGCGGGCGCGCGCCTGGGAGCTGGGCATCGACCTGGCGCAGGTGCAGGCCGGCAGCCCGAGCGGGCGCGTCATGCACGCCGACCTCGATGCGCATGCCGCGCGCCGCGGCGCTCGCCTGACACTGCCGCCGCTCGCCGTGCCGCCCAGGCCATCGACGCCGATGCCGCCGCGCCCTGCCGGCGAAGACACCGTCGAGGCGATCCGCATCATCGGCCTGCGCCGCAAGATCGCGCAGAAGATGCAGGAGTCGACGCGCCGCATCCCGCACTTCAGCTACCACGAGGAAGTCGACGTCACCGAGCTCGAGGCGCTGCGCGAGCACCTGAATCAGCGTGGCGGCGCCGGTGGTGCGGTTCGGCTGTCGCCGCTGGCCTTTGTCATCGCCGCCATCTGCCGCGCGGTGCCCGAGTTCCCCCAGGTCAACGGCACGCTCGACGACGAGGCCGGCGTGTTGCACCGGCACAGCGCCGTGCACGTGGGCGTGGCGGCGCAGACCGACGCCGGCCTGCTGGTGCCGGTGCTGCGCGACGCGCACGCGCTCGGCCTGGCGGCCATCGCCGCCGAAACGGCGCGCCTGGCGGCGCTGGCGCGCAGCGGCAAGGCCACGCGCGACGAGCTCTCGGGCTCGACGATCACCGTCACCAGCCTGGGCAAGCTGGGCGGCATCGCCACCACGCCGGTGATCAACCACCCGGAGGTGGCGATCGTCGGCGTCAACAAGATCGCCGAACGGCCGGTGATGCAGCGTGGCGCCGTGGTCGGCCGGCTGATGATGAACCTGAGCGGCTCATTCGACCATCGCGTGGTCGACGGCGCCGTGGCCGCCGGCTTCGTGCAGCGCGTGCGCGAGTTGCTCGAGCACCCGGCGACGCTGTTCCTTGGCGACGCTTGACCCGCCGCCCTTCGCCGGATGCGCGCGCGAGGCGGTGCAGACACACAATCGCCGCATGGAAGGCCCAGCCCCCTCCGGGAGCGTGCGCTTCTTCGACGCGCAGTTCCAGCGTCAGCTGCGCTCGGGCGACTTCGCGCTCAACCCCTTCGAGCGCGCCGCGTTGCCTTACCTGCGCGGGCAGCTGCTCGATGCCGGCTGCGGCCTGGGCAACCTCGCGGTCGCGGCGGCGGCCGGCGGTTGCTCGGTGCTGGCGCTGGACGGCAGCCCGGCCGCGATCGCGCACCTGAACACGCTGGCTGCCGAGTGCGGCCTGCCGATCCGCGCCGAGGAGGCCGACCTGCGCGAGGTCGAGCCGCCGCCGGCGGCCTTCGATGCCGTGGCGGCCATCGGGCTGGTGATGTTCTTCGACTGCCCGACGGCCCGCCGCCAGCTCGCGCGGCTGCAGGCGGCCGTCCGCCCGGGCGGCGTGGCCGCCATCAATGTGCTCGTCGAGGGCACCACGTTCCTCGACTTCTTCGGCAGCGACCCGTACTGCCTGTTCGGCCGCGACGAGCTGGCGCGCGCGTTCGAAGGCTGGCAGGTGCTCGAGCAGCGCACCGACGACTTCGACGCGCCCGATGGCCGACTCAAGCGCTTCTCGACGGTGATTGCCCGGCGGCCGCCCGCCGGCCACCGGTAGCCGGGCCGGCGCGCCCTCGACTCCTCGGCCGGCGCCGCCACCAGTGGCTTGGGTTGATGAAGGTCCGCGCCGCGTTCGCGCCGGTGGACCGCACGCGCGTCGGCGCGGGCCTCAGCCCGGGGTCGGCCCCCTCGTGCCACCGGCCCCATGCGTTGCTACTCGTGGCAGGCTCGGCGATACGAGGTCCACCCCATGCTGGGCGAGCCAGGCCGCGAAGACCAGCGCCCACGCGGCGGCGGCCGCTGCATGGGCCCAGGGGCCCAGCCACGGCGCACCGACACGCAACGCGGCGGCCACGCTGGCCAACGCGAGCCACAACCCGAAGCCGCGCGGCGCGACCGCCGGCCGGCCGGTGTGCCGCAGCGCCACGCGTGTCATCAGGCCGAGCATCATCGCGCCCAGCGCGCCGACGGTGAATGCGTGCACCCAGCTCGATGCGGGCAGCGGTGCTCCCGCGGCGGCCGCCCCCCTCAGCGCCAGCGCCACCAGCAGCCAGGCGAAGCCCAGGTGCATCGCAAGGACCAGCAGGTCGCGTGCATCGGCGCGCTCGACTTCGTCCCCACGTTGGCCCGCACGTTGGCCTGCACCTTCGCTGGCCCTCGCGCCCGTGCGCCCGTGCCGCGCGGGCTGCCAGCCCCGGCCCCACGCGACGCGCCACCCACGCCAGCGCGCGACGCGCCAGGCCTGCAGCACGCAGGCCGCCGTGGCCGCCAGCGCGGTGGGGCCTGCCTCGGCGCCCGTGAGGTCGCAGGCCGCCAGCGCCAGCAACGCCAGCAGCGCTGCCACCTCCAGCGCGAGCCGCGGCGGCGCCGGCGGTTCGAGGCCGGCCGCACGCAGCACGTTGGCGGTGAACACCGGGGTCAGCAAACCGCCGGCCAGCGAGAACATCACGACGATCGGCCACAGCGCCAGGCGCACGGCCTGCGCGGCGCCGGCGGCGTCACCGCGCGCCTGCGCGACATGCCACAGCAGGTTGGCCGCGCCCAGGCCCGCGAGCAGCACCGGCAGCAGCAGCCAGCGCCGCCGCGGCAGCCGCGCCAGCATCGGCATCAGCAGCGCCACCAGCAGCGCGGGCAGCGCGAGATCGATCGCACCGGCCACGGCGGGCGGCAGGCTGTCTCCCGCGGCGCAGGCCACGCGGCCGGCGGCCCACGCCGCGGCAAGCCCCGCGAGCGGGCCGCGCCCGACCTCGGCCATGCCGGCCCAGCTGGGCAGCGCGGTGAGCGCGGTGCCGACGACGATGGCCAGCGCGAAGCCGAAGATCATCTCGTGCGCATGGCGATGCGCCGCCGGCCCGGCCGAGCCGGTGGCGAACGACCACGCCGTCGCGGCCATCCACAGCACCGCGAAACCAGCACCCAGCAGGTAGAAGGCGCGAAAGGGGCTGGCGAGCCAGGGCGGGCCGTTCATCCGCCATGCGCCCGCTGGGTGGGAGGCGACCAGTCCTACGCGGTCACGGCCGCGTCATGCGTGCCGCCGCGCCGGTTGTCGCGCATTTCCAAGCCGGCCCCGTCGTCGGTGGCGCGACCGATGCCGTCGCCGAGGCCCTCGCCAAGGTCGTCCCTCGGCGGGCCGGCCACCGCAGCTTCGTAGCGCCGCAACGCCTCCTCCAGGCGCACGTGCAGGCGTTCGGCGGCCCGCGCTCGCACCTGCCCGAAGCCGCGCACTTCGGCCGGCAGCTCGGCGATGCGCACGGCGCTGTCCAGCCGCTCCTTGCTGAGCCCGCCGAGCACACGCTCCAGGGCCTGCTCGTAGCGCGCGGCGAGGTCGCGGTCGAGCTGGCGCTCGGCGCTGCCGCGCCAGGGGTCGAGGCCGCTGCCGCGAAACCAGCGCACGGCGGCCAGCAACCGCAGCCAAGGCCGCGCCCAGGGCCCGAGGTCGGCCTTGCGCAGCCGGCCGCCGCGCTGCCACGGCGGCGCGAGGTGGTAGTGGATGCGCAGCGCACCGTCGAACCGCGCGGCGATCGAGGCCTCGAAGGCCGGGTCGGTGAGCCGCCGCGCGGCTTCGAACTCGTCCTTCGGCGCATGCAGCCGGCAGGCGACCTGCGCCACCACCCGCGCCAGGCGCGCGCTGCCCGGAACCACGCGCTCTTCGGCGTCGCGCACGCGGTCGAAGAGCGCGCGGTAGCGATCGGCGGCCGCGACGCCGTGTGACGCACGCAAGGCCAGCTCGCGCCGCGCCACGAGTTCGGCCAGCGGCATCGCGGCCGCCGGCGCCCGAGCCGGGGCCAGCGCGGCCGCGCGTTGCAGCACCTCCTGCGGCGCGTGCGCCAGGCGCCTTCCCCAGGCGAAGGCGCCGAGGTTGTCTTGCACCGCGGCGCCGTTCAGTTCAATGGCGCGCACGATCGACTCGCGCGAAAGAGGCAGCCAGCCGCGCTGCCACGCGAACCCCAGCAGCAGCACATTGGCCGCGATGCTGTGGCCGGCCTGCTGCGCGGCCAGGCCGGTGGCATCGAACTCGTCGGCCGCGGCCGACGCATCGTGCCCCAGCGCGCGGCGCAGCGCAGCGAGCGCCGCCTCGTGCGGAAAGCCGAGTTCGGGGTGGCGGACGATGTCGCCGGTGATCGTGTCGGCCGTGTTGACCACCGCGCGCGTGTGCCCGGCGCGCAGCCGCGCGAGCGCGTCGCTGCCCGAGGCCACCAGCAGGTCGCAGCCGAGCAGCACGTCGGCGTGCACGATGCGCGGTGTGTGCAACGCCTGCGGCGCTTGCGGCAGTTGCGGCAGTTGCGGCAGTTGCGGCACATCCGGCACATCCGGCACATCCGGCACCTGTGGCGCATGGAGCGCTTGCGAGGCTTGCGACGCTTGCGACTCTTGCCGTTCCTGCGAGTCACGCTTCGCCCTCGGCCCGGGGGCAAAGCGCACGTGCGTCAGCACCGCGCCGCCCTTCTGCGCCAGCCCCGTCTGGTCGAGCACGGTCGCGTCCAGGCCCTCCAGGTGCGCGGCCATGCCCAGCAGCGCGCCGATGGTCACCACGCCGGTGCCGCCGACACCGGCAACCAGCACCGACCACGGCCCCGGCAGCGGCAGCGGTGCGGGCAGCGGCAGATCGCCCTCGTCGGCGGCGATGCCGCTGCCGCGCCGCGGCACCGCGCCTTCCACCGTCACCAGCGCCGGGCATTCGCCGTCCAGGCAGCTGTAGTCGGCATTGCAGGTGAAGGGGTCGACCGCGCGCTTGGTGCCGAGCTCGGTGGCCACCGGCACGACGGCCAGGCAGTTGCTCTTCACGCTGCAGTCGCCGCAGCCCTCGCACAGCTCTTCGTGGATCACCACCTGGCGTGGCGGCGCCGGCAGCGTGCCGCGCCGGCGGCGCCGGCGGGCCTCGGTGGCACACAGCTGGTCGTAGACGATCACGGTGGTGCCGCGCACCTCTCGCAGCTCGTGCTGCACGGCGTCGAAGCGCTCGCGGCCGAGCACCTGCACCCCATCGGCGAAGCGCGCGTCGCGCCCGTACTTGGCGGGGTCGTCGGCGATCACGACGATGCGCGCCACCCCTTCGGCGGCGAGCTGGCGCGTCAGCTGCGGCACCGTGAGCGGCCCGTCCACCGGCTGCCCGCCGGTCATCGCCACGGCGTCGTTGTAGAGCAGCTTGTAGGTGATGTCGACGCCGGCCGCCACCGCGGCGCGGATGGCCAAGAGCCCCGAGTGGAAGTAGGTGCCGTCGCCCATGTTGGCGAAGACATGGCGCAGGCCGGCGTGCGGCGCCATGCCGATCCAGGTGGCGCCCTCGCCGCCCATCTGGCTGATGGTGAGCGTGCGCCGCTCCATGCCTACGGCCATCAGATGGCAGCCCACGCCCGCCAGCGCGCAGCTGTCCTCGGGCACCTGCGTCGAGCGGCTGTGCGGGCAGCCGGGGCAGAAATACGGCACGCGCTGCAGCGGCAGCTTCGCCGCCGCGGCCGGCGGCATCAGCGCCGCGGCGCGCTCGGGCCAGCCGCCTGCGGGGTCGAGCCGCGCCAGGCGCTGCGCGAGCGCGCGCGCCACCACGAGCGGGCTCAGCTCGCCGGTGGGCGGCAGCAGCCACGGCGCCTGCGGCGCCGCCCGCGCCAGCGTCCACTCGCCGCCTTCGTCGAACTTGCCCAGCACGCGCGGGCGCACGTCGTCGCGCCAGTCGTACAGCATCTCCTTGAGCTGGTACTCGATGATCTGGCGCTTCTCCTCGACCACCAGGATCTCCGGCAGCCCGCTGGCGAAGCGCCGCACCGCGTCGGCCTCCAGCGGCCAGGGCATGGCGATCTTCATCACCCGCAGCCCGAGCGCGGCGGCGTGCTCGTCGCCGAGGCCGAGGGCGACCATCGCCTCGCGCAGGTCGGCCCAGGCCTTGCCGCAGGCGATGAGGCCGAGCTTCGGTACTTGCCGCGGGGCCGGCTCGATCACCACGCGGTTCAGGCCGTTGGCGCGCACCCAGGCCAGCGCGGCGTAGATCTTCCACGCCTGCATGCGGTGTTCCTGCGCCGCCTGCGGGTCGGGCCAGCGGATGTGCAAGCCTCCGGGGGGCAACGCGAGGTCCGCGGGCGCGATCCACGCAGCGGCGACGGGCAGCGTGACCACCGCGCTGCTCTCGACGACATCGGCAGCGAGCTTCAACGCCACCCACAACCCGGCGTGCCGCGACAGCGCCCAGCCGGCGAGCCCGTAGTCGATGATCTCCTGCACGTTCGACGGCGCCAGCACCGGCATCGCGCAGGCCGAGAACACGTGCTCGCTCTGGTGCGCCACCGCCGACGAGCGCGCCGCGTGGTCGTCGCCGGCAATCACGAGCACGCCACCGGCCGGCGCCGTGCCGGCATGGTTGGCGTGCTTGAAGACATCGACGCAGCGGTCGATGCCCGGGCCCTTGGCGTAGCACATCGCGAAGATGCCGTCGCGCCGCGCCGGCCCGAACAGGCCCAGCTGCTGCGTGCCCCACACCGCGGTGGCGGCGAGCTCCTCGTTCACCGCCGGCTGGAAGCGCACGTCGTGTTCGGCGAGGTAGCGTTCGGCCTCGTGCAGCGTGGCGTCCAGCCCCGCGAGCGGCGAGCCGCGGTAGCCGCTGACGAAACCGGCGGTGTTCAGCCCCGCGGCACGGTCACGCTCGCGCTGCAGCATCGGCAGGCGCGTGAGCGCCTGCACGCCGGTGAGCCAGACTCGGCCCTCGGCAACGCGCCAGCGGTCTTGCAGTTCTGCAGGCACGGCAACCATCGATGGGGCTTCGAATGCGGCGGGCCGATCAGCCCGTGCGCGAGAAGTCCGGCGCGCGCCGCTGCACGAAGGCCTCGATGCCCTCGCGCGCCGCGGCGGTGCAGGCGGCTTCGCCGAACGCGTGGTAGCCGACTTCGAGCGCGGCGTCCCACGAGGGCGCGCGCGCGGCGTCGCGCACCGCGCGCTCCACCAGGGCGGCCACGGTGGGACTGAAGACCTTGCCACGGCCGTTCGCGCCGCGCGAGTCCCCAGCGGCAGCGGCGGCCGCGGCACCGTCCAGCGGCGGCAGCGCCACCGGCTCGTCGCGCACATGCCGCCGCGCACCTCCCGCGGCGGCCAGCGCGCGCACGCACTCGAAAGCGCGCTCGAACAGCGAGGCCGGGTCGTCGGCCAGCGCATCGACGATGCCCAGCTCATGCGCGCGGGTGGCCGGCAGCCGCTCGGCATGCAGCAGCAGGCGCTGGAAGACCGGCGCCGCCGAGGGCCAGCGCCGCTGCGGCACCGCCAGCGCGCCGATGCCCGGCACGATGCCCAGCGTGATCTCGGGCATCTGGAACCAGGCGCGCCGCTCGGCCACGATGCCGTGGCAGCGCATCACGAGCTCGAAACCGCCACCCAGCGCCATGCCCTGCACCGCAGCGACCACCGGCTTGGTGCAGCGGTCCAGGTGCACGAGCAGCCGCGAGCAGTCGCGCGCGTACTGCGCCGCGGCGGCGGCGTCACCCAGCAGCGCGGGGAAGCGCCCGATGTCCGCGCCGGTGCAGAACGCCTTCGTACCGTAGCCGGTGAGGACGAAGCCGCGCACCGCGGGGTCGCGCTCGTGGCGGCGAATGGTGCCGAGGATTTCGTCGGTCATCGCGTCGTGCAGCGCATTGAGCGCCTCGGGCCGCCGCAGCGTGATGACGACGATGTCTTCGACGCGGTCCACCACGGTGTGCCGCGCGCCGCCGGCGAGGTCGGTGCGGCCGGCCAGGGGCTGCGCCGTGCCGGGCATGCCTGGGCGCTCGCGCCCGAAGCGATCGAGCACACGGGCCACTTCGGCCACGCCGGCCTGCTCGGCCAGTTCGATGGGCCCGTGCTTGAAGCCCAGCGCCAGGCGGCAGCCGAGGTCGAGGTCGGCCGCGCCGCCGATGCCGCGGTCGAGGATGTCGCCGGCCTGCGACCACAGCACGCCGAGCAGGCGGTCGCGCACCGCCGCCGCGCACGCGCCCTCGATGGCGCGCATGCCTTGGGGCGCCGCGCCGGGCGCGCCGGTGAGCCAGCGCTCGACCGAACCGAAGATGGCCGCCGGCCGGTAGTGCTCGCCTTCCTCGTCGGCCTGCAGCGTGTTCGTCTCGACGATGATCGGGTTGCCGTGCGCGAGGTTGAGCACGAAGAACGGCCCGGCGTGCACGAAGGCCTCGGCGACCGCGTCGATCTGTGCCGCGCTGGCCTGCGGCAGCAGCAGTGCCGCGTCGTTGCACCAGTTGTCGAAGATGCGGTCGAGCATGAAGCAGGGCACGTCGGCCGTGGTCAGCGGCACCTTGCCCGTCAGCGCGAAGAGGCGCCGCAACGCACCCAGCAGGCAGCGGTCGGCGCGCGGCCAGTCGATCACCTCGACGATGGGGTTGCGCCAGGCGGGCGCGAAGAAGTGCGTGACCGTCGCGCGCTCGGGGTGCTTCAGCTCGGCGAACAACCGCTCGGCGGGCAGCGAACTGGTGTTGGAGGTGATGACCGCGTCGCGCGCGACGCGCGCCTCCACCGCCGCGAAGATGCGGCGCTTGAGCGCGAGGTCTTCGGTGGCGGCCTCGATCACCCAGTCGCAACCCTCCAGCAGCGCGTAGTCGGTGCCGCCGCCGAGGCCTTCGAGCACCGCTCGCGCGTCTTCGGCTTTCATCTTGCCCTTGGCCACCGCCTTGTCGGCGTAGCCGCGCAGCCGCGCCAGCGCGGCGTCCACCGCGTCCTGCCGCAGATCAAGCAAAGTGAGTTCGAGTCCCGGCAGCGCACTCTTGAGGTAGTAGCCGATGTCCGGCCCGATCGTGCCCGCGCCGATCACCGCCACGCGGCGCGGCGCGGGATCGAGCGTGCTCCAGCGGCTGCGGTCGAGCAGCGGGTTGGCGAGGGTCTTCATCCGTTGTTCAACGATGCGAGGCGTCGCGGCCAGCCAAGCGACCGCCCCGGAACCGGCTTTGCCGGGCCGCTGGCGGTGCCGGCTGGGGGGAGGCGCCGAAGGCGCTTCGGGGGGGACTCATGTCACGCCGCCACGGCCGGCAGCCCGGCCAGCGCCATCGCCAGCTCCTTCTCGTCGTAGGCCTGGTCGGTGAGCTTGCCCGCGGTGTAGTTGCTGTACGCGCTCATGTCGAAGTGCCCGTGGCCGCACAGGTTGAAGAGAATCACCTCGCTCCTGCCCTCGCGCTTGCAGCGCAGCGCCTCGACGATCGCGCCCTTCACGGCATGGTTGGCCTCCGGCGCCGGCACGATGCCCTCGGCCCGCGCGAACAGCACGCCC
>JAEUPC010000035.1 GCA_016789865.1 Rubrivivax sp.
CGGCGGCAGCTTGACGTGGAACTCCTCGCACACGGTCTGCAGCAGTTCGGGCACCGTGAGCTTGGGGTTGAAGATGTAGGCGACGTCGCAGTTCTTCGGAATCTGCTCCAGGAAGGCCCGGCACACCGTGGTCTTGCCCGCACCGATCTCGCCGGTGAGCAGCACGAAGCCGCCCCCGCCGCCCACGCCGTACAGCAGATGAGCGAGCGCCTCGCGGTGCTTCTCGCTCATGTAGAGGAAGCGCGGGTCCGGCGCGATCGAGAACGGATCCTTGCTCAGACCGAAGAACTCGGCGTACATGACGCCAAGGATAGCCGCGGCGGGGTGGTTCAGGCCTCCGGCCGGCGGCCGTGGCCGCCACGCCCATGCGCGGCGCGATGGTGCTCGTGCACGGCGTCCACGACCATGCGCGGCGCACGCAGCGCCAACAAGAGCCTCACGCTGCACGACGGCGCGCTGCATGACCTGCGGCACGAGCCGGTGGCCGCGCAGGTGGTGGCGCGCATCACGGCGGCGGTGAACGGCTGGTTGACGAAGAAGAGGTGAGCTGCCGCGGCCATCTCGCCGGTGGCTTCGCTGATCACCTCACCACCCGCCTGCACGATCACCGCGGCCCTTTCCGCCGGGTTACCGCGGCGCGAGCCCCGGCCACGGCCGCGTCGCCATGCGCCACAAGCCCAACGCTGCTGCCAGCGCGAGGGCGGCGATGGCCAGGCGGGCGACCCCTCCCGCGGCCGCCGGCAGCGCGGGCTCCCAGCGCCGCGCATAGAGCAGCAGCAGGCCCAGGGCCAGCCACCGCGCGGCGCGTGCCGGGCCCGCGCCCGCCTGCTGAAGCAAGGTGCCCGCAGCAAGGTACAGCGCCGCGGCGACGAAGGCCAGCGTGAACAGCGTGTTGGCGATGCCGGCCGAGGCGCCGGCGCGGTCGTGCAGCCACCACCACGGCACGAAGGCCAGGCAGGCGGCCGCCAGCACGAAGCCCATGACCCGCGCGCGCCGCGGCGCCCGGTCGTCGCACAGCGCCGCCCCGGCCGGCCGCGCCAGCCAGGGCAGCAGCGCGATGCCCACCAGCCCGAACAGCGCGTCGATGACCAGCGTGACCGGGTAGCCCAGCCTTTCCGCGGCCACGCCCTGCCAGGTGGCGGCAAAGGCGATGGCCAGGTTCATCATCGCCATGTAGGCGGTGAACTGCGTGCCCGCCACCGCCGGGTTGGTGACGTCCATGAACACCGCGGTGCGCGTGCCGTACATCAGCCCCAGCGCGACGTTGAAGGCCACCACCGCCACCCACAGGTGCACGATCAGCGCCGCCTGCGGCGGCCCGCCCGGCGGCCGCGGCATCACGTAGCCGGCCGCCTGCAGCCGCCACGCCAGGTACAGCACCGGCAAGGCCATCAGTGCCACGTACACGGCCAGCATGCGCCGGCGGCCCAGCCGGTCGGCCACCCAACCGCCCAGCACCATGCAGGCGCCGCTGACGATGGTGGTAACCAGCGCCTGCAGTGCGACCTGGTCGTCGTTCATGCCCAGCTCGACCGCGAGGTTGGACTGCAGCGCCAGGCTCAGCGACATCGCGCCGGCCGGCAGCAGCGCGTACCACACGCCGACGAACGCGCCGCGGCCGCCGAGGAAAGAACGGAAGGCTTCCTCGCTGAACTGGCGCATCTGTACCAGCGCGGCGCGCAGGCCGGCTGGCGGGGCGGGCCGGGATGCGGATGCGGATGCGGATGCGGATGCGGATGCGGATGCGGATGCGGATGCAGATGCGGATGCAGATGCAGATGCGGATCCCGGCACGGCACCCGACGCCGCCCCACGATCGAGACCGGGGGCTTCGGCCGCTGTTGCCACCGGCACCGCCACGCCGGCGAACGCCTCCTTCATCGGCAGCACCACCAGCAGCGTCACCGCGAGGATGGCCGCAGCCACCGCGACGATGCCGCCTTGCAGCCCGGTGATGCCGATGACCGCCAGCACCCCGGCGCCGCCGATGGCCTGCCCCACCGAGGCACCGGCGAACATCAGCCCGTTGGCCAGGCCCCGCTCGTCGTCGCGCAGCGTGCTCACCGCCAGCGCGTCGATGGCCACGTCCTGCGTGGCCGCGATCAGGTTGTGCGCAAAGAGGATGGCCGTGAACCAGGCCAGGCCCGTGGGCAGCGGCACCCACAGCGCGCCCAGCAGCGTGACCACCATGCCCAGCTGCGTGCCGAGGATCCAGGCGCGCCGATGGCCCCAGCGCCGCGAGCGGAACACGTCGACCATCGGGCCGAACGCCCACTTGAAGGCCCACGGCAGGTAGAACGAAGCCACGAAGGCGCCGATCTCCGCCGGCCCCACACCCATGCGGCGCAGCTGCGTGGCCACCGCGGTGGCCGCGAACCCCAGCGGCACGCCCTCGGTCGTGTAGAGCAGAAAGAAGGCGAAGAGTCGGCCACGGGCGGTGGCCAGGAGATTGGGCAGGCGCATGAGGCAACGCTACACGGACCGCCGGGGCGCGCGATGCCAGCCTGTGGCGGGCCGGTACGTGGTCTTCCAGCATGTCGGCCCGTGCGACACGCGGCACCGCGCCTGGCGCTCGGTCTGCCTTGACCGGCTGCCGCGGGCCCAGGCGCCGGGCGCGCGGGCGCGTCGCCGATCCAGCAGGGCCGGCGACGGCCGCCGGCAAGCCCTGCGGGGTAGCCAACCGGGCTACCCGGATGGCCCACTTCTGCACGGCGGCAGGGCCGGGTCGGCCGATATCCTCACTGCATCGCAGCCGATGTGGCTTGCACCCGGTTCACCCACTCCGACCCTCCGACTCCGAATGCCAACCGATCAACCCATCCGCGTCCTGATCCTGGGCGCTTCCTACGGCTCCTTGCTGGCCGCCAAGCTGATGCTGGCCGGCCACTCGTCCACCCTGGTGTGCCGGCCCGCCACGGCGGCGCTGATCAATGCCGAGGGCGTCCGCGTGCGCATGCCCGTGAAGGGGCAGGCATCACCGGTGGAGGTGGACTCGCGGCGCTTTCCCGGGCGCGTGGACGCCAGAGCGCCGGCGCAGGTGAACCCGGCCGACTACCCACTGGTCGTGCTGGCAATGCAGGAGCCGCAGTACGCCGATCCTGCGGTTCGCCGGCTGTTGCAGGCGGTGGCCGCGGCGCGGGTGCCGTGCCTCTCGCTGATGAACATGCCGCCGCTGCCGTACCTCGCCCGCCTGCCCGGCGTGGCGCTGCAAGCCTGCCGCGCGAGCTACACCGACGCCGGCGTGTGGGACGGGTTCGACCCCGCGCTGGTGGCCCTGTGCAGCCCCGACCCGCAGGCGGTGCGCCCGGCCGGCCAGCCGGCCAACGTGCTGGAGGTGCGCCTGGCCACCAACTTCAAGAGCGCACCGTTCGGTCACGGCGCCCACACCGATCTGCTGCGGCGGCTGGAGGCCGACATCGACGCCGCGCGCCACGACGCCGGCACCGGCGCCGGCGCCGGCCCGATCGAGCTGCCGGTCAAGCTGAAGGTGCACGACAACGTCTTCGTGCCGCTGGCCAAGTGGAGCATGCTGATGGCCGGCAACTACCGCTGCGTGCATGCCGACGGCATGCGCCCGATCGAGCGCGCGGTGCACGGCGACCTGGAGGCCTCGCGCGGCATCTACGAGTGGGTGGCGGCGCTTTGCCGCCAGTTGGGCGCACGCGACGAGGACCTGGTGCCTTTCGACAAGTACGCGCACGCCGCCAGGAGCCTGGTCAACCCTTCCTCGGTGGCACGCGCGGTCTACGGCGGTGCGGCGCATGTGGAGCGGGTGGACCGGCTCGTGCAGACGATTGCCGCACAGCGCGGGCTGAGCCACCCGGTCATCGACCAGACGGTGAGCCTGATCGACGCCAGGCTGGCCGACAACCGCCGGCAAGTGGCCTGAACAGCCCGGGCGGCCGGCGGGGCGTGATCCCCGCGCCGCCCGCAAGGCCCGCAACGCCCGCAAGGCCCGCAACGCCCGCAAGGCCAACAACGCCGGCCCGGCCCGCGCCGCCTGCGCCCCACGGCGGCCCGGCCTCACCCGGCGCGCCGCCAGAAGTCGCGGTGCAGCGCCGCGATCTCCATTTCGACTTCGGCCACCGGCCCGATGACTTCGATGCCCTTCTGCCCGCGCGAAAACACCTCGCGGCAGGGCAGGTCCAGCGTCGGGTTCTCGGCATGGTTGCCGGTCATCTCGAGCAGGCGGCGTTCGCTCATGCCGTAGACCAGGCGGCCGACGTTGGCCCAGTACTGCGTGCCCGCGCACATCGCGCAGGGCTCCACCGTGGTGACCAGCGTGCAGCGGGCCAGCCGTTCGGCGCCGAAGCGGCGCGCGGCCCGGCGTGCGAGCACGGCCTCGGCGTGATTGACGCTGTCGACATTGCCTTGCTCCAGCAGCACGGTGTGGCCGTCGGCATCGATGAGCAGCGCGCCAAACGGGTGGTGCCCACCGGCGAGCGCACGGCGGGCCACCTCGTTGGCCAGGCGCAGCGCCTGCACGGCTTGGGGTCGGTCCATCGGCCGCAGCGTACCTCGAGGCACAGGCGCGCAGCGCCCAAGCTCGCGACCCCGGGCGCGATGCGGCCGCCACGGGCGCGCCCTGCTTCTGGCGCCAGGCACGTTTGGCGGCAGTTGCTCCGCTAGACCGACGGCGCCCCCACGGCCCGGCGGGCGAGCTTGAGGAAGCGCGCGCGGTCGGCCTCACTCAGCGACTGCAGGATCTCGCGCTGAAGCCCGCGCACGACCGGCAGCACGGCTGCGCGCGTGCGCTCGCCCGCGGGCGTCAACGACAGCTCGCGCGCGCGGCGGTCCCGCTCGCTGACGACGCGGCGAAGCCAGCCCTTGTGCTCCAGCCGCTCGATCACGCCGCCGATGGTGGCGCGGTCGTAGGCAATCACCTCGGCGACCCGCGCCTGGTCGATGCCGGGCTGGCTGTGCACGGCGTCGAGCGCCGCAAACTGCACCGGCGTCAGGTCGAAGCCCGCCTCCTGTGTGCGCTGGACGAACACCCAGGTCGACTGCTGGTGCAGGCGGCGGATCAGGTGCCCCGCCATGTCGAGCGACTCCATCCTCGCCTTTCGTATCGAGCCTGGCGCGCACCGCGCCGATGCGCCGGGCCCGAGCCGGGCCGCTGTGATAAGTATACATATCGTCTTGACGATCCATAGTAAGTACAGATACTATTTACCTGCACCCCCCGGCCCACCACGACGCCCCCACCCGAGGAGACAAGCGATGCAGTTCTACAAGGATGGCTTCCGGGGCGGCAACCCCGACGTGAAGCAGGCCGCGCCCAGCCGGCGCAACCGGGGCGTCAACGAGCCGTTGCCGCAGGAAGTGGACGTGCTGATCGCCGGCACCGGGCCGGCCGGCCTGTGCCTGGCCGCGCAGCTGTCTCAGTTCCCCGAGATCGAGACGATGATCGTCGAGCGCATGCCCACCAACATCATCAAGGGCAAGGCCGACGGCATCAACACGCGCACCATGGAGATGTTCCAGGCCTTCGGCATTGCCGACAAGGTCAAGCGCGAAACCTACTGGGTGAACCAGACCGCCTTCTGGATGCCCGACCCCGCCAACCCGGCCCACATCAAGCGCGTCGGCCGGGTGCAGGACGTGGCCGACGACAGCTCGGAGATGCCGCACATCCTGATCAACCAGGCACGGCTGCACGAGCTGGTCCTCGAGGTGATGAAGAACTCGCCGTCGCGCCTGGAGCCCGACTACAGCTGGGAAGTGGTGGGTCTGACCGTGGACCCCACCACCGACGACCACCCCGTGACGGTGACGCTCAAGGACGCCAGCGGCGTGAACTGGTGGGCCACCCGCACGGTGCGGGCCAACTACGTGGTGGGCTGCGACGGTGCGCATTCGGTGGTGCGCAAGTCCATCGGCGGCACGCTGCACGGCGACGCGGCGCACCAGGCCTGGGGCGTGATGGACATCCTGGCCAACACCGACTTCCCCGACGTGCGGCAGAAGTGCCTGATCTCGTCGGCCAGCGAGGGCAATGTGCTGATCCTGCCGCGCGAAGGCGGCTACGTGTTCCGCATGTACGTGGAGCTCGACAAGCTGCGCCCTGACGAGAAGGCGGCCAGCCGCAAGTTCACCCAGGAAGACATGATCGCCGCGGCCAACCGCATCATCCGGCCCTACTCGATCGACGTGAGGGAGGTCGTCTGGTGGTCGATCTACGACATCGGCCACAGCATCACCGACCGGTTCGACGACGTGCCCGAGGGCTGCGACCGCAGCCCGCGCGTGTTCACCGCGGGTGACGCCTGTCACACCCACTCGCCCAAGGCCGGGCAGGGCATGAACGTGTCGATGCAGGACACCTTCAACCTCGGCTGGAAGCTGGTGCACGTGCTTCAGGGCCGGGCCGACGCCCGCCTGCTGCACAGCTACTCCACAGAACGCCTGACCGAGGCCAAGCGGCTGGTCGACACCGACCACGAGTGGGCGCGCATCATGTCCGCCCCCACCACCCCGGCCGAGCGCGACGGCACCGAGGAGCCGCGCATCATCCGCCAGTTCAAGGCGAATCTGGTGTTCACCGGCGGCCTCGCCGTCAAGTACGACGCCTCGAAACTCATCGCGGCCTCGGCGCACCAGGCGCTGGCCCGGGGCGAGGAGATCGGCCGCCGCTTCCACTCGGCGCCGGTGGTGCGGCTGTCAGACGCCAAGCAGATGCAACTGGGCCACGTTGCCCAAGCCGACGGGCGCTGGCGCATCTACGCCTTCGCCGGCCGCGCCGACAGCTCGCACCCGGGCTCGGCAATCCACCGGCTTGCCGACTGGCTGCAGGCCGCCCCCGAATCTCCGGTGGTGCGGCACACGCGCCCGGGCGAGGACATCGACGCGGTGATCGACTTGCGCGCCGTGTTCCAGCAGACCTTCGACCAGCTCGCCTACGAGAAGATGCCCTCGCTGCTGCGGCCGAAGACCGGCAAGCTCGGCCTGCAGGACCACGAGAAGGTCTTCTGCGTCGACCACAAGGGCGCCGGCGACATCTTCGACATGCGCGGCATCCACCGCGACCACGGGTGCATGGTGGTGGTGCGGCCGGACCAGTACGTCGCCCATGTCCTGCCGCTGGACGGCTTCGGCGAGCTGTCGGCGTTCTTCGCGGGCTTCCTTCGGTAGGCCGCCCCGGCCGGCGCGGCCGCAGGCGCGGGGTTCACGCCGCCTGCGACCCCCGGTGCGCCCAGGCCGTGGTGCGCATCTCGATCCAGCTGAAGAGTTCGTACATCGCCATCGCCATCACGCCGATGGTGACGAGCCCGGCGAAGGCCAGCGGCATGCGCTGCTGGCTGCCGGCGGTCTGCATGAGGTTGCCGATTCCCGAGTCGCCGGCCGTCATCTCGGCCAGCACGGTGCCGACGAAGGCCAGCGTGATGGCCACCTTCAGCGAGGCGTAGAAATACGGCATCGAGCGCGGCAGGCCGACCTTCACCAGCACGTCCCAGCGCCGCGCGCCCAGCACGCGCAGCACGTCTTCGAGCTCGGGCTCCAGCGTGGCCAGGCCGGTGGCGATGTTCACCGTGATCGGGAAGAACGAGATCAGGAACGCGGTGAGCACGCCCGGCCCCAGGCCGATGCCGAACCACACCACGAGGATCGGCACCACCGCGGCCTTGGGCACCGCGTTGAAGGCCACCATCAGCGGATAGACCGCCTGGTAGGCCATGCGCGAGCTGCCGATGAGGAAGCCCAGCAGCACGCCGACGATGATGCTGAGCCCGAAGCCGATCATCGTCACCCAGAAGGTCTTCCACGCGGCGGCCAGCAGCGCGCCCTGGAACTCGGCGAACTGCTGCGCGATCTGGCTGGGTGCGGGAAAGATGAAGTCCGGGATGCCGAAGGCGCGGACGATCAGCTCCCACAGCAGCAGGATCGCCGCCAGCAGGATCAGCGGCGAGAAGCGTTCGAGCGTCTTGCGGTTCATGGCGGGGCGTACGGAGCGTGCTGGGCGTGCAGCGCGTGCCGGGCAGCTCGCGCGCGGTTCACTGCGGCACGGCCGCGCCGGCCGACTGGCGGTGCGCGCCGATGTGGCCACGCAGCTCGTGCACGATGTCCGTGAACTTCGGCGTGTAGGTGACCTCCAGGTCGCGCGGCCGCGGCAGGTCGATGTCGCGCTTCACGACGAAGCGGCCCGGGCTGCGGCTCATGCAATACACCGTGTCGGCCAGGAACACGCTCTCGCGCAGGTCGTGCGTGACGAGGATGACGTTGAACCGCTTGGCCGCGTGCAGGTCGCGCAGCGCGCACCACAGCTCCTCGCGCGTGAAGGCATCCAGCGCGCCGAAGGGCTCGTCCAGCAGCAGCATCTTCGGCTCGTGCACGAGCGCCCGGCAGATGCTGGCGCGCTGCTGCATGCCGCCGGAGAGCTGCCACGGGAACTTGTCTTCGTAGCCGCCCAGGCCCACGCTTTGCAGCAGCTCGCGCGCGCGCGCCTCGTACTCGCGGCGCTTGGCCTTGAAGTTCGAGCGGTAGGGCTCGACGATCTCCAGCGGCAGCAGCACGTTGTCGACCGTGGTGCGCCAAGGCAGCAGGCTCGGCGCCTGGAAGGCCATGCCGCTGATCTTCAGCGGCCCCGTCACCGGCTGGCCGCCGATGGTGATGCTGCCCCGGCTGGGCATCTTCAGCCCGGTGGTCAGCTTCATGAACGTGCTCTTGCCGCAGCCGCTGGGGCCGACGATGGCGATGAACTCGCCCTCCTGCACCTGCAGCGAGATGTCCTCGACCGCAAAGTGGCTCTTCGCCAGCAGCTCGTCGTTGTAGGCGAGCCAGACGTTCTTGAAGTCGACGAAGGGCATGGGTGCCGCTTCGGGGAGGATCACTTCTTCGGCGGGAGGATGTTCAGCTCGGCCTTGCTCGGGATGAAGGCGTCGGTCCACACCGTGGCGGGGTCGATGCGCGTCTTGGTGGCGAACGCGTCGCTCACCTGCGAGGCCATCAGCGCCAGCCGCCCGCCGTTGACCACGCCGAAGCCCTCGGCGCGCGCATCGGGGCTGGCCACCACCGCGTCGATGGCCAGGCGCAGGCGGCGCTTCTCCAGATCGACGTTGATGATGCCGTCGCGCGCCTTCACGTACTCGATGGCCGGGTCGGGGTTGGCCATCACCTCCTTGGCGCCCTTCAGGAAGGCGGCGATGAAGGCCTTGATCGCCGCCGGGTTCTCCTTGATGAGCTTGGGCGTGGCGATGATGACGTTGCCGTACAGCTTCACGCCGTGCTGCGGGTAGGGCATGACGACGATGTCTTCGGTCTTCACGCCGCGCGCTTCGAGGTTCAGCAGGCTGGTGAAGCTGAAGCCGGTGATGGCGTCGATGTCACCGCGCACCAGCATCGTCTCGCGCAGCGGCGGGTCCATGCTGGTCCACTGCACGCCGGAGACGTTGTTGGCCTTGGCGAAGATCGGGAAGGCCTTGCGCCCGGCGTCGAAGCCGGGGGCACCGAGCTTCTTGCCGTTCAGGTCGGCGGGAGTCTTGATGTTGTTCTTCTTCAGCGTCAGCACCGCGGCCGGCGTGTTGTTGTAGACCATCAGCACGGCCACCGGCTTGTTCGGCGCGTCCGGGTTGTTGGCGTGGAACTCCATCAGCGCGGCCAGGTCGGCGAAACCCATTTCGTAGGTGCCGCTGGCCACGCGCGTGACGGTGCCGCCGCTGCCGTTGCCGGCATCGATGGTCACGTCCAGCCCCGCGGCCTTGTAGTAGCCCTTGGCTTGCGACGCCAGGAACAGCGCCGCCGGGCCCTCGAAGCGCCAGTCGAGCTGGAACTTGATGGGGGTCTGGGCCAGCGCCAGCGTCGGGGCGGCCAGCAGCGCTGCGGCGCCGAGCAGAGCGCGGCGGGCCAGGGAGGCGGGGGTGCGCGGGGTCATGGGTTCGATCTCCGGACAGGGGCGGTGGGCTGGGGTGTGGGGTGCGACACGGCGGGACGGGCGATTGTGAGGTTGGGGCCCGCCGCCCGCCCTCGGGGCTTGCACCAGCGTGGCGAGGCGGGCGCTGCACCCACCCGGTGGCTGCGTGGCAGGAACCGCGGCTTCAGGCCGACAGCATGTCGTGCAAAGTACGCGCCACCACCTTGGTGGCGCGCCGCAGATCCTGCAGCACCAGGTGCTCGTCGGCGCGTTTGGCGTTGCTCTCCAGCACGGTGCGCGGGCCGGCACCGTAGATGACCGCCGGCACGCCGGCGGCACCGTACAGGCGCACGTCGGTGTACAGCGGCGTGCCGCTGACGGGGATCGGCTCGCCAAAGACCGCCTCGCCATGCTTGCGCAGGGCCGCCACCAGCGGCGCGTTGCCCCCTTGCGGCTCGAGGGCATGGGCCAGCAGCAGCCGCTTGATCTCGAGCCGGATGCCGGGGCACTGCGCGACGGTCGACTCGATGAGCGCACGCACCTCGGCCTCCACGGCGTGCACGTCTTCCTCGGGGATCATGCGCCGGTCGAGCTTGAGCACCACCTTGCCCGGCACGACGTTGGTGTTGGTGCCGCCTTCGATATGCCCGACGTTGAGATACGGGTGCGTGATGCCCTCGATGGCCGATTGACGCGCGCGCAGCCCTTCGTTGTGGGCGTACAGCGCCGTGAGCAGCCTGTTGGCGGCCTGGAGCGCATCGACGCCGGTGTGCGGGTACGCCGCGTGCGAGGCCAGGCCGTGCAGCGCCACTTCGAGCTGCAGGCAGCCGCAATGTGCCGTCACCACCTGGTAGCTGAAGCCCGCGGCGATGAGGTAGTCAGGCTTCGTCAGGCCGTGCCTGAGCAGCCAGCCGGGGCCGAGCTCGCCGCCGAACTCTTCGTCGTAGGTGAAGTGCAGCTCCACCGTGCCCTTCAGTGCCGCCTTGCTGCCCCGCAGCGCACACAGCGCGAAGGTGTACGACGCGAAGTCGCTCTTGCTCACCGCCGCCGCGCGACCGTAGAGCTTGCCGCCCTCGACCTCGCCGCCGTAGGGGTCGTGCGTCCAGCCCTCGCCCGGGGGCACGACGTCGCCGTGGGCGTTCAGCGCGATCGTGGGCCCGCCGTCGCCGAAGCGCTGGCGCACGATGAGGTTGGTGATCGACTGCATGCCCTGTGCCTGCACCTCGGCGGCGGGCACCGGGTGCCGCTCGGCGACCAGGCCCATGGCGGCCAGCAGCTCGGCGGTCTTCTCGGCATGTGGCGCGTTGTTCCCGGGCGGCGTGTCGGTGGGCACGCGCACCAGCGCCTGCAGGAAGCGCACTTCCTCGTCGAAGTGGCGGTCCACCGCCTCGTCCAGGCGGGCGTAGGGGTCGGTCATCGTGCGGGTTCCGGGAGGCTTGAAGGGGTCACAGGTGCTCGTAGAGGTGGCCGAACGCGCGCACCGCCAGCTCGATGTCGTCGTTGGCGGTGCTCTCCAGCGGGTTGTGGCTGATGCCGCTGTTCTGCCCGCGCACGAACAGCATGGCCTGCGGCATCACCTCGTGCAGCTTCATCGCGTCGTGGCCGGCGCCGCTGGGCATGCGGAACGCCGGCAGGCCGAGTTCGCGCACCGCCGCCTCCCAGCGCCGCTGCCAGGCCGGGGCGCTGGGTGCGGCCGGCGCGCTGAGCGTGCGCTCGGCGCGCCACTGCAGGCCGCGGCGCTTGCAGGTGCGCTCCAGCTCGGCCAGCGTGTCGGCCTCGCAGGCGTCGCGCACGGCGTTGGTGGTGGCGCGGATGTCCAGGCTGAAGCGGCAGCGGCCGGGCACGACGTTGATCGAGCCCGCCGGCACCTCGAGCATGCCGACCGTGCCGACGAGGTCGGGCACGCTGGCGGCGCGCGCTTCGAGGTACAGCACGAGCTGCGCCGCGGCGGCCGCGGCGTCACGCCGGCGGTTCATCGGCGTGGTGCCGGCGTGGCTGGCCTGGCCGGTGATCTCGCACAGGTAGCGCACGCTGCCGTTGATGGAAGTGACCACGCCCAGCGGCAGGTCGATCTCGTTGAGCACCGGCCCCTGCTCGATGTGCACCTCGACGAACCCGAGGTAGCGCGCCGGGTCACGCTGCAGCGCCGCGATCGCAGCCAGCTCGGCGGGCAGGCCGGCGGCGCGCATCGCGTCGCGCATGGTCACGCCGTCGGCGTCCTGCTGGTCGAGCCAGGCGGTGTCGAAGTGCCCGGTGAGCGCGCCCGAGCCGAGGAAGGTGGCCTTGTAACGCTGGCCTTCCTCCTCTGCGAAGCCCACCACCTCGAGGCCATGCTTCAGCCGCCGGCCCTCGCGTTGCAGCGCGCGCACCACGGCCATCGGCACGAAGATGCCCAGCCGCCCGTCGTACTTGCCGCCGTTGCGCACGGTGTCGTAGTGGCTGCCCGTCAGCAGCCGTGGCGCGGCCCGGTCGCTGCCCTCGTACACGCCGACCACGTTGCCCACGGCGTCGATGTGCACGCTGTCGAAGCCGCACTCGTCGCGCATCCAGGCGGCGAGGTCGCGCGCGCAGGCGCGGTGCGCGTCGGTGAGGTAGGTCACCGTCAGCTGCCCCGCCTCGGCGAAGCCCGGGTCGCTGTGGCGCGCCAGCCGCTCGGCCCAGTCCCACACCTGGTTGCCGTCGCCGGGCACGTGGCCGAACTTGTCGTTCAGGCGGATCTGTGCGATGCGGTGGATGTTGCGCAGGCACTCGGCGAACTCGAGGTCGGGGTGGCCGGCCAGCCGCCGCTCGAAGGTCTGGATGATCTGGTGCCGGTCCAGGCCGGTGCCGCGCGGGCCGCGCACGGCGAGGATGAAGGGCCAGCCGAAGCGGGCGTTGTAGTCGGCGTTCAGCTGCTGGATCTTGGCGAACTCTTCTGGCGTGCAGTCGGTGAGCCCGGCCTTGCCCTGCTCGTTCGTGCTCTCGGCGGTGAGCGTCCTGCTCACCATCGCCTTGCCGGCCAATTCGGGGTGGGCGCGGATCAGCGCGAGCTGCCTTGCCTTGCCGGCCTCGCGCAGCACCTGCGCCATCGCCAGCTGCAGCGCGGCGAGGCTGGCGAACGGGCGCCTGGCCGAGGCGGCCTCGGCGATCCACGGCGAGTGCTCGTAGGTGCCGTCCAGCAAGGCGGTGAACTCGGCCAGCGAGGCGGCGTTGAGTTGTTCCAGGGTCAGGGGCATCGTCGTGTCCAGTCATCCTCCCCGCGGCAGCGCGGGGAGGTCACTCCCAGGTGTCATTCCCAGGCGAAAGCGGTGGCGGCGTCGAACGGGTGCGTGTCCCGCCAGTGCCGCGCGATGTCGATGCGGCGCGTGACCCACACGCGGTCGTGGCGCTGCACATGGTCGAGGAACTGCTGCAGCGCCTTCATGCGGCCCGGGCGGCCGAGCAGGCGGCAGTGCATGCCGATGCTCATCATCGCCGGCCCGCCTTGGCCTTCGGCCGGGTCGCGGTCGCCCTCGGCGTAGTGCACGTCGAAGGCGTCGCGCAGGTACCGGAAGAACGGGTCACCGTGGCTGTAGCCCTGCGGCAACGCGAAGCGCATGTCGTTGCAGTCCAGCGTGTACGGCACCACGAGGTGCGGCGCGTGCGTGCCGTCGGTCTTCTTCACGCGCAGCCAGAACGGCAGCTCGTCGCCGTAGTAGTCGCTGTCGTACGCGAAGCCGCCGTAGTCGGCCACCAGGCGGCGCGTGTTCGGGCTGTCGCGGCCGGTGTACCAGCCCAGGCCGTGCACCTGGGCGCCGCCGCGGGGGCCGGCGAGCTTCTCGATGATCTCCATGCCGCGGCGCAGGTGCTCGCGCTCGGTGGCCTCGTCGGTGTTCTGGTAGTGGATCCAGCGCCAGCCGTGGCAGGCGATCTCGTGGCCGAGCTCGACGAAGGCGGCCGTCACCTCAGGGCAGCGCTCCAGCGCCATGCCGACGCCGAACACGGTGAGCGGCAGGCCGCGGCGCTCGAACTCGCGCAGCAGCCGCCACACGCCCACGCGCGAGCCGTACTCGTAGATGCCCTCCATGCTCAGGTGCCGCGCGGCGAAGGCCGGCGGGTTGAACATCTCCGAGAGGAACTGCTCGCTGCCCGCGTCGCCGTGCAGCACGCTGTTCTCGCCGCCCTCTTCGTAGTTGAGCACGAACTGCACGGCCACCCGCGCGTTGCCGGGCCAGCGCGGGTGCGGCGGCGTGCGGCCGTGGCCTTTCAGGTCGCGCGGGTAGGCGGGCGTGGGTGTGGCGTTCATCAGATCATCTTCAGCGCGCTGGCCAGGTCGGACACGCGCGGGTGCAGTTGCAGGTTGCGTTCGACATGGCCGAGGTGGCTTTCCATCAGCCGCGCCGCCGCGCGCGCGTCGCGGTGCTCGATGGCGTCGACGATCGCCACGTGCTCCTCGGCGCTGTGGCCGGCCGAGTGGGCGCTCTGGTACATCAGCGCCACCAGCGAACAGCGCGCCAGCAGGTCGGCCAGCAACTGCGCCAGCACCTCGTTGCCGAGCATGCGGGCCAGCACGACGTGGAAGTCGGCCAACAGGCGCGTGCGGCCGGTGACGTCGGTGCGGGCCACCGCTTCGCCCTCGTGCTTCAAGTGGCGGCGCAACTCGGCCACCTGGTCGTCGGTGACCACCGCGCACAGCTGCCGCACCATCGACACCTCGAGCAGCCGGCGCACCTCGAACACCTGGCGCGCCTCCTCGATGCTGGGCTGCGCGACGAAGGCGCCGCGCGCCGGCGCGAGCGTGATGAGGCGGTCGCGGCTCAAGCGGTTGAGCGCCTGGCGCACGATGGTGCGCGAGACGGTGAAGAGGTCGGCCAGTTGCTGCTCGGCAAGCTTGGTGCCCGGCATCAGCCGGCGCTCGACGATGGCTGCGGTGATGGCGTCGACGATGCGCTGCGTGGCGCTGCCGTCGCCTTCGCCCGGGCCGCCCCCTGAGCCGGCACCGCCGGCGCCGCCCGCACCCACCGCGCCGGCGGCGCGGCGGCCGGCGGCGCCACGCCGGGGGGCCGTCGGCCGGCGCGGCCCCGTCGCGCCGGAGCCCCCGGCCGCGCGGTGGGCGGCCGGGCCGGGCTTGGCAGCGTGGCGGGCGGGGGGCATGGCGACGGTCCGGCGTCGGCTCGGTTGACGTGTATCCGTGAGTGTATACACTTTGCCCGTTGCCGCAAGCCGGTTCCACCCTTCACAGGCAGACGATGGGCCACCTCAGCACCCATGTTCTCGACACCGCGCACGGCCGCCCCGCGGCCGGCATGAAGGTGACGTTGCAGCGCGTGAGCGACGCCAGCACCAGCACGCTGAAGAGCGTGACGCTGAACGCCGACGGCCGCTCCGACGGCCCGCTGCTGAAGGCCGACGAGATGGCCGCCGGCCGCTACCGGCTCTTGTTCGAGGTGGCGCCGTACTTCCGCGGCCTGGGCGTCGTGCTGCCCGAGCCGCCGTTCCTCGACACCGTGGCGCTGGACTTCGGCATCGCCGACACCGACGGCCACTACCACGTGCCGCTGCTGGCCAGCCCGTGGAGCTGCTCCACCTATCGCGGCAGCTGAAAACCCGCTCGGCCCGGCGGGCGCTGCGGCCCCCGCGCCGGCGGTCACCCCGGGTCAACCCGGAGATTCTCGTGCACCGATGTGTATACACTTTCGTGCACAAAGTCAGCGTCGCAGCGGCGCAGGCGGCCCCCCGCAGAGTGGTTCGCGGTTCCGGCCCCCGGTGCGCGACCCCCAGCCTGCTCAGAGCGCCCGCGGTGGTGAGCAGCCCCGAAGCCCGAGCTCGTACAGAGCACCGAAGGAGCGCGCCGCGATGGACGCCTACCTGCTCGACTGGGTCAACCTGCTGCTGCGCTGGGCGCATGTCATCACCGCGATCGCCTGGATCGGCTCGTCGTTCTACTTCGTGCTGCTGGACAACAGCCTGACGAAGCCCGAGAGCGACGAGCTGAAGTCCAAGGGCGTCGACGGCGAACTGTGGGCCGTGCACGGCGGCGGCTTCTATCACTCCAACAAGTACATGGTGGCGCCGCGCTGGCGGCCGCTGCCCGACAACCTGCACTGGAGCTTCTGGGAGAGCTACAGCACCTGGCTGACCGGCTTTGCGCTGTTCACGGTGCTGTACCTGTTCAACGCCAGCAGCTTCCTCGTCGACAGGAACGTGCACGACTGGAGCTCGGGCGCGGCCATCGCCGCGTCGCTGGGCTTCCTCGTCGCCTTCTGGCTCATCTACGACGTCATCTGCCGCGCCTTCGGGCAGAAGGCCCGCGGCGATCTCATCGTCGGCGCGCTGGTGTTCGTCTTCGTCGTCTTCGCCAGCTGGCTGGCCTGCCAGCTGTTCGCCGGGCGCGCGGCGTTCGTTCTCGTGGGCGCGATGCTGGCCACGGCGATGAGCGCCAACGTCTTCTTCTGGATCATCCCCGGGCAGAAGACGGTCATCGCGCAGCTGCGGGCCGGCCAGAGCCCCGACCCCATCCACGGCCGGCGCGGCAAGCAGCGCAGCGTGCACAACACGTACTTC
>JAEUPC010000106.1 GCA_016789865.1 Rubrivivax sp.
CGAGCACTGGGCCGTGCAGATCGACGACTGATCCAAGGGAGTCCCGACATGCTGAGCATCCAAAGAACGGGTCGGCGCCTGGCGCTCGCGCTGGTGGCCGGCGCCGCGGCGGCGATGGGAGCGGCCTTGCCGCTGGACGCGCAGGCCGTGACCTATGCGCTCAAGGCCGGCGCCTACCTCGAGACGCAGCCCGACGGGTCGCAGGTCGCGATGTGGGGCTACCGCGCCTCGGTGAGCAACCCGACGCCCGCGCAGGTGGCGGCGCTGGCCGCGGCCACCACCGGCTTCACCTCGCCCGGGCCGGCACTGGTGGTGCCCCCGGGTGACAACCAGCTCAACATCGTCCTCATCAACGGGCTGCCGGGCGGGCGGCTCACCTCCGTCGTCGTGCACGGTCTGGTCAATGGCGCCAACCCCGTGTTCGCCACCAGCGCCGAGGCAAGCGGCACGCCGTGCACGCCGGCCACCGGTTCGCTGGCCGACCAGCGTGGCTGCCGCCTGCGCTCGCTGACGGCCGAGACCGCTGCCGGCGGCCAGCGCGTCTATGCCTTCAGCGACGTGGCCCCGGGCACCTACCTGTACCAGTCGGGCACGCACCAGCAGGTGCAGGTGCAGATGGGGCTGTACGGCATGCTGAGCAAGGACGCGCAGACCGCCGGCACGCAGCGCTACGCCTATGGCAGTGCCGCCGCACTGGTGGCGCCATTCGAGAACGAGACGCGGCTGCTGTTCAGCGAAGTCGACCCGGCCATGCACGCGCTGATCACGCAGCCGGGCGGCGGCCTGCCGGGCAGTGCGCTGGCCTATCAGCCCAGCATCTTCCGCCTGCACCGCTACGCCGCGCCGGCGCCGGCCGCGCCGTACACGCCGGTGGCTCCCACCCGGCTGGCGCACAACGCGCCGAACTCCTCGAACCAGACGATCACCATCCTCACCGAGCAGCGCCAGCTGGTGCGCATGGCCAACGCGGGGCTGACGACGCGCATCCCGGCGCTGCGCGACGGCCATCTCGGCTTCGTGGCCGAGGATGCCAAGCTGTATCCCTATGCCCGCGAGCAGTCGGTGGCGCTGCTGGCCGCCGCCAAGACGATGGATGCGGTGTTCACGCCCAGGCTGTCGCCCCAGGCCGCCGCCTCGCCCAATGCGAGCGAGCGCGACATCGTGCTGTATGACCGGCGCGCCGGTCTCCTCACCACCACCGACGGGCGGCTCAACGGCGACTTCATCCGCCTGCGCCAGGGCACGGCCGCCGTCGCCCCCACCATCGACCTGAGCACATTCCCCGCCACCGCCGCGCAAGGCGCCCTGTACTCGGCCGCCGCCACGGCCACCGGCGTGGCGCCCTTCACCTACGCACTCACGCAGGCGCCGGCCGGCATGGGCATCGACGCCGCCACCGGCGTGGTGAACTGGACGCCCACCGATGCACAGGCGCAGAAGCCCTCGCAGCCCACGCTGACCCATGCCGTCACCGTGCAGGTCACGTCGGCCAACGGGCGCAGCAGTTCGGGCACCGTGAACGTCGCGGTGTTCAACGCCGATGACGTGGCGGTGGCCAACCCGGATACCTACGTCGTGGCCGGCGGGCGCACGGCCATCGCCGCCGCGCAAGGGGTGATGGCCAACGACGCCGACCCCGACGGGGCCGTCGTCGGCAACGCCCAGGTGGCCGGCGCGCCCAGCCTTGCGGTGGACGCGTTCGCGCTGGGCGCCGACGGCAGCGTCAGCCTGGACGTGCGCAACCAGAGCTGGTTCCGCAACATCGTGCCCACCTCGTCGCGCGCCTTGACCTTCACCTACACGGTGCAAAGCCCGAGCAGCGCGCCTCCGTACACGCCGATGACGTCGCTGCCTGGCACGGTGACCTTCATCGTTCGGGGGCACCAGCCGCCGGTGGCCAACACCGAGACGGTGCCGTACACGCTCACCGCAGCGCGCCCGGCGATCGACATCGCCGTGCTCGCCAACGACACCGCCGAGGACGGCTGGAACATCGTGCCGGGCACGCTCGCCCGGGTGGGCGCCGGCGGCAGCGCCGGCGGTACGGTGAACCCGGTCGACCCTGGCACGGGCGCCGCCTGCACCGCCGCCAGCACCCAGTGCGTGATGCGCTACCGGCCGGCGGTCGGCGCGCAGCGCGGCACGGAGACTTTCTCGTACAAGGTGCGCGACAACTTCGGCCTGTGGTCGAACGTCGTGCGCGTGATCGTCAACATCGAGTGAGGCGGCTGATGTCCCCTGTGATGACGCTGCCGCGGTGGCCCGGCGCCGACCCGGCCGCCCCGGCATCGACGAGGTCGCTCGGCGGGCGGCTGGCACTTGCCGTCGTGGCCCTGTCGGCCGGCTGCGCGCTGCCGCAAGCCACGCCGGTCTCTGCCAGCACCGCGCCCGCAACCCTGGCACAGGCGCCGGCGGCCCCGGTGGTGGCCGCCGCGCCGACAGACTCGTCGGGGTCCACGGCGCCCGAGGCCCCTGCGGCCCCGGGCGTGGCAGCGGCGCCCCTGGCCGCGCCAACCTACGGCATCGAATTCCTCGACACCCGGCTGTCGGCCGCCGGCAGCCTGGTGGACCTGCGCTACCGCGTGCTCGACGCCGACAAGGCTGCGCCGCTGCTGGACCGCAAGGTGCGGCCGGTGCTGGTGCAAGTCGGGACCGGCAAGCGCTTCTACGTGCCGCAGCCGCCCATCGTCGGCGCGTTGCGCCAGACCGTTCGCGGAGCCAACCCGCCCCAGGTCGGCCGCACCTACTTCATGCTCTTCGCCAACCCCGACCGCGTGCTCAAGGGCGGCGATGCGTTGGCGTTGTTCATCGGCGAGCAACGTGTCGGCGAGTTGCGCATCCAGCAGTAGCGTGCAGGCCGCGCCGCGCGGCGTGGGCGGTCGGCTGGCGGGGTTGCTGGTGCTGGCACTCGCGACCGCGGCCGCGCCGTTGGCCGCGGCAGAGCTGGACGAAGCCGTGCAGGCGAGCCTGGCGATGCGGCCGGCCGGTGCCATCCGCGTCATCGTGCAGCTCGAGGAGGCCCCGGCGCTGGACGAGCACCGCGCGGCGCTGCAACCGCTGCCCGCGCCACAGCGACCCGGCGCGCTCGCCCAGCGCCTGCGCGGCGCGTTCATGCAGGGCTTCGCGCCGCTGGTGCAGCGGCTGGCCGGCATCGGCGCGCAGGACATCCAGCCGCTGTGGATCGAGCATGCCCTCGCATTGGAAATGCCGCGTTCGCGCGTGCGCGAAGTGGCCGGTTGGCCCGGCGTGCGCCGCATCGAAAGCGACGTGGCCCTGCGCGCGCCGCACGTCGCCGGCCGGGGCCACCCGGGGCGGGCGGCAAGGCAGGACGAGCAGGTTCGGGCCGCCCTCGGGCGTGCGGCGGCCGCCGCACCCGGCACGTTCGCGGTGCCGACACCGGGCCAGGCGGCGTGGCAGTTGACCGAGCATCTTGCGGCGCTGGACGCGCCGCGCGCGTGGGCCGCCGGCCTCGACGGCCGTGGTACCACGGTGGCGGTGGTCGACAGCGGCGTGGACTTGCGCGTGCCGGCGCTGGCCGCCGCTTACCGCGCCGGTGCCGCGGACTGGTTCGATCCGTACGCGCAGCACCGGCTGCCGCACGATGCGCTGGGCCATGGCACGCTGGTGGCCAGCCTGCTGGTGGGGCGGCCGGCGGCGGGCGAGGCGCCCACGGCGGTGGCGCCGGCGGCGCGCTTCGTGGCGGCGCGGCTGTTCGACGATGCGGGCCACGGGCGCCTGTCGGCCGTGCATCGCATCTACCAATGGCTGCTCGACCCCGACGGCGACGAGCGAACGCACGACGCGCCGCAGGTGGTGAACAACTCCTGGGGGCTGGCCGGGACCACCGACCGATGCAACCTGCGCCTGGTGCGGGTCTGGCAGGCCATGGCGCTGGCCGACGTGGCGGTGGTCTTCGCCGCCGGCAACGACGGGCCGCACGAGCGCACCAGCATGAGCCCGGCAAACAACCCCGGCGTCATCTCGGTGGGTGCGCTGGATGCCGAGGGCGCGGTGGCGCGGCAGAGCAGCCGCGGCCCCTCGGCCTGCGACGCAACGGGTGCCGAGGCGGCGCCGTTCCCCACGCTGCACGCGCCGGGCATCGCGCTGCCGGCGCTCGACCGCATCGGTGCTTCAACGGGGGTGGTCCATCGCAGCGACGGCACCTCGTTCGCCGCGGCGGTGGCCAGCGGCGCGCTGCTGCTGCTGCGCCAGCAACACCCGCAGTGGAGCGTGGACCAGTTGCTGCAGGTGCTGAACCGCGCCGCCCGGGCAGCGGCGCCAGGCCGGCCGCCGGGGGTGCACTTGGCTGCGCTGGCGGCCGCGACCGACAGCGCCGCGCAGGTGGTGCGGCCCACGCTGGCGCTGCAGCGCCCGGACAGCGGGCGGCTGGACGCACACACGCTGCGGCCGGTGCTGCCGCGCGCAGTGGGCCCGGTAAGCCTTGCCGCCGGCGAGGGCGCCCGGGCCGAGGAACTCACGTTCGAGACGGGCAGCGCACAGTGGCAGCCCACCGGCAATGCCGAAGCCAGCATCGACCTCATCGTCGAGCTGAGCGACGGGACGCGCCAGCCGCTGCGCGTGACCCGGCCGGCGATCCAGGCCGCAACCCCCGCCGCCGAGCCCCGCGTGCTGACCGGCCGACGCGACACGCCGGTGGACCTTGACGCCGCTGCAGCGGCCCCGGGCGCCAGCCCTGCCGCGACTGGCCCGGAGCCCGCGGGCGCTGGCGACCCGATGACATGGAGCCAGCCGCTGCGCGGCGGGCGCATCGAGCGTGATGCACAAGGACGCTGGTGGTACCGGCCGCCGGCGGGATTCGTCGGCACCGACCAGTTCGCGCTGCGCACGCCGCAGGGTCCGCAGGTGTTCAGGGTGGTGGTGCGGCCATGAGCGCGCCGGGCCGCTCCCAAGCGCTCATCCCGAAGCGCGCAGCGCGCAGGGTAGTCCAGTGAGAGCGCGCCGGGCCGCTCCCAAGCGCTCATCCCGAAGCGCTTCAAGCGCGAAGGTACTCCAGTGAACGCGCCGGGCGGTTTCGCTCCGGCGATGCCGAGGTGCGACGCGGGCGAAGGGACCCTGCCAAGGGCGCAGGTCGCCGCGGTCCAAGGGGGCGCGCATGCGCTGCCGATCCGCCGCCGTCGCTGGCTGTGCATCGGGGCCTCGCTGGCGGCCACGGGGGCTTGCGCCGCATGGCCCGCAGCTGTGCAGGCGCAGTCCGCTGGCAGCGCCGAACCCGACTACCGCGTCAGTCGGCAGGAGGTGGCTTCGCTGCCCGACGTCGGGCTCGTCACCATGCAGCGGCGGCGCACGACGCTGGCGCGCGAGCTGGACACCGACGACCCGCTGTGGCTGAACTTCGTCTTCACCACCTGCTCCACCACCTGCTCGATGCAGACCGCGGTGCTGGCCGCGCTGCAGGATCGGCTGCGACGCGAGGCGCGGCGGGCGCGCTTCCTCAGCCTGACCATCGACCCCGACGGCGACACCCCGGAGCAGCTCAGCGCGTTTGCCGCGCGGTTCGGCATCCAGGGGCCGGCCTGGCAGTTCTGCACGGGCCGCTTCGAAGACCTGCTGCTGCCTCAGCGCGCGTTCGATGTCTACCGCGGCTCCAAGGCGGCCCACCCGCCGGTGGTGTTGCTGCGGGCGTCGCGCCGGGCACCGTGGTGGCGCATCGCCGGGTTCCCCACGCCCGAGAACCTGCACGCCGTGCTGACGACCCAGCTGCGGCCCGCATGAGGCGGCCGGCAGTCGTGAAGGTCGCGGCGTTGGCCGCGCGGGTGTCGCGGGTGGTGGCCGTGGTCGCGGTCGCGGTCGGGCTGGGTGCGGCGTTCGCCGGCGCGGCAGCGGCGGGCCAGCCGGGTGCAGCATCCGCCGGGCGCGGCGAGGCCGGTCAGGCCCAAGCCGACGATGGCCGCCGGCTCTACGAGGGCACGCACCCGGCGCTCAAGGCGATGCTGCCGCGGGGCGCCGCCTCGACGCCGCTGCCGCCGCAGCAGGCGGCGTGCGTGACCTGCCACCGGCCCAGCGGGTTGGGCAGTTTCGAGGGCGAGGCGGCCGTGCCGCCCATCGCCTCGGGGTTGCTGGCGCGGCCGTTCGACCCGGCCACCACCCGCCGCTACGGACCCACCGCGCGCACCGCGGGCGGCACCGCGCTGCTGCGCGTGCGACCGGCCTACGACGCGGCTGCACTGCATCGGCTGCTGACCGAAGGGCGCACGCCCGATGACCGCGACCTCGGGCCGCTGATGCCGCGCTACCGGCTGGAGCCGCAGCACAGCGCCGCGCTGCTGGAGCACCTGAACCGCCTGGGCACCGCGCCGACGCCCGGGGTGGACGGTGAGGTGGTGCACTTCGCCACCGTGACCACCGACGAGGTGCCCGCAGCCCAGGCGCAGGAGCTCGTGCAGTTGCTGCGCGAGTTCTTCGCGCGCAAGAACGCGCAGACGCGCGGTGAGCCGCAGCGCCGCGCCGCGGCGCAGCGCACCGAGCACACGATGTACGCGCGCTACCGCCGCTGGGAGCTGCACCACTGGGTGCTGCGCGGCGCACCCGAGACCTGGGCTGCGCAATTGCGCAAGTCGTATGCCCAGCGCCCGGTGTTTGCCCTGCTGTCGGGGCGCGGCGGCAGCACCTGGTCGCCGGTGCATCACTTCTGCGAAAGCGAGCGGCTGCCCTGCCTGTTCCCCATCACGCCCTGGCCCGGGGCCGCGCCCGGGGCGCCCGGCTTCTACAGCGTGTACTTCAGCGGGGGCGTGCCGGCGCAGGCCCGTTGGCTGGCCGAGACAGTGCTGGCGGCCGCCGATGCTCCCGGGCAGCCGTCGTCACCGTCGCCGTGGCTGGTGCTGGCCGGCGAGGACGACGCCGGGCGCCAGCTTGCAATGCAAGTGTCTGCGGAGTTAGGGGCGGCAGCGCGTGCGGTGGGCCGGGCCGTGACGATGGCACCACACTGGCGCGGCGAGCCGGTCATCGTCACCTCGCTGCCGGCCGCCGAGGTGGCGCGCCGCCTGGCGGCACAGACAACGGCGGCGGCCGCGTCGCCCCGGCCAGCCACGGCGACGGTGTACCTGCTGGCCGGCGCCGGCGTGCCCGATGCGGCGCCGGTGGCCTGGCCTCCCGGCGTGCGGGTGCACTGGGTGACGCAGCAAGACCCGCAGCCCGGCCGCCTGGCGCGCGCGCGTGCCTGGTGGCGGGGCCAGGGCCTCAGGCCTGCGGACGAGGCGCAGGCCGCCCAGGTGCTGCTGGCCGCCACCGCCGCGGTGGAAAGCCTCGTGCATGTGGATGAGCGCTTCTCGCGCGAGTACTGTCTGGAGAAGCTCGAGCACAACCTGGAGAACCTGCCGCCGATGACCGGCTACCCGCGGCTGGCGCTCGGGCCGGGCCAGCGCCTCGCGGCCAAGAGCGTGTGGATGCTTGCCGTGCCTTGATACGAGGGGGCCCGCTTGCAGGGCCGGGGTCGCGGGCTGCGCGGGGCGCGGCCAGGGCAGGCCCGCCGCAGCGTCCGTCAGGCGGCGCCGGCCAGCGCGCGGTAGCCGTCCACCGCACGCATCACCGCGGCGGGCCGCTCGATGACCCCGGCCTCCAGTGCCAGCACGGCCAGCTCGGCCACATTGCGCAGGCCCAGCTTGCGCATCATGCTGGCGCGGTGCTTCTCGACGGTCTTCTGGCTCAGCTTGAGCGCGGCGGCGGCGTCGCGGTTGGTGTGGCCCTCGGCGACCAACCGGAGGATGCTGCGCTCGCGCCGCGTCAACTGGTCGAACTGCGAGCCTGCGCCGTCGGCCTGACGCGGGTCGAGGTAGCGCTGCACCACGTGCCCGCTGACCTCGGGGCTGAGGTAGGTGCGGCCGCGCAGCACCGAGCGCATGGCGATCAGCAGTTCGCCGAAGGAAGTGTCCTTGACCAGGAAGCCGTTGGCGCCGGCGGCCAGCGCCTCACGCACCTGCGCCGGCGCGCGCAGCGCTGTCAGCACGAGGATGCCCAGGTGCGGGCAGCGCCGGCGGATGTCGGCGATGGCCTCGATGCCGCTCATGCTGCTCATGCCGCTCATGCCATTCACCCCGTGCATGCCGTGCATGCCGTTCACCCCGTGCATGCCCGGCGTGCCCTGGAACGCCAATTCGCACAGCACCAGGCTGGGGGGCTCCGTCGCCACCAGCCGGATGGCCGCCGGCCCGTCGGCGGCCTCGCCGCAGACCGCCAGATCAGGCTGGCTGTTGATCAGCGCGCGCAGCCCTTCGCGCAACAGGACATTCGGCTCGACGAGCAGCACCTTGGCGGCGTTCATGGTGGTTCCTCGGCTCGGGGGAGCGTTCATCTTGTGGGGCGGGGAGGCGGCACCACCGCGGGCGGTGGTTTGAACAGGAAGATCCACTGCGACACCTCGCTGGCTTCGGCGAAGGCGGCGTAGCGTTCGGGAAAGTTGGCACGCTTGATCGGGGCCACCACAGCCACGCTGCGCACGCCGGCCAGGCGGCCGCCGATGCGCACCAGGCCCCACTCGGGCTCGCCGAACGGGTCTTCATAGGTGCGGCGCAGGTGCTGCACGGGCTGCGGATAGCGGTCGTCCAGCAGCAGCTGCGCGACGCCGGCGGGCAGCGTGCGCGGTCGGCCCGGCGGGGCGGCCCAGTAGTAGCGCTCGATGGCCTGGCGATACTGGTCGCCCACGAACAGCAGCTCCTGCTCGCGCTCGCGCTGGCGAGCGGTGGCGCTGACCTCGACCGCCGACATCAACGCCAAGCCCATCAGCGCCATCACCAGCAGCAGCGCCAGCAGCACCACGCCGCGGCGCGGTGGCGCAGGCGCTGGGGCGGCGCAGGCGCGGCGCGCCATCTCAGCGCCCCTCCTTCGGCGGCGCCTCGGGCGGCTGCACGTCGTAGACACCCTTGTCGGGTTCCGGCGGCGGCACCACGCGCCAGTCGTGCCGCTCGCTCACCGGGTCCATCGGCACTTCGCGCAGGTAGCGGCGGGCCACCAGCTCCTCCAGGGTCTCGGGGAAGCGCCCCTGGTCGCCGCGAAACTGGTCGATCGCGCCGCGCAGCACGGAGATGTTCTGCCGGCGCACGTTCTCGCGCCCCTGGTCGAGGCTGCCGAGGAAACGCGGCGCGGCAATCGACAGCAGCAGCCCGACGATGGCCATGACGACCACCAGCTCGATGAGCGTGAAGCCGCGGTCCGGGTGGCCGTTTCGCCTACCACTCGTCATAGCGGCTCCCATCCAGCGCCACGGCGGCCGAACCGGACGACACGTCGAATACATCGCTGCCGGCGCCGCCCCAGTCGTCGCTGGCGCTGCCGTAGGCCCGCGTGCGCCAGGTGGCCGCCGCGGCGGTGCGGCGGTCGGTGGCGAAGGGGTCGCGCGGCAGCTGGCGCAGCAGCACCAGCACACGCGGCGCACCGTCGGTGGCGCCCTGCACGGCAAGCGGCCGGGTCAGCGCCTCCAGCGACGGCGGGTAGCCCGACTCGCCGGCGGCGCGCGGCAGCAGGCCGGCATCGACCGCGGCGCGGTGCTGGTCCAGCGCGGTGCGGATCGTGCGCAGCGCCCGCTTGAGCTCGGCTTCCTTCACGCGCGTGCTGGTGACTTCGGCCAGCGGCAGCGCGACCAGCGCCAGCATGCCCACCAGCGCCAGCGAGATCACGAGCTCCAGCAGCGTGAAGCCGCGCGGCCATTGCAGCGGCTGCCTCGAAGCGCAAGGGGTGTGCCGCATCATGGCGTGGTCTTCAGCCGCCGCGGCGGGCGGTCGTCCTCGCCTTTGGCGTCGAGGGCGCTGACGAGCAGTTGAGTCTGCGCGCGCGGGCTGACGGCGGCAAAGGTCAGGGCGACCAGCGGTTGTTCGGCCGCAGCGGCGGCGGCGGCGGTGGTGGTGGCAGCGGTGCCTTGGGACTTGGGAAACTGCAGGGCCAGCTCGACCCGGCCGGCCATGCTGTCCACCCGCGCGGGCTGCAGCGTGGCCCCGGCTGCTGCGGCAGACGCGGCCGGCACGGCCTCCACGAAGCGCATCACCAGCGGGTCGTAGCGCACCACCAGCGGCCAGCGGCGCAGGCCGGGCAGATCCACCGCGGCGACCTCGACGGTGAAGTGCGCGCCGATCTGGGCCTGCCGCGGCCCGCTCCAGCGCAACTCGCCGCCGCTGCCGGCCACCGCCGGCAGGTCCAGCGGCGCGGCCTTCACCGACTCGGCGCCGGGCGTCTTGACCGGCGGCGTGGACGGTGCCGGGGGCACCGGCACCGCCGAGGGCCGGTAGATCGCGCCGGGGCGGATGGATGGCGGAATGGTCGTGCGATTGACGGGTGCGGGGGGAGTCGCGGGCACGACGGCGGCGGGGGTGCGCGGTGCTGTCGTGCCGGCCTCGGCACCCGGCGCAGCGGTGGCCGCGCCCAACCCTCCCAGCGGGGCGCCGCCCGGTGCGGCCGCATTGCCGGCCGCCGGCGCTGCGCCAGGGCTGCCGGAGGCGCCCGATGCCGCGGTGCCGGGCGGGGCTGCGCCGCCTTCGCTGGCGCCGGTGCCCGGCGTGGCGACGCCGCCGGGGCTGGTGAACGGGCTGGCAGCGGCGGACCCATTGCCGCCGGCGCCCGTTGCGCCCGCCGCGCCCACAGCGCCGGCTGCCGCCGGTGCGCCGCCGGCTGCGGCGCTCACCGAGTCCAGCCGAAGCGGCCGGACCCGGATCGCCGATTCGGTGCCGGAGTACACCTCGTGCGTCTCGGCGCTGGCCGCCGCGGGCGGGCGAATGATGCGCGGCGTGATCGACAGCATGATCTCCTTCTTGCTGCCGCTGCCGGTGTTGTTGCCGAACAGCGTGC
>JAEUPC010000108.1 GCA_016789865.1 Rubrivivax sp.
GCGTCAAGGCCAGCGAGGTGATCAAGCAGCTCATGAAGCTGGGCCAGATGGTGACCATCAACCAGCAGCTCGACCAGGAGACGGCGATGATCGTCGTCGAGGAAATGGGCCACAAGGCGCTGGCGGCCAAGCTCGACGACCCCGAGGCCTTCACCGAAGAGGAAACCGCCGCGGCCGATGCCGAAGCGCTGCCGCGCCCGCCGGTGGTCACCGTGATGGGCCACGTCGACCACGGCAAGACTTCGCTGCTGGACTACATCCGCCGCGCCCGCGTGGCCGCGGGTGAAGCCGGCGGCATCACGCAGCACATCGGCGCCTATCACGTCGACACGCCGCGCGGCACCATCACCTTCCTGGACACGCCGGGCCACGAAGCCTTCACCGCAATGCGCGCGCGCGGCGCCAAGGCCACCGACATCGTCATCCTGGTGGTCGCCGCCGACGACGGTGTGATGCCGCAAACGAAGGAAGCCATCCACCACGCCAAGGCGGCCAAGGTGCCCATCGTGGTGGCGATGAACAAGATCGACAAACCCGAGGCCAACGTCGAGCGCGTGAAGAGCGAACTCGTCGCCGAGAGCGTCGTGCCCGAGGATTTCGGCGGCGACTCGCCGTTTGTCTCGGTGTCGGCCAAGACCGGCCAGGGCGTCGATGCGCTGCTCGAACAGGTGCTGCTGCAAGCCGAGGTGCTGGAGCTCAAGGCCCCCACCGAGGCGATGGCGCGCGGCCTGGTGATCGAAGCCCGCCTGGACAAGGGCCGCGGCCCGGTGGCCACGGTGCTGGTGCAAAGCGGCACGCTGAAGAAGGGCGATGTCGTGCTCGCCGGCAGCAGCTACGGCCGCGTGCGCGCCATGCTCGACGAAGACGGCAACTCCACCGAAAGCGCCGGCCCCAGCATGCCGGTGGAGATTCAGGGCTTGACCGAGGTGCCCGGCGCCGGCGACGAGTTCATGGTGCTGGGCGACGAGCGCCGCGCGCGCGAGATCGCCACCTTCCGCCAGGGCAAGTACCGCGACGTCAAGCTCGCCCGTCAGCAGGCGGCCAAGCTGGAGAACATGTTCGAGCAGATGGGCGAGGGCGCACAGACGCTGTCGCTCATCATCAAGGCCGATGTGCAGGGCTCGCAGGAAGCGCTGGCGCAAAGCCTGCTCAAGCTTTCCACGCCCGAGGTCAAGGTGCAGATCGTGCATGCCGCGGTGGGCGGCATCAGCGAAAGCGACATCAACCTGGCCATCGCGAGCAAGGCCGTGGTCATCGGCTTCAACGTGCGGGCGGACGCCGGTGCGCGCAAGCTGGCCGAGGGCAACGGCGTCGACCTCAAGTACTACAACATCATCTACGACGCCGTCGACGAGATCAAGGCCGCGATGGGCGGCATGCTGGCGCCCGAGCAGAAGGAAGAAACCATCGGCATGGCCGAGATCCGCAGCGTCTTCGTGGCCAGCAAGATCGGCACCGTGGCCGGCTGCATGGTCACTGCCGGCCAGGTCACGCGCAACGCGCGCTTCCGCCTGCTGCGCGAAAACGTGGTGCTCTACACCGGCGAGCTCGACTCGCTCAAGCGCTTCAAGGACGACGTGCGCGAAGTCAAGGAAGGCTTCGAGTGCGGCATCAAGCTCAAGAACTACAACGACATCAAAGAGGGCGACCAGCTGGAGTTCTTCGAAGTCAAGGAAGTCGCCCGAACCCTCTGACGGTGCTTCTTCTCCACGCGAAGGCCCCGTCACCCGGCGGGGCCTTCGTGTTTGAAGGCCCGCAAGGACACCTCACCATGCGCCACAAGAAGCCCGCCGCCAACCGCGGCCACCGCGTCGCCGACCAGATCCAGCGCGACGTGTCCGAGCTGATCCGGGAGTTGAAGGACCCGCGCGTAGGCATGGTCACGGTCAATGCGGTCGAGGTGTCGCCCGATTACGCGCATGCCAAGGTGTTCTTCTCCGTGCTGGTCGGCAGCCCCGAGGAGAGCCAGCAGGCGTTGAACGAAGCGGCCGGCTACCTGCGCAACGGCCTGTTCAAGCGGCTGGCCATCCACACCGTGCCCACGCTGCATTTCCAGTTCGACCGCACCACCGAGCGCGCTGCAGACCTGTCGGCGCTGATTGCCAAGGCGAACGCGGTGCGGGCGAAGGAATGACCTCCTCCGAAGCGGCTTCGAAGCCGCTCCTCCTGGGGAGCTGTGCTGGCGGACCGGCAAAGCCGGCTCCGCGGCGGCCCCTCACCTCGTCGACCCGAGTTCCGCGCCGCGCGCTGCACGGCGTGCTGCTGCTGGACAAGCCGCTGGGCTGGACGAGCAACGATGCGCTGCAGAAGGTGAAAGGCCTGCTGCGGGCGGAGAAGGGCGGCCACACCGGCACGCTCGACCCGCTGGCCACCGGCCTCCTGCCGCTGTGCTTTGGCGCGGCAACCAAGTTCTCGCAGGCCAGTCTCGAAGCCGACAAGCGCTATCGGGCCACGTTGCGGCTGGGCGAACGCACCACCACCGGCGACGGCGAAGGCGAGGTGGTTGAGCGCCGGGCCGTCGGCTGCGACACCGCGGCCATCGACAAGGCGCTCGCGCGATTCACCGGCGTCATCGAGCAGAAGCCGCCGATGCACTCGGCGCTCAAGCACGAGGGCAAGGCCTTGTACGAGTACGCGCGCGCCGGGATCGAGATCGAGCGCGCGCCGCGTCGCGTGACGATCCACCGCATCGAGGTGGTGGAGTGGACCGTGCCCCTGCTGGTGCTCGACGTGCACTGCTCCAAGGGCACCTACATCCGCACGCTCGCCGAAGACATCGGCCGCGCGCTCGGTTGTGGTGCCACGCTGGCCGCCTTGCGTCGCACGGCCAGCGGCCCGGTGGCGCTCGAGCAGGCCATCACCCTCGAGGCGCTCGAAGCCCTGCCAGAAGCCGACCGCGCGGCGCGCCTGCTTCCCACCGACGTGCTGCTGGCCGATTGGCCCGCGGTGCGTCTGCCCGAAGACGAGGCGGGCCGTTTCCTCACTGGCCTGCGTCGCCGCGTGGCACAGGCCGACGCCGCTGCCGTGCGGGTGTACGGGCCGCAGCCCCGGGCCTTCCTCGGTACCGCACACATCACCGCCGGCGAACTCATCGCCGACCGGTTGCTCAGCCCTCTCGAGGTTCAAGCCGCCCTGGCCTGAACACCTTCGCCATGACTCCACCCATTCGCAACATCGCCATCATCGCCCACGTCGACCACGGCAAGACTACGCTCGTCGACCAGCTGCTGCGCCAAAGCGGCACCTTCCGCGAGAACCAGCAGGTTGCCGAACGCGTGATGGACAGCAACGACATCGAACGCGAGCGCGGCATCACGATCCTGGCCAAGAACTGCGCCGTGAAGTGGCAGGGCACGCACATCAACATCGTCGACACCCCCGGCCACGCCGACTTCGGCGGCGAGGTCGAGCGCGCGCTCAGCATGGTCGACGGCGTGGTGCTGCTCATCGACGCGCAGGAAGGCTGCATGCCGCAAACGCGCTTCGTCACGAAGAAGGCGCTGGCGCTGGGCCTGAAGCCCATCGTCGTCGTCAACAAGGTCGACAAGCCCGGCTCGCGCCCCGACTACGTGATCAACGGCGCCTTCGAACTCTTCGACAAGCTCGGCGCCACCGAAGAGCAGCTCGACTTCCCGGTGGTCTACGCCTCGGGCCTGAACGGCTGGGCATCGATGAAGGAAGGCAAGGCCGGCGAGGCCTGGGGCGCCGACCTGGCGCCACTGTTCGAGACCATCCTCACGCATGTGCCGGCGCACGAAGGCGACGAGACCGCGCCGCTGCAGTTGCAGATTTCGTCGCTGGACTACTCCACCTACGTCGGCCGCATCGGCGTGGGCCGCATCAACAGCGGCACGCTCAAGCCGGCGATGGATGTGTGGGTGATGGAAGGCGCCGACGGGCGCAGCTTCAAGGGCCGCATCAACCAGGTGCTGAAGTTCGAAGGCCTGGAGCGCGTGATGGCCGAGAGTGCGGGCCCCGGCGACATCGTGCTCGTCAACGGTATCGAAGACATCGGCATCGGCCAGACCGTGACCGACCCCCTGAACCCGCAGCCGCTGCCGATGTTGAAGGTGGACGAGCCGACGCTGACGATGAACTTCTGCGTCAATACCAGCCCCTTGGCCGGCCGCGAAGGCAAGTTCGTCACCAGCCGGCAGATCTGGGACCGGCTGCAGAAGGAGCTGCAGAGCAACGTCGCGCTGCGCGTCAAGGACTCGGGCGAGGAGGGCGTGTTCGAGGTCTCGGGGCGCGGCGAACTGCACCTGACGATCCTGCTGGAGAACATGCGCCGCGAGGGCTATGAGCTCGCGGTGAGCAAGCCGCGCGTCGTCTTCCGCGACGTGCAAGGAGAGCGCCACGAGCCGATCGAACTGGTCACCGTGGATGTCGAAGACCAGCACCAGGGCGGGGTGATGCAGGCGCTGGGCGAGCGCAAGGGCGAACTGGTCAACATGGAAACCGATGGCAGGGGGCGCGTGCGGCTGGAGTACCGCATCCCGGCGCGCGGGCTGATCGGCTTTTCCAACGAATTCATGAACCTCACGCGCGGTACCGGGCTCATCAGCAACATCTTCGACGGCTACGAGGCCTACCGCGGCGAGATCGACGGGCGCAAGAACGGCGTCCTGATCAGCATGGACGACGGCGAGATCGTCACCTATGCGCTGGGCAAGCTCGACGACCGCGGCCGCATGTTCGTCAAGCCCGGCGACCCGGTGTACGAAGGCATGATCGTCGGCATCCACA
>JAEUPC010000133.1 GCA_016789865.1 Rubrivivax sp.
TTCCCGTTCAACGCCGGCACCACGGCCAGCGACGCGCTGTGGATGGGCGTGCCGATCCTCACGCTGAGCGGGCGCACCTACATCTCGCGCATGGCCGGCTCGCTGCTCACCGCGGTGGGGCTGCCCGACCTCATCACCACCCGCCTGGCCGACTACGAGCGCCACGCCGCCCACCTCGGCCGCACACCGGCGCGTGTGGCGTCGTATCGCCGCTACCTCGGCGAGCATGGCCGCACCTCCCCGCTGTTCGACGTGCCGGGCATCGTGCGCGCGATCGAGGCGGAGTTCGAGCGGCTGGCGCTGCAGGCACGCGCGCGCACACCGGCCGAGCCTGGGCGCGGCGCGTGACGGCCTTGCCCATGACCGCCTGCCCATGACCGCAACAAGGCGGCACCACCGGCAATCGAGATGAGCGAGGCCATCGCGCCGCCGGTGCCTGCACAAGCCCAGCCGCCCCCGGGCGAGGCCGGAGGCTGGGACCTGGACAACGACGCGCTTGCGCACGCCGTCTCGTGGCTGACGCGGCACCACGGCCGCGAGCGCTCGGCGCAGTCGCTGCTGGCCGGGCAGCCGGTGCGCGGGCGCATCGGGCCCGACCAGGCGCTGCGCGTGCTGCGCGAGGCCGGCTACACCGCGGGCCTGGTGCAGCGGCCGCTGCACGAGTTGCACCACCTGCTGCTGCCGGCGGTGCTGCTGCTGAAGGAGGGCGACGCCTGCATCGTGGTGGCGCGCGACCCGGTCGACGCGGCACGTTACGACATCGTCATGCCCGGCCCCGAGCACCACGCCTGCTCGGCCAGCCAGGCCGAGCTCGAGACGGAGTACAGCGGCTTTGCGCTGGTCGCCACGCCGCAGGTGAACGAGCGGCCCGCGGCGCGCACCGCCTCACGCGGCGCAGGGGCCTCCGACGGGATCGACGGCACCGGCATGCACGCCGCTGCGGACGCCTTGTCCGACCCGACGCGCCACTGGCTGTGGGGCACGCTCAGGCGCTTCACACCGTACTACCGCTCGGCGCTGGTGGCGGCCTTCCTGTCCAACGTGCTGATGCTGGTGTCGGGCCTGGCCACCTCGGTCATCTACGACAAGGTCATCCCGCACCAGGCCTGGGTCACGCTGTGGGCGGTGGCCACCGCGTGCCTGCTGGCGATCGTCTTCGACCTCGTCGCGCGGCAGCTGCGCGCCTACCTCATCGACATGGCCGGCCGCAAGATCGACCTGATCCTCGGCTCGACGTTGTTCCGCCAGACGCTGAACCTGCGCATGGAGCATCGGCCCGACAGTGCCGGTGCCTACGCGCACCACCTCGCGCAGGTGGAACAGGTGCGCGACTTCTTCGCCTCGGCCACGCTGGCGGCGGTGTCGGACCTGCCGTTCATCGTGATCTTCGTGGCCATGACCTTCATCATCGGTGGGCCGCTGGGTTATGTGCCGGCGCTGGCGGTGCCGCTGCTGCTGGCGCTGTCGTGGCTGATCCAGGGGTCGCTGCGCCGTGCGATGAGCCGCCACATGGCGCAGACGGCCGACCTGCACGGTGTGCTGGTCGAGGCGGTGGACGGCATGGAGGACATCAAGGCCGCCGGTGCGCAGGGCCGCTTCCTGCGCCGCTACGAGGAGGCCACGGCGGCCGCCGCCGCGGCGATGCTGCGTTCGCGCAGCATCTCGGCGTGGACGACCAACATCTCCACCGTCTCGCAGCAGGGGGTGACGGTGTTGATCCTGGTGTGGGGCGTGCTGTTGATCGACGCGAAGGTCGTGACCGCCGGCGCGCTGATCGGCGCGGTGATGTTTGCCACGCGCGCCGTGGCGCCGCTGATGAGCGTGGTGCAGCTGGCCACGCGATACCAGGGCGCGCGCGCCGCGATGCGCGCGCTGGACCGCGTGATGAACCAGCCGGTGGAGCGCGAGGCCGGCCGCGCCTACGTGCCGCGGCGCGAGCTGAGCGGGCAGCTCGGCCTGCGCGACGTGGGGTTCGCGTACCCGACCCCGGGCTTTGCCGACCGCGAGCCGGGGCCCAAGGTGTTGAAGGGCGTGACGCTGGCCTTCCAGCCGGGCGAGCGGGTGGCGGTGCTCGGCCGCATCGGCTCGGGCAAGAGCACCGTGCTGCGGCTGCTGGCCGGGCTCTACCAGCCCACCGAGGGGCAGGTGGAGGCCGACGGCATCGACCTGCGCCAGATCGACCCGGCCGACTACCGCGCGCGCGTGGGTTTCGTCGCGCAGGACCCGCGGCTGTTCCACGGCACGCTGCGCGACAACGTGTTGCTCGACCGGCCGGCGGCCGAGCCGGGCCGGCTGGCCGAGGTGGCGCGGGTGACCGGGCTGGACCGCCTGGTGGCCTCGCACCCGCAGGGCTGGGAGTTGCCGGTCGGTGAAGCTGGGGCGTTGCTTTCCGGCGGCCAGCGGCAGCTGGTGGCGCTGGCGCGCTGCCTGGTGACGCACCCGCAGATCCTGCTGATGGACGAGCCGACGAGTTCGATGGACGCCCAGAGCGAGGTGGCCTTTCTGCGCCAGCTGAAGGAGGCGATGAGCGCCTCGAATTGCACGCTGGTGATGGTGACGCACCGGCCGGCGGTGCTGGAGCTGGTCAGCCGCATCGTCGTGGTCGACGCGGGGCGGTTGGTGATGGACGGGCCGAAGGCGCAGGTGCTGGCGGCGCTGTCGGGTGCCAAGCCGGCGGCGGCACCTGCGAATGCTGCGGCCGCAGCGGCACCCAGCAATGTGCACCTGCATCCGAATGCGCAGCCGGTGCAGAGGGGGGCATCGGTGTGACGGTCTTGTTCCATGGGCGGCGTGGCGCGTGTTTCAACGTTGTGGCGGGCAAGGCCGCGGGCGGGAGCCCGGCGGGGCGCATATGCGGCGGTCGCCCGCAAGCGGCCGACCGCCGCAGCTAGGCGCCGCACCGAGCGCGCGCAGCCCTTTGCCGCCACCACCAGCGAACGTCGAAAAGAACGCCGCAAGTCCGATCGAACCCGAACCTATGGCCACCCGCCTGGAACGCAGCGACCTCGCCTACCTCAGCCCCGTGCGCAGCGCGCAGGTGGTGGAGGCGGCGCCGGCGGCCATGTGGTCGGTGTACCTGCTGCTGGTGATGCTCGCCGCGGCCCTGGGCTGGGCGGCGGTGGCGCAGGTGGACATCATCGCCAAGGCGCCGGTGCGCATCATCCCCGAGGGCCGCGAGCAGCTCATCGCCAGCCTGGAAGGCGGCATCCTGCGCGAGCTGGCGGTGCGTGAAGGCGAGCAGGTGCGCCGCGGCCAACCGCTGGCCACGCTGGACCCCACGCGCGTCGAAGCGCAGCAGGCCGAAGGGCAGACCAAGCGCGTGGCGCTGCGAGGCACCATCGCGCGGCTGACCGCCGAAGCCACCGGCCGGCCGCTGAGCTTCCCGCCCGAGGTGAGGAGGGTGGGCGCGGTGATCAACGGCGAAAGCGAGAGCTTCGAGGCCCGCCGCCGCGCGCTGGACGACGCCGTGGCGGCCAACCAGCGCAGCATCGCACTGCTTGGCGAAGAGCTGGCGCTGGCCGAACGCATGAGCCAGCGCGGCCTGATGAGTGAGGTGGAGGTGATGCGCCTGCGCCGGCAGGTGAACGACCTGCGCCTGGGCAGCGCCGAGCGCATCAATCGGTTTCGCCAGGACGCCAGCGCCGAGCTGGTTCGCGTGCGCAACGAACTGGCGCTGCTGGACGAACAGATGGTGGTGCGCGACGATGCGCTCAAGCGCACCGTGCTCACCTCGCCCGTGGACGGCATCGTCAAGCAGATCCGCAGCAACACGCTGGGCGGCGTGGTGGCGCCAGGGGCGCCGTTGATGGAGATCGTGCCGGTGGGCACGCGCGTGCTGGTCGAGGCGCGCGTGCGGCCGGCCGACATCGGCTTCGTCAAGGTGGGCCAGCCGGTGGCGGTGAAGCTGTCGGCCTACGACCCCATGATCTACGGCTCGTTGCGCGGCACGGTGCGCTCGATCAGCCCGGATGCGCTGGGCGACGCCGAGCGCAGCGCCAACGCGGCCGAAGGCACCTGGTACCGCACGTTGGTGGATGCCGACCGCGAGTCGTTCACGGCCGGCCAGGGCAAGCAGATGCGGGCGTTGCAGGTGCTGCCCGGCATGACCGGCACCGCCGAGATCCGCACCGGCGAACGCACCGTGCTGGAGTTCCTGTTCCGGCCGATGCTCAGGACGCAGGAGGCGTTCCGCGAACGCTGAGGCTTGTGCAGAACGCCTCGTCGCGCCGGCGGCGGGCCGCTTCGCCTCAAGGCAGCCAGTGACTGCCCAGCACGACGGCCCAGGTGAGCGCGGCCAGCAGCAGGCTGAGCATCACCGCCGCGCTGCCCAGGTCCTTGGCGCGGCCGATGAGCGGATGGTGCTCCACGCTGACGGCGTCGGCCACGGCTTCCACGGCCGAGTTCAGCAGCTCGACGACCCACACCAGCACCACCACCGCGACCAGCGCCACCGCATGCAGCGCGGTGGGGGCCAGCCACGGCGCCGCCAGCACCATCGGTATACCCAGCACCAGCTCCTGACGGAAGGCCGCCTCGTGGCGGACCGCGGCGGCCAGGCCGGCACGTGAGTACTGCAAGGCGCGCCAGATGCGTGCCACCCCGCCGCGGCTCTTGAACCTGGCGCCGTCGGCCGCGGTTCCGGGTGCCGGGCTGGGCATGGGCGGTGGGGTCGCGTGCAGCGGCGGTGGCCGGACCGGTGCGCTCGGTGACGAGGCCTAGGTGCCGGGCGGCGCCTGGGGCGATTCGGCGCTGGCGGCCGGCTCGGGCGCCTTGGTGTTCTTGATGAAGAACTGCGCGGCCACGATGCCCAGCTCGTACAGGATGCACATCGGCACCGCCAGCGCCAGCTGCGAGATCACGTCGGGCGGCGTCACCACCGCGGCGACGATGAAGCTGGCGACGATGAAATAGCCGCGGGACTTGCGCAACTGCTCGATCGACACGACGCCGATGCGCGCCAGCACGATCACCGCCACCGGCACCTCGAAGGCGATGCCGAAGACCAGGAACAGCGTGAGCACGAAGCCGAAGTACTGCTCGATGTCCGGCGCGGCGGTGATGGCGCTGGGCGCGAAGGCCTGGATGAACTTGCTCATCCCCGGGATCACCAGGTAGTAGCAGAACGCCACGCCGGCAATGAACAGCACGGTGCTGCTGACGACCAGCGGCAGCACCATCTTCTTCTCGTGCGAATACAGGCCCGGGGCGACGAAGGCCCACACCTGGTACAGCACGTAGGGCAGCGCCACCATGAACGACGCCATCAGCGTGATCTTCAGCGGCACCAGGATCGGCGAGATGACGTTGGTGGCGATCAGCGTGGCGCCCTTGGGCAGGTGCGCCACCAGCGGCGCGGCGAGGAAGTCGTACAGCCCCGCCGGGCCGGGCCACAGGCACAGCGCGCCGAACGCGATGCCGATGGCGATGAAGGCGCGGATCAGCCGATCGCGCAACTCGACCAGGTGCGAGACGAACGGCGCCTCGGTGCCCTCGAGTTCGTCCTTGGGTTCGGGGGCGGGGCTGCCGCCCGCAGCGGGTTCGCTCATCGCGTACGGATCACGCCGGAGTCAGCGGCCGCGGCCGGTGCCGCGCGACGCGCGCGGCCCCCGACTGCGCACGCGTGCGCACGCCGTGCCGCTGCGTGTACCACTGCGGCGTGGCGCCGCGCTTGAGCCGCCACTTCTTCTTCGGGTGGCGGTACTCGGGTGGCCGGGGCGGGATCGGTTCACCTGCCTCGCCGCTGCCGCCGCCCAGGCCTGCGGTGGCGGTGTTCCAGTCGGTGTCGAAGGCCGAGCGCGCCGAGTCGACTTCCTTCTGCACGCTGCTTTGCACGTCGCGCGCGGCCTGCTCGAACTCGGTCTTCATCTTCTTGAGCTCATCGAGCTCGATGCTGCGGTTGACCTCGGCCTTGACGTCGGCGACATAGCGCTGCGCCTTGCCGAGCAGGTGGCCCATCGTGCGTGCCACCCGCGGCAGCTTCTCGGGCCCGATGACGATGAGCGCCACGGCGCCGATGAGCGCGATCTTGTCGAAGCCGAAGTCGATCATTGGCGAGGGCCGCGGGGGAAGCGGGGCCGGCGTGGCAGGCGGTACGCCGGCAACCGGAATCGGCGCAGGATCAGCTCTTGGTCTTGGCCTCGACGTCCACGGTGTTCGCGTCGGCCTTCTTGGCCGTGGCCGTCACCTGGGGCGGGGCATCGGCAGGGGCGGGGGCCGCGCCGGCGTCACCGTCACTGCCCGACTTCATGCCGGCCTTGAAGCCCTTGACGGCGCTGCCGAGGTCTTCGCCGATGTTGCGCAGCTTCTTGGTGCCGAAGATCAGCACGATGACCAGCAGCACGATCAGCCAGTGCCAGATGCTGAAGGAACCCATGTTCAGTACTCCGCGAGAGGGGACCGGGCATTCTAGGGGAGACCCGCATGCCCCCCGGGTCACCAAGTGCGGCGCGGCACCGGGGCGCCGGGCTTCGCGGGCCGGGCCTGCCGGCCGGCCCGCGGCGGCCCGGTGAGCCGCTTCGACCGCGCTGCGCCGGGGCTACCCGCGGGCCCACGGGCGAGGCCCGCCCATCACGTGCATGTGCAGGTGGTAGACCTCCTGGTGCCCGTCGCGGCCGGTGTTGATGAGCGTGCGGAAACCGTTGCTCACACCCAGTTGCTTCATCAGCCGCGGTGCCAGGCCGAGCATGGCCCCCAGCAAGGCGTCGTGCTCGGGCCCCACGTCGGAAAGCGTGGCGATGTGCTGCTTGGGGATGACCAGCACATGCACCGGCGCCCAGGGGTTGATGTCGTGGAAGGCCAGCATCTGGTCGTCCTCGTGCACCTTCTTCGAGGGAATCTGGCCGGCGACGATCTTGCAGAAGATGCAGTTCGGGTCGGAAGCGGTCATGGCGGCGGCGTGCGAGGCAGCGAATGAAGGGAGGGGGCGGCCGGTCAGGGGTCGGCAGGCATGGGCATCGGGCGGTGCTCGGCAAATGCCCACCAGCCGCGGATGAAGCGGTACAGGTACCACAGCCCGACGGCGAGCCAGGCGATGTAGCCGGCAAAGACGAACAGCAGCAGCAGCGGCGCGGTGACCAGCAGCCACAGCAGCGTGAACCAGAAGCTGCGAGCCTGCCAGCGGAAGTGGCTGCGGTAGAAGCGGTCGGGCAGCGCGCCGCGCTTCAGGTGGTGGAGGACCATCGCCAACACGGACAACAGCCCCAGCGAGACCCACGACAGCAGGTGCATCGCGTACATCGCGTGCGTTAGGCTGCGCAGCGGGCCGGCGTGCCCGGTGCTCGCAGCGCTGGCCGAGGTGTCGGGGTGCATGTGGCCGACCCGCGGCCTCACGCGGGGCCCGCGGGCGCGTTGCCGGCCTGCGCCTCGCGCTCGCGCGCCTTGCGCAGCGCCCGCTCGTCCAGCCCGGAAAGGCCCTCGCGGCGCGCCAGCTCGGCCAGCACATCGGCCGGCTGCGCGCCCAGGTGCGCCAGCGCGATCATCGAATGGAACCACAGGTCGGCGGTCTCGGCCACCACGCGCTCGCGGTCGCCGTCCTTGGCCGCCATCACGACTTCGGTGGCTTCTTCGCCGACTTTCTTGAGGATCGCGTCCAGGCCCTTGTGGAACAGCCGCGCGACGTAGCTCGTCTCGGGGTTGCCGCCGGCCGCCGCCTTGCGCGATTCGATCACCGCGGCCAGGCGCGCGAGCGTGTCGTCGCCGCGGGGCGGTGGCCCCGGCGGCGACGGCGGCGATGTTGGCAGGGGCGCCGGCGTGCTCATCGGTAGATCAACTCCGGGTCCTTGAGCACCGGGTCGACCGCCTGCCAGCCGCCCGCTTCGAGGCGCTGGAAGAAGCAGCTGTGGCGGCCGGTGTGGCAGGCGATCGACGCCGCCGCCGGCTCGTGGCCGTGCTGCGTGACGGTCAGCAGCACCACGTCGCCGTCGCAGTCGAGGCGGATCTCGTGCACCTTCTGCACATGGCCCGACTCCTCGCCCTTGTGCCACAGGCGGGCGCGCGAACGGCTCCAGTACACCGCCTCGCCGCACGCGGCGGTGGCGGCCAGCGCCTCGCGGTTCATCCACGCCACCATCAGCACGTCGCGGCTGCCGAGTTCCTGCGCGATGGCCGGCACCAGGCCGTCGGCGGTCCAGCGCACGGCGTCCAGCCAGGCCGTGCCGGCCGGGTGGGGCGCCGCGCCCGGCGCTTCCACCGAGCGTGCCTGGGCAGCCGCGTCGTCTTTCATGGGGGCAGTTTAGTGGCTGCTCCCCGCGCGGCCCACCGCGCGGCCCACCGCGCGGCCCGCCGTGGGGCGCGCGGCGTCAGCCGAGATGCGTGGCGCCGACGAAACCGCTTTCCTCGGCGAACCGCCGCAGCACCGGCAGGGTGCCCGGCAGCACCGGCACCACCTGCACCGGCAGCGTCTGCCAGGACATCTGCTGGCCTTCACGCATCTCGAAGCCGCCGCGCCAGGCGCGCACCTTGCAGAAGTTCAGCCGCACCAGCGCGTGCGGGTAGTCGAACACCTCCACCTGCCAGCGCTCGATGCGCGAGGCGTCGGCCTCGATACCCAGCTCCTCGTGCAACTCGCGCACCAGCGCCGCCTCGACGGATTCGCCGTCCTCGACCTTGCCGCCGGGGAACTCCCAGTAGCCCGCGTAGGCCTTGCCGGCCGGGCGCGAGGTGAGCAGGAAGCGCCCGGCGGCGTCGATCAACACGCCCACGGCGACCTCGGTCAGCTCGCGGTCGGCCGGCCGCGGCCGCTCGGCGGCCACCACGGTGGCCTCCGCCGGGGCGGGTGCATCGGCGGCGGGCGGCATCGGGCGCAGCGCCTTGCCGGCTCAGGCGCCGCCGTGGCGGGCGGCATAGTCGCGCGCGAACTGCTGCGCCACGCGGCCCGAGCGTGAGCCGCGCTCCAGCGCCCACACCAGCGACTCCTTCTGCGCCGCGCCGATCTCGCCCTCGGCGATGCCGAAGGCGCGCAGCCACTGCGCCACGATGGCCAGGTACTCGTCCTGCGAGAACGGATAGAAGCTGATCCACAGCCCGAAGCGCTCGGACAGCGAAATCTTCTCCTCCACCACCTCTCCGGGGTGCACTTCGCCGTCGGGGTGGTGCTTGTAGGTGAGGTTCTCGTCCATGTACTCGGGCAGCAGGTGGCGGCGGTTGCTGGTGGCGTAGATCAGCACGTTTTCGCTGGCCTGTGCCACGCTGCCGTCGAGCACGCTCTTGAGCGCCTTGTAGCCGGGCTCACCTTCGTCGAAGCTGAGGTCGTCGCAGTAGACGATGAAGCGCTCGGGCCGCATGGCCACCAGGTCCACCAGGTCGGGCAGGTCGACCAGGTCGGCCTTGTCGACCTCGATCACGCGCAGCCCGCGCGGCGCGTATTCGTTGAGGCAGGCCTTGATCAGCGAGCTCTTGCCGGTGCCGCGCGCGCCCGACAGCAGCACGTTGTTGGCGCCCCGGCCGGCGACGAACTGCTCGGTGTTGCGCGTGAGGCGCTCCTTCTGCGCCTCGATCTCCTTCAGGTCGGACAGCCGGATGGTGGCGGCATGCTGCACGGGCTCCAGGCGCCCGGTGCCGCCGCCGCGCTTGCGGTAGCGGAAGGCCGTGCCGGCGGTCCAGTCGGGCGCCTGCGGCGGGCCGGGCAGCCAGCGGTCCAGTCGCGCGAGCACGGCGTGCGCGCGTTGGAGCAGCGATTCAAGGGATTCGGAGGACATGCAGGCAGTGTATGCAGCGGCGCGGACGAGGGCCGCGCCGCGTCAGGGCCTGACGGGCGCCGCGGCGCGATGGGGCGCCCACTCGCGCACCTCGCCGTCGGCGACCACGAAGGCCCGTTCGCCGGGCTGCAGCCGCACCACGTGCGAGCCGGTGAACTCGCCAAACGCCGGCAGCACGCCGCAGTGCGGCCCGAGGTGGAAGCAGGGCAGCCGCAGCGCACCCGGCCCGCGCGAGGCCAGCACCACCGCCGGGTGCACGTGACCCGCGAGCACGTAGTGCCCGGGCACCTCGCGCGGGTGGTGGACGAGCGCGAGCCCGGGCACCAGCGTGAAGGGCTCGTCCACCACCTGCAGTGCCCAGGCGGCCGGCGGTGGGCCGGCGCGCTGGTCGTGGTTGCCGGCGACCAGCGTCAGCGTCACCGTGCCGTGGTGGGCGCGCCAAGCCGCGAAGGCTGCCGCCGGCGCGCCCTCAGCCGCCTGCGCCGAGTGCAGCAGGTCGCCCAGCACCACCAGCCGGTGCGCCGCGGTGGTGTGCAGCAGTGCCGACAGGCGCTGCAGCGTGCCGGCGGTGGTCGCCTCGGGCACGGGGGTGCCCAGGCGGCGGAAGGCGGCGGCCTTGCCGATGTGCACATCGGCCACCAGCAGCGCGCCAAGGTCGGGCAGCCACAGCGCGCGGTCGGCCAGCAGACGTGCGCGCTGGCCGCCCAGCCGGAGTTCCAGGCCGTCCAAGGCCGTGCAAAGCCCTTCAGGGCGCCAGTCGCGCCAGCGCCGGTTCCAGGTTCTCGGTGGGCGTGCGCTTGAAGCCGCTGCGCGCGTAGCGGTGCAGGCGGCCGATGACCAGCGCGGCCAGCGCGCAGCCGATGGCCTGCGCGTCCACCGTCGGCGTGGCCGAGCCGGCGGCCTCGGCGGCGGCGCGCAGGCTGGTGCGCAGCTGCGACTCGAGGCGGTCGAAGAACTGGTTCATGCGCGCGTTGAGCCGCTCGTGTTCGAGCACCAGCGCGTCACCCACCATCACCCGCACCATGCCCGGGTTCTTCTCGCCGAACTGCAGCACCACGGTGCAGATCTTGCGCGCCTGGGCGGCCGGCGATGATTCGCGCTCGACCAGCTGGTTGACGATGGTGAAGACGCTGCTTTCGATGAACTCGATCAGGCCCTCGAACATCTGCGCCTTGCTGGCGAAGTGGCGGTACAGCGCCGCCTCGGAGACCTCGAGCCGGGCCGCCAGGGCGGCCGTGGTGATGCGCTCGGCGCCGGGCTGCTCGAGCATCGCGGCCAGGGTCTGCAGGATCTGCAGCCGGCGCTCGCCGGGCTTGGGGCGTTTGCGCTTGGTGGCGCCACCGCTGTCGGCCGGGGTGGCGGCGACCACAGCAAGGGGGTCACCCGCCGTTTCGTCGTCCTGCGGCATGGCGGGCTTGGGCAGGGCAGACATCGAGCGGCAGGCGAGGCAACAAGGGCAACAAACTAGGGGTTCACGAAGATTCTGGCACAGGGGGCATCGCGGTCGCGGTGCAGGTAAACACTGACTGACACGCCCTCGGCGAAGGGGCGCCGCGAGGGCTGCGCCTGGGTTCAGCGCAGCAATGCACCCAGGCGCCGCACGCGCCGGTCGACGTAGGCCGGCCGGCCACCTCCCGGCCGGTGGTGCGCCGCCGCGGCGGGGGTGCGCAGCCAGCGCTGCATCCACACCGTGCGCATGCCCACGGCGCGCGCCGATTTCTGGTGCTGCAGCGTGTCTTCCACCAGCACGCAGCGCGACGGCGGCACGCCCAGGCGCGCGGCCACCCAGCGCAGCATTCGCGCGTCGGGCTTGGGGCGCAGCACGCCGAACATGTTCATGTCCTCGATCGACCACACGCCTTCGAACAGGTGGCCGATGCCCAGCACACCGAGCACGCGCGCCGCGTAGGCCGCCGGCGCGTTGGTGAGGATGACCTTGCGGCCGCGCAGCCGGGCCAGGGCCTGCAGGTCGGCGCGGTGGCCACGCACGCGCTGCTCCAGCCCCGGCAGCCGGTGCGTGTGGTGCAGGAAGTGCGCCGGCACCACGCCGTGGTGCCGCACCAGCCCCAGCAGCGTGGCGCCGTAGCGCAGCCAGTAGCGCCGCCGCAGTTCGTCGGACGCCGCCTGGGTGAGCCGCAGGTGCTCCTGGATGTATTGCCCGAACGAGACGTGCAGGTGCGGCATCGAGGCCGACTGCGCGTCGTGCAGCGTGTCGTCGAGGTCGAACAGCCAGACCTTGGGCGGGGCACTCAATGTGAGCGGATCTTCGTGCCGTAGGGCTTGGCGGTCAGCACCTCCAGCAGCAGGGCGTGCGGCACGCGCCCGTCGATGATGTGCACGGCGACGACGCCGCTCCTGGCGGCGTCCAGCGCGCCGCTGATCTTGGGCAGCATGCCGCCGCTGATGGTGCCGTCGGCGAACAACGCGTCGATCTCGCGCGCCGACAGGTTGGTCAGCAGCTTGCCGGACTTGTCCAGCACGCCCGGCGTGTTGGTCAGCAGCAGCAGCTTCTCGGCCTTCAGCACGGTGGCCAGCTTGGCCGCCACGAGATCGGCGTTGATGTTGTAGCTCTCGTTGCTCTCGCCGAAGCCGATCGGGCTGATGACCGGGATGAACTGGTCGTCCTGCAGCGCCTGCACGACGCTGGGGTCGATGGACGTGATCTCGCCGACGTGGCCGATGTCGTGCCTCTTGCTCGGGTCGTCGCGGTCGGCCATCTCCAGCTTCTGCGCGCGGATCAGCCCGCCGTCGCGGCCGGTGAGGCCCACCGCCTTGCCGCCGGCGGCGTTGATGAGGCCGACGATCTCCTGCTGCACCTCGCCGGCCAGCACCCATTCGACGACGCCCATCGTCTCGGCGTCGGTCACGCGCATGCCCTGGACGAAGGTGCCCTTCTTGCCCAGGCGCGACAGCGCCTCGTCGATCTGCGGCCCGCCGCCGTGCACGACGATGGGGTTGAGGCCCACCAGCTTGAGCAGCACCACGTCCTCGGCAAAGTCCTGCTTCAGCTCGGGGTCGGTCATGGCGTTGCCGCCGTACTTGATGACCAGCGTCTTGCCGTGGTACTTGCGGATGTACGGCAGGGCCTGCGAGAGGATCTCGGCCTGGTCGCGCGGCGTGACGTGCGACAGGTCGTGCGGGGCGGCGGCTGGGTTGGGGCTCATGGTGGGCGGCGGCGGGTCAAGCGGGGCGAGGCGAGGGGGCAGAAGGCCGCGCAGGATTGTAGGGAGGGGGTGCGCGCGCGGCCTGGGGGAACTTCGCCGCTGCGGCACACTCCCACCCCGCGCAGCCGCCCTGGCGCGGCCCGAGGAGCCCTGTGATGAAACGAATCGTCGCCTTTCTTGCCGCGCTCGGCGTGGCCGCCCTGGCATCGGCCCAGGCGCCCAATGCCAGCGGCGAGGTGACCAAGATCGACAAGGCCGGCAACCGCATCGAGTTGCGCCACGGCGAGATCAAGGCGCTGGACATGCCGCCGATGCGCATGATTTTCCGCGTGCGCGACCCGAAGCTGCTTGACGGTCTGGCGGTGGGCGACAAGGTGCGCTTCACGGCCGAGAAGGCCGACGGCCAGTACGTCGTCAGCGCGATCAGCAAGGCGCCCTGAGCGGCGCGCCGGCCCCCCGGCCAGCGCCCGGGCCCTTGCCCGCGGGCGGGCGGGCCGCCATCGGGCCCATGACGTCACCGCGGCGACGATCCGCGCGGCCGCCGCCGACTACGATCCGGCGCGCCCACGAACACCCACAGGAGACGCCATGGCCGCCACGCTCGCCGCATTGACCAACCAGCAAGTCCGTCTGGCCGCGCGCCCCAGCGGGCTGCCCAAGCCGGGCGACTGGCAACTCACCGAAGAACCGGTGGCCGACCCGGGGCCTGGCGGCATCGTCGTGCAGACGCTGGCCATCTCGCTGGACCCGGCGATGCGCGGCTGGATGAACGAGGGCAAGAGCTACATCAAGCCGGTGGAACTCGGCGCGGTGATGCGCGCCGGCGGCATCGGCCGCGTCATCGCTTCGGGCAACCCGGCTTTCGTGGTGGGCGATGTCGTCACCGCCGGCACCGGCGTGCAGCAGTACCTCAGCGTGCCTGGGGCCGAGATCAAGCGCGCCGGGGTCTTCAAGATCGACCTGCGGCTGGGCAGCGTGCACCAGTGGCTCAACGTGCTCGGCATGCCGGGCATGACCGCCTACTTCGGGCTGATGGATGTGGGCCAGCCGAAGGCCGGCGAGACGCTGCTCATCTCGGGCGCGGCCGGTGCCGTGGGCCAGACGGCCGGGCAGCTGGCGCGCATCAAGGGCCTGCGCGCGGTGGGCATCGCCGGCGGCGCGGCCAAGTGCGAGTTCGTCGTCAAGGAACTCGGCTTCGACGCCTGCATCGACTACAAGGCGCCCGCGCCCGCCGGCGTGCAACGCTGGGACCCGGTGCGCGCGGGGCTCAAGGAGCATTGCGCCGGCGGCATCGACATCTACTTCGACAACGTCGGCGGCGACATCCTCGACGCGGCGCTGGCGCGCCTGAACCGCAAGGCGCGCGTCGTCATCTGCGGCGCCATCAGCCAGTACAACAACGAAGGCGGCGCCGTCGCCGGCCCGAAGAACTACCTGTCGCTGCTGATGAACCGCGCGCGCATGGAAGGTCTGGTCGTGTTCGACTATGCCGAACGCTTCCCGCAGGCGGTGATGGAGATGGCCGCCTACCTGAAGGACGGCCGCATGAAGAGCCGCGAAGACGTCGTGCGCGGCACGCCGGCGGACTTTCCGGCCACGCTGCTCAAGCTGTTCAAGGGCGAGAACTTCGGCAAGCTGGTGCTCGAGTTCGTGCCGGCCTGATCGCGCGCGGCTACATCCCCTTCAGCATCTCGGGCAGCACGCGCTGCAGCGAGCGGGCCAAGGCCTCGCGCAACAGCGCGATCTTCTGCTCGGCATTCAGGTACGACCATGGGTCCACCGCCGCCTTCGGCTCGCTGGAGCCGAGCAGGAATTGCTCGTCGATGACGAGGCTGCGCACGACCTTGGCCGCATCGGTGTCGAACAGTGTCAGCTCCACCACCACGTGCGGCCCGAGCGCGCCGTTGGAGACGGCGCCCGTGTTCACGTCGCGCAGCTTGTAGTCGGGGTCGAGGTAGAAGCCGAGGCCATCCACGCGGCCGCGGCCGATCGAGCTGCCCTCGGCGGTGGGCAGCTTGACGTCGGCGCGCTGGCGCGTGAGCAGCAGCACGTGCGAAAGGCGCCGCTGCTGCACGGCCTGGATGATCCAGCCCGGCAGCGCCCCCGCACGCGCGCCGCCGGCGATGTGCCGCTGCTCGGCCGCCGGCAGCGTGGTGTTGGTGCCGAAGGGCGTGACCGTGGCCGAGGCGCGGTGGCGCTGCATTGCCGCGCGCACCTCGCGCCCGGCGATGATGTCGAATCCGACGTTGCGCACCTCCTGCGTCTCGCGCCGCACCGGCACCAGCCGCGAGTCGTGCCGGTACTCGCCCACCGTGATCTCGATGCCCTCACCCAGCAGCGAGAACACCCCCAGGTGCGAGATCGGCCGCAACGACTCCTGGGCCCCAACCCCCGCGAGGCCGAAGGCGAGCAACGCCACGCAGGCGCCCCGGCGAAGCACACCACCGGCTCCACCGCGCGCGCCAGCGCGCACGCGCTGTAACCCGCGGCGCCAGCCGTCGGGTTGACGGCGCGTGGAGCGGGCCGTCGTGCGCAGCACGTACGGCCTGCTCAAAAGTGGATGCCCCGCATCATCTGCGACATCGCGATCGCCTCCGGCGACAGCGCCGCCTTCGGCGCCTTTTCGCCCTTGGCCGCCGCACTGTCGGGGAACATCCGGAACGTCGTGTTCATGATGATCTGCGTGACGCGCGGCGCCGCCGCATGCAGCAGCGCGCCGAAGGAGCCCAGCCGCGTGGCCACGCGCACCGGCTTGCCGATGCAGGCGTCGGTGACCATCGCCGCGGCCTCCTCGGGGTCGAGCAGCGGCATGCTCTCGTAGATCTTGGTCGGCGCCGTCATCGGCGTGCGCACCAGCGGCATGTTCACGGTGGTGAAGGTCACCCCCGTATCGGCAAACTCGCTCGACGCACAGGCCGTCCACGCATCCAGCGCCGCCTTGCTCGCCACGTAGGCCGAGAAGCGCGGCGCATTCACCAGCACGCTGATCGAGCTGATGTTGACGACGTGGCCCTTCTTCTTGGCCACCATGCCGGGCAGCAGCCCCAGCGTGATGCGCAGCGCGCCGAAGTAGTTCAGCTGCATCGTGCGCTCGAAGTCGTGGAAGCGGTCGTAG
>JAEUPC010000135.1 GCA_016789865.1 Rubrivivax sp.
TCGATGCCGTGGTCCAGGCTGTTGCGCACCAGGTGCGTGAGCGGGTCGGCGATGACGTCGACCATCGACTTGTCCAGCTCGGTGTCGCCGCCGGAGATGACGAGTTCGACCTCCTTGCCCAGCTGCTTGGAGACGTCGCGCACGACGCGGTGGAAGCGCGCGAAGGTCTCGCCCACCGGCACCATGCGCAGCGCCAGCGCGCCGTCACGCGCCTCTTCGACGAGATCGCACACGCGCTGCGCCGCCTCTTGCGACTGCGCGGCGGCTTCGGCCAGTGCGGCGGCCTGCACGCCGGAGCCGGCAATGACCAGCTCGCCGATGATGTCGATGAGGTGGTCGAGCTTGTCGGCGCGCACGCGCACGTAGCGGGCGTCGTCGCCGGCGGCGCTGCGCGCGGCCGGCGCGCCGCGGGCGGCATCGGCCTGGCGGCGGGGGCTTTCGGGCGCACGCCGGTCGGCGGTGCCGTGGCGGCGCTCGGCTGGGGCACCGGCCGGCGGCTCCACGGCGGGCGCGCAGGCCGAGGGCGGTGCGCTTGTCGCGGTCTTCCCTGCCGCCGCAGGCGGTGAGGTGTCGGGCGCAGCCACGGCCAGCTCGGCCCACAGCGCCTGCAGCGCCTTGCGGCGCTCGGCGTCGTCGCCGCAGCGCTCGGCCAGCAGCGCGGTGTATGCGGCGGCATCGGCGAACGGCTCCAGGACCGTGATGGCCGCGTCCTCGCGCGCGAACTCGAACACCTGCTCGATGGCGGCCCGGTCGGTGGCGGGGTGGTGCCGCGTGTCCAGGCGCAGCTCGAAGCCCAGGTGGCAGGCCTCGGCGTCCAGCGCGTCCAGCGCCGGCACCTGATCGACCAGTGTGCGGATGCCGCCCACCGTGCCCAGCGAGCCGAGGTAGCGCAGGAAGGCCAGCGGGTCCAGGCCGTTGCGCAGAGCATCGGGGCCGAAGCGCAGCGACAGGTGCCACGGGGCCGCCGGCGGCTGCGACGCGGCGGGGCCTGCGGCGGCACCCGAGGGGATGTTCGAGGTTGCGTTCGAGGCGTCGTTCGAAGTGCCGTTCGAAGTGCCGTTCGAAGGGGAGGGGCCGCTGCCGGCGTGATGAGGCGCCCCGCTGCCGCACAGGCGGCGAAGCTGCGCGCCCAGCTCGGCGCTGCGCCGGGCCACTTCGGGCGCGCCGGCCGGCAGGTTGATCTCGCCCAGCAGTGCGCCGATCTGGTCGAGGCTTTCCAGCAGCGACGCGCTGATCTCGGGGCTGACGGCGCGCTGTCCCGAGCGCAGCGCCTCCATCAGCGTCTCGACCTCGTGGGTGAACGACGCCACGGCGTCGCAGCCGAACAGCCCCGCGGTGCCCTTGATGGTGTGGGCGGCGCGGAATGCGGCGTTCAGGTTTTCGGCATCGGCGGGGTCGGTCTCCATCACCAGCAGCGCCGACTCGAAGGCCTGCAGCTGCTCGCGCGCTTCCACGAGGAAGCCCTCGCGCGCGGCGGCGAGGATCTCGGCATCGTCGTCTTGCAGGCTCATCAGGCGGGCTCCTTTGCGGCCGGGGCGTCGAGCAGGCCGGTCAGGCCGAACACCTCGAGGCCCTGGCGCACAGTGGCCGAAGCGGCACCGACCACCAGGCGGCCGCCGGCCTCGGCCAGCGATCGGCGCGCGGCCAGCAGCAGCTGCACGCCGGCGCTGTCGAACTCGCTCACTTCGCCGAGGTCCAGCCGCAGCTCGCGCGGCGCGGTGGCCAGGCGGGCCAGCAGCGTCTCGCGCAGCGCGGCGGCCTTCACGATGGTCAGCTCGGCGCCGAGCGAAAGGGTGTCGGGGGTCATCGCAGCCATCGGGCGGTGCCGGGTCAGAGGGGGCAGACTTGCTGCACGGTCTGCACCAGCCGCTCGGGCGGGCAGGGCTTGGACACCCACGCATGGGCACCGAGCACGCGCCCGGCCTCCTTCTGCGCGGGGCGCGTCTCGGTGGTCATGAAGACGAACGGCACGCGCCGCGTCGCCGGCTGGCCGCGCAGCCAGCGCAGGAAGCCCAGGCCGTCCAGGTTGGGCATGTTGATGTCGCACAGCACGCCGTCGATGCCGGCCACCTTGGCCTGGGCGTCCAGGCCGTCGGTGGCCTCCACCACCTGGTAGCCGGCGCGCGTCAGCGCCTGGCTCTGCAGCGTGCGCATGACCGCCGAGTCGTCGATCACGAGGATGGTCTTGGGCATGCCGCGTCCCTGGAGTGCTGCCGGCGGCGTCAGACGCACAGCTTGTTGACGGCCTCGACCAACTGCGAGGGCTGGAAGGGCTTGGTGATCCACGCGCGGGCGCCGGCGGCGCGGCCTTCGGCCTTCTTGGCCTCCTGCGACTCGGTGGTCAGCATGATCACCGGGGTGAACTTGTGCGTCGGGTTGGCCTTGATCGACTTGAGGAAGGTCAGCCCGTCCATGTTGGGCATGTTCACGTCGCAGACGATCAGGTTGACTTTGCCCGCGCCGGCCAGCTTGCTGGTGGCGTCGACGCCGTCGCAGGCCTCGACCACGCCGTAGCCGGCCTTGGCCAGCGCCAGCTTGACCACCGTGCGGAAGCTGCCGGAATCGTCGATGACCATCACGGTCTTGCTCATGGGTGCT
>JAEUPC010000166.1 GCA_016789865.1 Rubrivivax sp.
CGAGATCTTCGCCCAGGAAGCCGAGCGCCGCGGCATCGCCGCCAGCGCCGACTACCGCGAGGCGATGGAGATCGCGCGCCAGAGCATCCTGATCCGCGAGCTGTTCGAGGACTACAAGAAGAAGAACCCGGTCAGCGACGATGAGGCGATGGCCGAATACAACAAGTTCAAGGCCCAGGCCAGCGGCACCGAGTACCGCGCCCGCCACATCCTGGTCGAGAAGGAAGAAGAGGCCGTCGGGCTCATCAAGCAGCTCAAGGCCGGCGGCAAGTTCGACGAGCTGGCCAAGAAGCACAGCAAGGACACCGGCTCGGGCGAAAAGGGCGGCGACCTCGACTTCGCCAAACCCGACAGCTACGTGCCCGAATTCGGCAAGGCCATGGTGGCGCTGAAGAAGGGCGAGATGACCGAGGCACCGGTGAAGAGCCAGTTCGGCTGGCACATCATCAAGCTGGAAGACACGCGCGAAGCGCCCTTCCCTCCCTTCGAGGACGTGAAGGGCCAGCTCAAGCAGCGCATCGAGCAGGTGAAGATGCAGAAGTACCAGGAAGACCTGCGCGCGAAGGCCAAGACCGACTACCGGTTCGCCGGGCAGTAGCAGGCGCCGCCCGAAGCGCCCTCGGCGCCTCCCTCAGGGGGCCGAGCGCGGTCACGAAGGGTCCTCGCTCGGCTGTGCCGGTCAACGTGCCGGGTCGCCGAACAGCGCATACGGCGCCCAGTAGAACGGGTGGCCCCAGCGGCCACCGCCGGTGCTGCCGTCGATCATCGCCAGCTGCGCGCGGCGCAGCGCCTCGGCGCGGGTGAGGTCGCTGCCGCGCTGGGCGCGAAAAGTGGCGGCGGAAAGCGCGGCGGCCGATTCGGTTTCCACCGCCCAGTGCGTGGCCAGCACCGAGCGCGTGCCGGCGAAGAAGAAGCCGCGCACCAGGCCCGACATCGCCGCGCCGCCCTGCTCGCCGGCCGCGGTGTTGCACGCCGACAGCAACACCCACTGCGCATTCAGGCGCAGGCCCAGCACATCGTCCAGCTCGAGCAGCGCCGGCTCCTTGGGGTCGGCCTCGGCAGCCATGGCCAGCGCCGGCTTGCCCACACCGGGCAGTTCGCCAGGCAGCAGGCCATGGGTGGCAAAGGCCACCACGCGGCGCTCGGCCAGCGGCGCAGCCAGCACCGCGCGCCGCGTGGCGTGCTCGCCGAGCACAACGTCGTTCTTCGCGTCGGCACCCAGCGCCTCGGCCACCGCCAGCAGCTCGGCGCGCGTCTCGGGCAGCGGCGGGATGTCGGCGTAGCGAAAGCCGGTCTCGGCGTCGTAGCGGCCGACCTCGCCGGCGCGCGCGCGCAGGCGCCGCCCGGCCGCCGGTGCCGCACCGGCGGTGGCCGCCGCCCCGCGCTTGCTGAAATCGAACAGCGGGTCGCCGAAGGCCAGCAGCGGCCGCGGCGCCGGGCGCACTTCGGCCACCCGCCGCAGCGAGTGCAGTGAAGCCGACGCCGGCAGCTGCGTGACGGCCATGCGCCGCGCCAGCCAGGCCAGCGGCGGCTGGCCCGCCCCGGCGGGCGCCGGCGCGGCGGTGACGAGCGCAGACAGCGGCAGCGCGGCCAGCGAACTGCTGGTGGCCACCATCAGGCTGCGCACGTCGGCCAGCGCCGGCTCGATGCCGGCAAACAGGTCGCGCCACAGCGCATGCAGCAGTTCAGGGCGCAGCGGCGGCCGCTGGCCGGGGGCGGCGGCACCCAGGTCGAGCATCTCGCGCACCGCGCTCACGCGCGCGGCCAGCTCGCTGCGCGTGAGCGGGCTGGCCGCAAACGCCGTGGGCGCATCGGCGACCAACAGCCACACGAGCGTGGCGCGCTCGGTCGGCTGCACCACCAGCAGGCCTTCACCGGCCTGCAGCAGTGCACCCAGCTGGCGTGCGCTGGGGATCGTCGGGGTGACGAGCTCGGCGTAGCCCGGGAACTCGCGCGCCACCTGCTGCCGGGCGGCTTCGAGCCGGGTACGCGCCGCCGCGGCCTCTTCCTGCTGCTGTTTGAGCTGCTCGCGGTGCTCGCGCAGCCGGCGCATGTGCGCGCGCCGCTCGCTCTCGGGCCGGGCCTTGAAGGCCTCGCTTTGCGCCTCGCTGCGCAGGGCATCGGCCTGGTTGAGCGCTGTCTGCACGCCGCTGAAGGCCTCGCGGCTGGCCTGACGCTGCGCCTGCTCGGCCTCGAGCAGCGCGCGCAGCGCCGGGGTAGCGGCCAGCACGCGCGAGGTACTGTCGGTGAGGGCGCGCTGCGTGACCGACAGGTTCATGCGGTCGGCCACCTGCATGGCGCGCTCGGCCAGGTCGCGCTCGACACGTTCGCCCTTCAGCGCCCGCCCGGCCACGAAATGCAGAAACTCGTCGAACGCGATGCCGAAGACGAACCCGCGCACACCGCGCGTGTCCAGGTCGAGCCAGCCCGTGGGCGTGTCCAGCAACGTGGAGAACAGCACCTCGTAGTCGGCCATCGCCGCCGAGACCTCGCCGCGCAACAGCCTCACAACGGCGCGCAACCCGGCCGCTTCGTGGGTGAGCGGGTGGTTCGGGCCCAGCAGGCGCAGGCGGAAGCGGTGCATGCGCTCGGCCATGTCCAGGCCTTCCTCGAAGCGGCCGTTCTTGGCCGCCAGCAGCGCCAGCAGCCGGTTGTCGCTGGCGCGGTTGCGGGCCAGCGCGTCGGGCGGCATCGCCGTCAGGAAGCTGCGGTACGAGGCATCGGCCTCCTGCCAGCGGCGCAAGCCGACCAGCGCGCGCACGATCTCCGCGCGCGCCAGCCAGCGCACGTGGCTGGCGGCACCGGCACCCGCGCGCTCCAGCAGCTGGTCGCTTTGCTGCGCAGCCGCCAGCCCTGCTTCGTACTGCTGGGTGGCCACCAGCGCCGTGGCCTGCCGGTACAGCCAGCGCGCGCCCAGACTCTCGCTCATCTGCCCGGCCTTGAACTGCGCCACATTGCCCTGTGCCAGCTCACTGGCCTCTTGCGGCCGGCCGGCCTGCACCAGCGCGTACACGAGCTGCCCCTGGCTGGCGTCGAGCATGCCGCGCGCCTCGACATGCAGCGGATCGGTGCCGGTGCGGCCGGCGGCACGCACGGCTTCGAGCAGCCGGCGCGCCACGCCGTAGGCCTCGCGCAGCGTGGACACTGCGGCCGGTGGGTTGCCGTTGATGCGCTCGACCTCCGAGCGCACCAGCAGGTGGTCCACGCGCAGCCGCGACGGCAGGCTGCCGACCGGGCCACCGGCCTTGTCGCCTTCCTGGCCCAGCTGCTCGCGCGCCAGGCTGTCGGCACGCCCCCACAGGCGCAGCGTGATCGCGCGGTCGTTGCCCTGCGCGGCGTAATACGTCTGGCGCAGCGCCACGGTGGCGCGCGTCACCGGCGCCAGTGCCTTGTCGGCGATCAGCGCCTCGGCCGCCTGCAGCGCGCGGCCCGAGGTGCCCCAGCTGAACTCGGCCGACAGGTAGGTGCGCACCCAGTCGTCGAACTCGGCACGGCCGCGCCCGCGTTCCACCAGTTCCCGGGTGATCTCGATCACGCGGCCTCGTTCGTCCAGCCGCATCGCGGCGCGGTACTGGCGCTGCAGTTGAGCAAAGCGCGCGTCGGGCTCGGTGGCCGCGGGCTGCGCGAGCAGCTCCCGGGCCTCTTCGGGCGCCAGGCGCGGGCCGGCGGCTTCTGGCTCGGGCACGGCGGCCTCGGCGCCGCCCTCGCCGTCCTGCGCAGCGGCCTGTGGGCCGGCCGTCATCCACACCAGGCAGGCCAGCGCCTGCATCCACCTGTCTCGCCAACGGATCGCCACGGTCACCGGTTCCCTCTGCCGCCTGGTTGCTCAGGCCACCGAGTTTGCCCGTTCGCCACCTGCCGCGTGCCACCGACCGGGGCGCGCACATCCCCTCGACACCGGGGTGGTGCCGGCGACACAGGCGCCGTGCCGCGCCGCAGGCCGGGCCGCGGCGCCGCGCCGGGCAGGCGCTACGGCAGCAGCACCGTGCTGCCGGTAGTCTTGCGCGCCTCCAGATCGCGGTGGGCCTGCGCCACGTCGGCCAGCGGGTAGCGCTGGTCGATGCGGATCTTCACCGCGCCGCTTTGCACCACCGCGAACAGGTCGTCGGCCATGGCCTGCGCCGCCTCGCGCGTGGCGATGTGCGTGAACAGCGTGGCGCGCGTGAGGTACAGCGACCCCTTGGGCCCGAGGATGCCCGGCGCGAACGGCGGCACCGGCCCCGAGGCGTTGCCGAAGCTGGCCAGCAGGCCGAACGGGCGCAGGCAGTTCAGGCTGCCCTCGAAGGTGTCCTTGCCGATCGAGTCGTAGACCACCTTGACGCCCTTCCCGCCGGTGATCTCCTTGACGCGGGCGACGAAATCCTCGCTCTTGTAGTCGATGACGTGCGCGGCGCCGTGCTCGCGGGCCAGCGCGCACTTGGCCGCGCCGCCCGCGGTGCCGATGAGCTGCAGCCCCAGCGCCTTGGCCCATTGGCAGGCAATCAGGCCCACGCCGCCGGCGACGGCATGGAAGAGCACGAAGTCGCCCTTTTGCAAGCCCTCCACCGGCAGCGTCTTCTTCAGCAGGTACTGCGCGGTCAGGCCCTTGAGCATCATGCCGGCAGCGGTGTCGAAGGCGATGCCGTCGGGCAGCTTGACCACCGTCTTGGCCGGCATCACGCGCGCCTCGCTGTAGCTGCCCGGCGGGTTGCTGGCATAGGCGGCGCGGTCGCCCGCCTTCAAGTGCGTGACGCCCTCGCCCACCGCCTCCACGACGCCGGCACCTTCCATGCCCAGCGTGTGCGGCAGATTGAGCTGGTACAGGCCGGTACGCTGGTAGACGTCGATGTAGTTCAGGCCGCAGGCGTGGTGGCGGATGCGGATCTCGCCGGGGCCGGGGTTGCCGACCTCCAGCTCGACCAGCTGCATCTGCTCGGGGCCGCCGTGGGCGCGGATCTGGATGGCCTTGACAGGCATGTGCGGTTTCTCCTCGTGGGGATCGGTCGGCGCGAAGGGCGCGCCCCGGGCTGCGAGATTACGCGATGCCCGGCCCGGCTGCACGGCGTTCACGCCCTGCACGCCATCCGCGCGAGGCCAGTGCCCGCCCTGCGGGCTGCCCGTCAGCCACGGCGGCCCAGAGCACGACGCAGGACGAACCCGTACAGCACGAGATTGAGCGCCAGCACGAAAGCGCCCAGCGCGAACTGCACCTCGCGCGTCAGCCCCTCGGGGTAGATGGCGGCGGTGAGGTAATGCTCGATGAAGCCGCCGCCCAGCCCCGCCTGGCCGGCGGCCTCGCGCAGGCGCCACTCCAGCGGCGTGAGCGGGCAGATGCGCCCGGACCACTCGATCCACACGCCCCAGGCCGCCGCGGGCACGTGCAGCCAGGCCAATGCCGGCCAGCGCCACACCGCCGCCCCGCCCAGCACCACCCAGGCGATGAACAGGCCGTGCACCACCAGCACGGCATCGGCAAGCCACGAGGCGACCTCAGGGGTGAACATGGCAACATGCTGCCCGAACCACGGCGCTGCCGCCGACCCCCACCGGCCCTGCCCCGCGCCGCCCGCGATGAAACGTCTGCTGCAAGCCCCCAACCTCGCGCTGGCCACGTTGTGGGCCGATCAGCTCAGCGCGGCCGGCTTCGCCGCGCGCGTGATGCGGGCCTATGCCAGCGGCATCGCCGGCGAGATTCCGCCCGACCAGGCGCTGCCCGAGGTCTGGCTGGTCGACGACAGCCGCCACGCCGAGGCGCGTGCGCTGTTCGATCGCTGGATGCACCCGCCAGAGCGCCGCTGGGCCTGCACCGGTTGCGGCGAGATCGTCGAAGGGCCGTTCGAGCAATGCTGGAACTGCGGCGCGGCCGCGCCGGGCCCAGGCACCTCGGCGGTGTAGCCTCCCCGGCGCAATGAACGACAGCATCGATGCGGACATCCTTGCCTTCGGCGAGCCGATGGTCGAGTTCAACCAGACCGGGCAGGGTGACGGCCGCCTCTACCTGCAAGGCTACGGCGGTGACAGCAGCAACTTCGCCATCGCCGCGGCCCGGCAGGGCGCCCGGGTCGGCTACCTCAGCGCCCTGGGCGACGACCCGTACGGCAGCATGCTGCGTGCGCTGTGGGACACCGAAGGCGTCGATCACCGCGGCGTGCGCACCGACCCGGCGGCCTTCACCGCGATCTACTTCGTCAGCCATGGGCCGCAGGGCCACGCCTTCCACTTCTTCCGTGCCGGCTCGGCGGCCAGCCGCATGACGCCGGCCGATCTGCCGCGCGATCGCATCGCGCGGGCAAAGGTGCTGCACCTGTCGGGCATCTCGCTGGCCATTTCGCCGCAGGCCTGCGACACCGGGTATGCGGCGATCGAGTGCGCACGCGCCGCCGGCGTGCAGGTGAGCTTCGACACCAACTTGCGCCTCAAGCTGTGGTCGCTCGACCGCGCCCGCGCCGTGATGACCGACGTGGTGAAACGCTGCGACATCTGCCTGCCGAGCCTGGAAGACGTGCAGGCCATCACCGGCCTGGCGCAGCCCGACGCGCTGGTCGACCATTGCCTGGCCCTCGGCGCCCGTGTCGTGGCGTTGAAGCTGGGCAGCCAGGGGGCGCTGGTCGCCAGCGCCACCGAGCGCCACCACATCGCGCCCTTCCCCTGCACGCCAGCCGACGCCACCGGCGCCGGCGACACCTTCGGCGGTGCGTTCGTCGCGCGGCTGGTGGCCGGCGACACGCTTGCGCGCGCCGCACGCTACGCGGCCTGCGCCGCGGCGTTGTCCACGCAGGGCTTCGGCGCCGTGGCGCCGATTCCTCGCGCGGCGCAGGTGCACGCGGCACTGGCTGCAACAGGCTGAGGAGCCCCCGGTGAGCACACCCCGCACCATCCTCGTCACCGGCGGTACCAGCGGCATCGGTGCAGGCATCGCCCGGGCGTTCGCTGCCGCCGGTGACGCGGTCACCGTCACCGGTGCCACCGCCTCGGAGGTCGAACGCTTCGGTGCCGGCTTCGCACGAACGGCCGGTCCGCCGATCGTGCCGCGCGCCCTGGACGTGCGCGACGACGCGGCCGTGCGCGCGCTGGTCGGTGAACTGGCGGCGCGGGCCGGCGGCATCGATGTGGTCGTCAACTGCGCCGGCGTCATCCGCCGAGGGACCGAGCATGACCCGGCGGTGTTTGCCGACACGCTGGACATCAACCTCACCGGCACGATGCGCGTGTGCAGCGCGGCGCGCCCGGCGTTGAAGGCGCGCCGCGGCTGCATCGTCAACACGGCGTCGATGCTGAGCTTCTTCGGCGGCGGCCTGGTGCCCGGCTACGCCGCCAGCAAGGGCGGCGTGGCGCAGCTCACCAAGAGCCTGGCGATCGCCTACGCGGCCGACGGCATCCGCGTCAACGCGGTGGCGCCGGGGTGGATTGCCACGCCGCTGACGCAGGCGCTGCAGGACGACCCGGCGCGCAGCGGCCCGATCGTCGCGCGCACGCCGCTGGGCCGCTGGGGCACGCCCGAGGACGTGGCCGGGCCGGTGCTCTTTCTGGCCGGCCCCGCGGCGCACTTCGTCACCGGGGTCGTGCTGCCCGTGGACGGCGGCTACCTCATCGCCTGAAGCCGGCGTGTCGGGCCGGCCGGTCGGGGCCACCCCGGCACGGCGCAGTGGCCCTGTGGTTTCACCCCGTTGCAGCCAGGGCGGGCCAGCGGCATACAGTCGCGCCGCCAGTCCCCGTGGAGGCCCCTGCCATGAACCTCACCGCGCCCACCCGCCGCCGCGCCGCGCGCCTGCCCGTGGCCCTGCTCAGCCTGTGGTTGGTGGCCTGCGGCGGTGGCGGGTCGAGCCCCTCGCCGGCGCCCTCGCCGGCACCGGGGCCCTCGCCGGCGCCTGCGCCGACCACGCCGCCGCGCGCCGAGACCTTCGCCTCGGGCCTCAGCTGGCCGTGGGGCATGGTGTTCCTGCCCGACGGTTCGATGCTCGTCACCGAACGCGGTGGCCAGCTCAAGCGCGTCTCGGCCGACGGGCGCAGCGTCTCCGCGCCGATCAGCGGCACGCCGGCCGTGGATGCCGGTGGCCAGGGCGGGCTGCTCGATGTGGCCGTGGCGGCCGACTTCGCGACGTCGCGGCGCATCTTCCTCAGCTTTGCCGAGCCCGGCATCGGGGCCGAGGCCGGCACCAACGGCACCGCGGTCGGCACGGCGGTGCTCAACGCTGGCTTCACCGCGCTGACCGGCTGGACGGTCATCTTCCGCCAGAGCCCCAAGGTGGCCAGCCAGGGGCACTTCGGCAGCCGGCTGGTGCTGGCCCGCGATGGCACGCTGTTCGTCACGCTGGGCGATCGGCAAAGCAACAGCGAACGCGTGCGCGCGCAGGACCTCTCCGCCGGCCACGGCAAGGTGATGCGCATCCGCACCGACGGCAGCGTGCCGGGCGACAACCCGTTCGTCGGCGCGGCCGGCGCACAGGCCACGATCTGGTCGTACGGGCACCGCAACATGCAAGGCGCTGCCCTGCACCCGACCACCGGCGAGCTGTGGACCAGCGAACACGGCCCGCAAGGCGGCGACGAGGTCAACCGCACGCTGGCCGGGCGCAACTACGGCTGGCCGCGCGTGAGCTACGGCTGCGAGTACGGCACGCCGGTCGGCGCCTGCCCGCCGGTGGGAAACGCCAGCACCGGTGCCGGCTACGAGCCGCCTTTGACCTGGTGGGTGCCGACATCCATCGCCCCCAGCGGCATGGCCTTCTACACCGGCAGCCGCTTCCCGGAGTGGCAGGGCAGCCTGTTCGTCGGCGCGCTGGCCGGGCGCGCGCTGTGGCGCCTTGCGCTGGCCGGCAATGCGGTGGCCTCACGCGAAGCGCTGTTCACCGACCTCAACGAGCGCATCCGCGATGTGCGCCAGGGCCCGGACGGCTGGCTGTACCTGCTCACCGACAGCAGCAGCGGGCGCATCGTGCGCATCGTGCGCTGAGGTGCGCGCGGCCCTGGCCGGCGCGCCGTCGGGCGTCTCGAGTTGATCGGGCTGCGCCGGGCAACTCGAACCCCCGCGGGGGGCGGACCGGGCTGGGCCCGGTCCTGGGGGCCCTCAATAAGCGCCCGGGTAGGCGCCGCCGTCGATGAGCAGGTTCTGCCCCGTCACGTAGCTTGCGTGCACGCTGCACAGGAAGGCGCAGTAGGCCCCGAACTCCGCTGCGGTGCCGAAGCGCTGCGCCGGCACCAGCTTGCGCCGCGCCTCGCTCACCCCCTCCAGCGGCTGGCCGGACTTCTTCGCCACGGCGCTGAAGCCCGCGCGCAGGCGGTCGGTATCGAAGGAGCCGGGCAGCAGATTGTTGATGGTCACGCCCGCGGCGGCCAGCCGCGACTGGCGCGCGGTGCCGGCGACAAACCCGGTCAGGCCCGAACGGGCACCGTTGGAAAGCCCGAGGAAGTCGATCGGCGCCTTCACCGCGCTGGAGGTGATGTTCACCACGCGGCCAAAGCCGCGCGCCGCCATCGCATCCACCGTGGCGCGGATGAGCTCGATCGGGGTGATCATGTTGGCCTCGAGCGCGGCCAGCCAGGCCTCGCGCCCCCAGTCGCGGAAGTCGCCCGGCGGCGGTCCGCCGGCGTTGTTCACGAGGATGTCCACCTGCGGCGCGGCGGCCAGCGCGGCGGCGCGGCCGGCCTCGGTGGTGATGTCGCCGGCCACCGCGCGCACCTGCACCGCCGGGTTCGAAGCGCGCAGCTCAGCCGCGGTGGCCTGCAGCGCCTCTTCGCCGCGCGCGGTGATGACCACGTTCACGCCTTCCTTGGCCAGCGCCTCGGCGCAACCTCGGCCCAGCCCCTTGCTCGCGGCGCACACCAGCGCCCACTTGCCGGCGATTCCCAGATCCATGCTTCGTGTCTCCTCGTGATCTCGCGGCCGTGGCCGCAAGGTGATGATGCTATGCGGTGATTCGGCGCTCGTTCAGCGGCCGCGCGCCAGCCACCACACCCCGGCCAGCACCAGCAACGTGCCGGCGACGATCCATGCGTTCATCGGCTCGCCGAGGAACACCACGCCCATCGCGATGGTCGACAGCGGGCCGAGCATGCCGGTGAGCGCCGTCATCGCCGCGCCGACGCGCTCGATGGCCAGCATCACCGCGAGCACCGGGACGAAGGTGCAGGCCACCGCGTTGAGCACCGACAGCCACACCACCGGTTCGGGCACCCACGCCGCGGCCAGCGGCCGCAGCAGCACGAACTGCGCGATGCACAGCACGCAGGCCACGCTGGTGGCAGCGCCCGTCAGCCGCAGCGAGCCGATGCGGCTGACCACCTGGCCGCTGTAGACGAGGTAGAAGGCGTACGACAGCGCGCTGCCGAACACCAGCGCGGTGCCCAGCAGCACGTTGCGTCCTTCCAGGCGCAACTCGTGGCCGAACACCAGGGCGATGCCCGCATAACTCACCGCCATCGCCACGCCCTGCCGAGCGGTGACCCGGCGGCGCAGCAGCAGCCAGCCCAGCAGCAGCACCAGCGTCGGGTTGAGGTACAGCACCAGCCGCTCCAGGCTGGCGGTGATGTACTGCAGGCCGGCGAAATCGAGGTAGCTGGCCAGGTAGTAGCCGCAAAAGCCCAGCCCCAGCACGGCCAGCCAGTCGTGTCGCTTCAGCGCGGGCCGCCCGCGACCGCCCCACCACGCCAGCGCGGCGAACATCGGCAACGCGAACAGCATGCGGTACATCAGCAGCGTGACCGCATCGACGCCGTGACGGTAGGCGAGCTTGACGATGATCGCCTTGCCCGAGAAGGCGACGGCGCCGAAGGCGGCCAGTGCCAAGCCGGCACGCAGGCGCGCGGCGCCGTCAGCGTTCGTGCCGCGGTGGGTGCCGCCCGCGGGCTGCCGCAAGGGCCTGGCGCCTTGCTCGGGCCCGGTGTTCAGAACGCGGCCGCCTGCCCGTCGCGCCGCGGATCGCTGGCCGCCGCATAACCCTCGACCTGCGGATCCCCCAGGCGCCAGATGAACTGGCCGGCCCCGTAGTCCTGGTAGCTGTCGGCAAACGGCTCGACGCGGTGGCCCAGCGCCCGCAGGCCTGCGGCCGCCTCGGCATCGAAGCCGGTCTCGGCGTTGACGACGCCCGTGTTCACCCGCCACCGCGGCGCATCACACGCCGCCTGCGGCTGCTGGTGGTAGTCGAGCATGCGCACCAGCGTCTGCAGGTGGCCCTGCGGCTGCATGTCGCCGCCCATCACGCCGAAGCTCATCACCGGCTGCGCCGTCGTCCCCGATGTGGCTTGGCCACTCGGGGACACCCCCTCGGGGGGCGACGGCGCCGTCGGCGACGTCGGGGGGCCCGGCCTCATCAGGAACGCCGGGATGATGGTGTGGAACGGCCGTTTGCCCGGGCCCACGACGTTGGCGCGGCTGCCGTCCAGCGTGAAGCCGTGGCCGCGGTTCTGCAGGCTGATGCCGTAGCCGGGCACCACCACGCCCGAGCCGAAGCCCATGTAGTTGCTCTGGATGAAGCTGACCATCATGCCGCTGGCGTCGGCCGCGGTGAGGTAGATGGTGCCGCCCTGCGGCCCGTGGCCGGGGCCGAAGTCCTGGGCGCGCCTCAGGTCGATCGTCGCGGCGCGGCGCTTGAGGTACTGGGGGTCGAGCATCTGCGCCGGCGTCAGCGTCATCGTGCGCGCGTCTCCGACATGGCGGTGCACGTCGGCAAAGGCGAGCTTCATCGCCTCGATCTGCAGGTGCTGGCTGAGCACGCCGTCCACCGGCAGCGCGCCCAGTTCGAAATGCTCGAGGATGCCCAGCGCAATGAGCGCGGCGATGCCCTGCCCGTTGGGCGGGATCTCGTGCAGCTCGTGGCCGCGGTAGCGCGTGGAGATCGTGCCCACCCATTGCGGCTCGTAGCCGGCAAGGTCGGCCTCGGTCATGGCGCCGCCGTGCGCCCTTGCATGCGCGGCGATGGCGGCGGCGATCTCACCGCGGTAGAAGGCCTCGCCCTTCGTGCCGGCGATCAGCTCCAGCGCGCGCGCGGCCGGCTCGAACACGAAGCGCTCGCCCACCGCCGGCTGCCGGCCGCGCGGCAGGAAAGCCTCGGCGAAGCCCGGCTGCTGGGTCAGCTCGGGCAGCGACGCGGCGGCCGTCCACTTGTGCTGCACGATCACCGGCACGCCATAGCCGCGGCGCGCGATGTCGATGGCCGGGGCCAGCAGGTCGGCGAACGGCAGCTTGCCAAAGCGCGTGTGCAGCGCCATCCAGCCGGCCACGGCGCCGGGCACGGTGGCCGAGTCCCAGCCGCGCTTGGGCGGCGTCGCCGCATCGGGGCCGTACTTCTTCTTGAAGTACTCGGGTGTCCAGGCCGCGGGCGCGGTGCCGCTGGCGTTCAGGCCGTGCAGCTGCCGGCCGTCCCAAAGGATGCAGAAGGCGTCGGAGCCCAGGCCGTTGCTGCACGGTTCGACGATGGTCATCATGGCCGCCGCGGCAATCGCGGCATCCACCGCGTTGCCGCCGGCCTGCAGCATGCGCAGCCCCGCCTGGGCACCCAGCGGGTGCGAGGTGGCGACGATGTTGCGCGCGAAGACCGGCGAGCGCTGGCTGGCGTAGCCGGTGGTCCAGTCGAAGGGGTTGTTCATTCTTTCCTGGCGTTGGGAGATTCGTCGGTGCGGGCCCCGCGGTGCCAGCGTGTCTCAGTTGGCCGTGATGCGCCGCTCGCGGATGAGCTGCGCCCAGCGCGCGCTGTCGGCCGCCACCAGCGCGGCGAACTCTGCCGGCGTGTTGGCCGGCGCCGGCTCGGCGCCCAGGCGCGCCAGGCGCTCCTGGACCTCGGCCGATTTCATCGCGGCGTTGAACTCGGCGTTCAGCTTCGTGGTGATGTCTGCGGGCAAGCCGCGCGGACCGTAGATGCCGAACCACGTCGTCGACTCGAACCCGGGCAGCCCGGACTCGGCCACCGTCGGCAGCTCCGGCGCCAGCGGCGAGCGGGATTTGCCCGACACGGCCAGCGCCTTGAGCTTGCCGTCCTTGACGTGCGGCATGCCGGAGACGACGCTGTCGAACAGCAGGTGCACCTTGCCCGAGACCAGATCGGGAATCGACAGCGCCGTGCCGCGATAGGGAATGTGGGTGATGAACAGACCCGCCTGCGCCTTGAAGGCCTCGGCCGTCAGCTGCACGATGGTGCCGTTGCCGCTGCTGGCGTAGTTGAGCTGCCCCGGCCGCGCCTTCGCGTAGGCGATCAGCTCCTTGATGCTGTTCACCGGCAGCGACAGCGGCACCAGCACCACATTGGTCGCGGTGGCCACATGCGCCACCGGCGTGAAGTCGCTGTCGGGCCCCGCGGCCTTGTAGGGCAGGTTCGGGTTCAGGTGCGGGCCGATGGCGTGCGTGCTGCTGGTGGCGATGAGCAGCGTGTAGCCGTCGGCCACGGCCTTGGCCACTTCGGCCGAGCCGAGCGACCCGCCGGCGCCGGCGCGGTTGTCGACGACGATGTTCTGGCCCAGCGTGCTGCCCACACGCTGCGCGATGGCCCGCGCCAGCAGGTCGGTGGCGCCGCCGGGCGGGAACGGCACCACCAGGCGGATCGGCTTGCCAGGCCATGCGGACGGGGCCTGTGCCGCGGCCGGCCAGGCCACGGCCGCGCCGAGGCCGGCGGCGAGGATCGAACGGCGGTCGAAGGATGTTGACATCGCGGGGCAGCCTGGTTGCGCTGGTTCGCTGCACGGGCTGGAGACCCGGCAGAAGGAGAGGCCCGGATGCTAAGCCCGCGGCGCGATGGGGCCGGCGCTCATGCGCCACCCGGCGGGACCCGCGGCGCATGCTGCGCAGGGCGGCGCACCGGGAGGCCGCGGGTGAGCGCGCCCCGTACCATCGCCCCATGCTTCGCCGCGCCGTCAAGATCGCACTGTGGCGCACCCTGGCGGCGGCAGCGGTGGCGCTTGGCCTCATCGGCATCGTCTTGCCGGGGCTGCCCACGGTGCCGTTCCTGCTGGTGGCCGCCTGGGCAGGTGGCCACGGCTGGCCCCAGCTGGAGCGCTGGCTCGTGAACCACCCGCGCCACGGCCCGGCCATCCGCCGCTGGCGCGACCATGGCGCGGTGCCGCGCCGCGCCAAGTGGGCCGCCACCTTGATGATGGCGCTGAGCGCTGTGCTGATGGGCGTGAGCCCGGCGCCACTGGCCGCCAAGGTCGGCGTGCCGCTGCTGATGGCGGCCGTGGCGGTGTGGCTGTGGCGGCGGCCCGAGGTGTAGCAGCCCCGGCGATGGCCGCCGCCCGGTTCAATGCATCGGCGGCAGGTCCGCCGGCGTGAGGTGTGCGTCACCCACGTAGCGGCGCACCCGCGGCGGCTCGGGGCCGATGTGGAACGCCAGGCGCCGGGCGCGCAGCTCGGCATCGAAGGCCGTGAAGCGCTCCAGCCGCCGCAGGTGTTCCAGCCAGGTCTCGTCGACGAAGTACTCGACGTAGCGCCCGGGTACGGCCACGTCGCGCAGCAACGCCCACGACAGCGCGCCCTGGCGCAGGCGCGCGCGGCGCGTGCGCTGCATCACCTCGGCAAACTCCGCTGCGCGGGCCGGGTCGATCTGGTACTGGATGGTCACCATCACCGGGCCGTCGTCGGGCGCCACGCTCACCTGCGGCTCGGGCAGCGCGTCCACGCTGGCCGGCGTGAAGTCGGGTTCGCGCCCGCCTTCCACCGTGAGGCGCCAGGTCAGCACCAGCACCGCGAGCCCGAAGCCGGCCGCCGCCCACACCGCCCCGGCCACGCCGATCCATGAAGCCACCTGCCCCCACACCAGCGAGCCGCAAGCCGCGCCGCCCATCAGACCCATCTGGTAGATCGACATGCCGCGCGCGCGCACCCAGTCGGGCATCGCCATCTGCGCCGACACGGTGAGCGAGTTGGCCACCGAGATCCATGCCATGCCGATGACGAACATCGCCGGCAGCGCCAGCCACACCTCGGGCACCGCGACGATCAGGCTGCTGACCGCGGCATGCACCAGCGTGCCGATGCGCACGAACTGGTCGCGGTCGAAGCGAGCGCGCCAGCGCGGGAACAGCAACGCCGCGACGATGGCGCCGACCCCCAGGCACGACAGCATCAGCGTGAAGGTGCCTGGCCCCGCGCCGTGCATGCGGCGGGCCACCAGCGGCAGCAGCGCCGACAGCGCCACCACCTGCAGGAAGAACAGGAAGATGCGCGCCAGGATGATCTTCAGCCGCGGCGACTGCAGCGCGTAGTTGATGCCCACGCGCATGGCGGCCACGAAGCGCTCGCCGGGCAGCGCGCTGGCGCGCGGCTCGCTCTTCCAGCGCAGGATGAGCACGAACGACAGCACCGCCAGCGCCGCGTTGAGGGCGAACACCGCGCCCGCGCCGCTGCCAGCCAGCAGCGCGCCGGCGAACATCGGCCCGGCCACGCGCGACAGGTTCATCGAGATGCCGTTCAGCGCCAGCGCCTGCGGCAGCTGCGCGCGGCCGACGATCTGCGGCACGATGGCCGAGAACACCGGCCAGCGCATGGCCAGGCCGATGCCGTTGCCGAACACCAGCAGCAGCAAGAGCGGCGCGGTCAGCCACCCGCCGGTCGACAGCGCCAGCAGCACCAGCGCGTTGATCGACACCCACAGCTGCGTGGCCGCGAACATGCGCCGGCGGTCGACGATGTCGGCCAGCGCGCCGCTGGGCAGGCCGAGCAGGAACACCGGCAGCGTGGCCGCGGTGGACACCAGCGCCACCAGCACCGGGCTCGTCGTCAGCGAGGTCATCAGCCACGCCGCGGCGACGTCGTTCATCCACATCGCCAGATTGGCCGCCAGCGAGGCGATCCACAGGCCGCGGAAGACCGGGTTGTCGACCAGCGGCGCGATGGATGCCGGCGGGGCCTTCGACGAAGACTCGCGGGCGGGCTCGGGCGGGCTCATCGCGGCCAAGCGTAGCGCATGAAGCGACAAGGGCCCGCGAGGGGCCCTTGCCAGCGGCGGCGGCACCCCGCCGGTCGGGCCGGGGCCCTGTGCCGGCGCCGCGGCTCAATCGGCGTCCTGGAACGCCTCCTGCCGCTTGCGCTTGATCGACGGCATGGTGACCACGATGATCATCGCCAACGCACCGAGCAGCAACGCCGCCGACAGCGGCCGCGTGGCGAAGGTGGTCCAGTCGCCGCGCGAAAGCAGCAGCGCGCGCCTGAGGTTCTCTTCCATCATCGGCCCGAGGATGAAGCCCAGCAGCAGCGGCGCCGGTTCGCACCCCAGCTTGTAGAACACCACGCCGACGACGCCGAAGATGGCGGCCATGAAGACGTCGAAGTTGTTGTTGTTCAGCGTGTACAGGCCGATGCAGCAAAAGCTCAGGATGGCCGGGTACAGGAAGCGGTAAGGCACCGTCAGCAGCTTGATCCAGATGCCGATCAGCGGCAGGTTCAGCACGATCAGCATCAGGTTGCCCACCCACATGCTGGCGATCAGGCCCCAGAACAGCTGCGGGTTGCTGGTCATCACCTGCGGACCCGGCTGGATGCCCTTGATGGTCATCGCGCCCACCATCAGCGCCATCACCGCGTTGGGCGGGATGCCCAGCGTCAGCATCGGGATGAAGGAAGTCTGCGCGCCGGCGTTGTTGGCGCTCTCGGGGCCGGCGACGCCGCGGATGTTGCCCTGCCCGAACGGCACCTCACCGGGCTTGCCCTTGGTCTTCTTCTCCAGCGTGTAGGCCGCAAACGAGGCCAGCAGCGCCCCGCCGCCGGGCAGCACGCCCAGCACCGAGCCGAGCGTGGTGCCGCGCAGCACCGCGGGGTAGGCGCGCATGAAGTCGTCCCTGGTCGGCCACAGGCCCTTCACGTCCTTGGTGAACACCTCGCGGTGCTCGGCCGGGCGGCCGAGGTTCATGATGATCTCGCCGAAGCCGAACACGCCCATCGCGATGGCCACGAAGCCGATGCCGTCGGTGAGCTCGGGGATGTCGAAGCTGTAGCGCGGCACGCCGGAGATGACGTCGGTATTGATCTGGCCGAGCAACAGGCCCAGCAGGATCATCGCGATGGCCTTGATCAGCGAGCCCGAGGCCAGCACCACCGCGCCGATGAGGCCCAGCACCATCAGCGAGAAGTACTCGGCCGGGCCGAACTTGAAGGCCAGCTCGGTGAGCGGCGGCGCGAACGCCGCGACGATGAGCGTTGCCACGCTGCCGGCAAAGAACGAGCCAAGGCCTGCGGCAGCCAGCGCCGCGCCGGCGCGGCCGCGGCGCGCCATGGCGTAGCCGTCGATCGCCGTCACCACCGAGGCGCTCTCGCCCGGCACGTTGATGAGGATGGCGGTGGTGCTGCCGCCGTACTGCGCGCCGTAGTAGATGCCGGCCAGCATGATGAGCGCCGGAGTCGCGTCCAGCGCGTAGATGCTGGGCAGCAGCATGGCGATGGTGGCCACCGGGCCCAGGCCAGGCAGCACACCGATCAGCGTGCCCAGCAGCGCCCCCATCAGCGCATAGAGCAGGTTCTGCAGCGAAAGCGCAACGCCGAAGCCGAGCGCAAGGTTGTTGAGCAGTTCCATGGATGCCGGCTCCTGCTCAGCTCGTGATGAAGGTAGGCCACAGCGGGATCGTCAACGCCAGGCCCTTGATGAAGATGGCCCACGAGCCCACCGTGAGGACGACCACGTTGAGCAGCACCTCCTTCCAGTTGAACTCGCCGCTGGCCAGGCTGGCCACGGCAATCAGCACCGGCAGCGTGACGGCCATGCCAAGCTTGGGCAGCATCAGCCCGAACAGCACCACCGAGAACAGGATGATGGCGCCCTGCTTCAGCGGCCACGGGCCGATCTTCTCGCCGCCCTCGACCTCGAGGGTGAGCGACTCGAACAGGATCAGCGCGCCCAGCAGCGCGAGGATGACGCCCAGCCCGAAGGGGAAGTACCCGGGCCCCGGACGTGCCGACGAGCCGAAGCTGTAGGCCGTGGCCCCCCAGGCGAAGGCGATGCCCGTGACGAGGAACATCAGCCCGGCCCAGAAGTCCCTTTCGCTCTTGATCTTCACGCCGCGTCTCCTCCGGGCAGCGAATGGCCCTGAAATGAACGCGCGGATTCTAGGAAGCGACCCTCGTTGCGCCCTCTGTGGTTAACACGTAAGGTCCGCACGCGGCTTGCGCCCAACGGGCGCAGCGCGCCTGTTCCATGGCCGCCTCACAGCATCGGCGTGGCGCGCAGCACTTCCTCGAGAGTGGTCACGCCTTCGGCGACCTTCATCGCGCCGCCCAGGCGCAACGGACGCATGCCTTCCTTCACCGCCTGCCTGGCCAGCGCGCCGGCGTCCAGCGTGGGGTGGATCAGCCGGCGCAGGTTCTCGCTCATCACCAGGAGCTCGTACAGGCCGGCGCGGCCGCGGTAGCCGGTGTTGCGGCATTCGGGGCAGCCCACCGCCTTGTAGGGCCGCACGCCGCCAGAGAGCCGCCAGGGCCGCACCACCTCGTCCAGCGCCTCGCGCGTGGTGCTGTCGTCGCGCGCCTTGCACGCCGGGCACAGTGTGCGCGCCAGCCTCTGCGCCAGCACGCCGATCACCGTGGCGGCGATCAGATACCCCGGCACGCCGAGGTCGCTCAGGCGGGTGACCGCGCCCACTGCGTCGTTGGTGTGCAGCGTGCTGAACACCAGGTGCCCGGTGAGCGCGGCCTGGATCGCCATCTCGGCGGTGGCCAGGTCGCGGATCTCGCCGACCATGATGATGTCGGGGTCCTGCCGCATCAGCGCGCGCAGGCCTTCGGCAAAGCCCATGTCCAGCGCCGGCTGCACCTGCGTCTGGTTGAACGCGGGCTCGATCATCTCGATCGGGTCTTCCACCGTGCACACGTTCACCTCCTCGGTGGCCAGCCGCTTGAGCGTGCTGTACAGCGTGGTGGTCTTGCCGCTGCCGGTGGGGCCGGTGACGAGCACGATGCCGTGCGGGCGCTGGATGAGTTCTTCCCACGCCTTGGCCTCGCCGTCGGCGAAGCCCAGCGCATCCAGCGACTTCACCGCAGCTTCAGGATCGAAGATGCGCATCACCATCTTCTCGCCGAAGGCGGTGGGCAGCGTGGACAGGCGCATCTCCACCTCGCCGCCGCGTTCGCCTTCGCCGACCTGGCGCACCGTCTTGATGCGGCCGTCCAGCGGGCGGCGCTTTTCCACCACGTCCATGCGGCCCAGCAGCTTGATGCGCGCCGTCATCGCACCCATCACGGTGAGCGGCACCTGGTAGACGGTGTGCAGCACGCCGTCGATGCGAAAGCGGATGGCGCCGGTCTCGCGCCGCGGCTCCAGGTGGATGTCGCTGGCGCGCTGGTCGAAGGCGTACTGCCACAGCCAATCGACGACCTGCACGACACCCTGGTCGTTGGCGTCGAGCTGCTTGTTGGCGCGGCCCAGTTCGACCAGCTGCTCGAAGCTGGCCGCGGTGGCCACCTCGCCGCTCTTGGCCGCCGCGCGCACGCTCTTGGTGAGCGAATAGAACTCGGTGGTGTAACGGCGCAGGTCCTCCGGGTGCGCCAGCACCAGGCTGACGCGCCGGCGCGTGTGCGCCTCGATCTCCGGCACCCAGGCCACGTCGAACGGCTCGGCGGTGGCGATGGTCACTTCGCTGGCGCTGATGAACAGCGGCAGTGCGTGGCGCATCTGCGCGTACTGCACGCTCATCACGTCGGCCACGCGGCCGAAGTCGGTCTTCAGCGGGTCGATGCGCACGAACGGGCGGCCGATGCGCGCGGCCAGCCATTCGGCGAGCGCGTCGGTGTCCAGCGGCCGCTGCGTGCCGTGGCGCACGAGGCCTGCGCCGCCCAGGCGCACCAGCGCGTGCAGGCTCGAGGCACCGGCACCGAAGCGGCGGGCCACGCGCGCCGCGTCGTCGGGCGTGACGAGCCCGTCGTCGCGCAGCCAGTCGAGCAGCTGGTGCCAATCGAGCTTTCCCTTGGGCAGCGGCGAGCGCGCGGCGGCCCCCGAGGAGGTGCCGGCGCCGCGATCGGCAGTCTTGGCGCGGGGGCCGGTGGTGTTCATGGCGTCGGGGGCGATCGGGTCATTCTGGGGCCGATGTTCGAGGGCAGCACGCCGGCGAGTGTGGTCGATGCGGCAGACCACGCCGGCGTCATCGCCGGTATCGTGGCCTAGGGGACCGGGCCCGTCGGCACGAAAGGCCGCACCATTCGCAACCATTTGCGTGCCGGCAGTCCCAGCGGCCCGAAGCGCCGCTGCAGCGCTTCGGCGCGCGCAGCCAGCTCGTCGCGCCCCGGCACCACCACCTCGCGGCCGGCCACCACCACCGTGTTGCCCTCGCGCGTGGGCGTGAGGCTCCACACCTGGCCGGCGCCAAAGGCTTGGGCCACGAGCCCGATGCTGCGGGCAAAGCTGGCGTGGCGACCGAACAAATTGACGCTGAACAGGCCACCACTTTCCAGCACGCGCCGGCAGGCGGCATAGAAGGGTCCGTCGTCCAGCACCGGCGCCGCCGCGTCCTCGTCATAGAGGTCGACCTGCAGCAGCCGCACGCTGGCCGGCGCGGCCTGGGCCAGCCACTGGCAGGCGTCGCCCACCACCACCTCGGCACGCGGCGGCAGATGGAACCAGCGGGCGTTGATCTCCACCACCTCGCGGTTGATCTCCACCACGGTGGTCGGCATGCCCAGCGTGGTGGCCGTGAAGCGCGTCAGCGCCCCCGCCCCCAGGCCCAGCTGTACCGCCCGGCCCTGGCCGAGCTCCCCGGTGGGCAGCCACAGCAGGCAGGCCAGCATGCGCTGCACGTAGACCAGCTCGATGTGCTGCGGCGCCTTGATGCGCATGGCGCCCTGCACCCACACCGAGCCGAGGTGCAGGTAGCGCACGCCGGCCGCTTCCGACAATGTCACCTCGGGCAGCTCGGCCGCCCGGCCCCGCGCCGCCTTTCGCCCGGCCGTCATGCCACGCCCCCTTCCTCGAAGGCGGCCTGCCAGGCGGCCAGCTTGCGCTCGAACGACCAGCTGGCATTGGCCGGGCTCGTGGACGGCAGGCGCCGGGTCGGCAGGCCGAGCGAGCGCAGTTCGCGCGCCGCCCGCGCCGACTCGCTGCCGTTGTGCAGCACCAGCCGCACGCCCGGCGCGCGCCGCAGCAGCGCAGCGAAGTCGTTCAACTGCGGCGCCTCGATCGCCGCATCGAGGCTGCCCTCGCGCCGGCAGCTGGCATAGGCGTCCCAGATGCCCAGGCCCCGCCGCCGCACCTCGGCCATGCGCCGCCGGTACGGCAACGCCACCAGGTCCACCTGCCAGATTGCCGCGAGCAGCGGCCAGAAGTGGTTGCGCGGGTGGCCGTAGTACTGCTGCGCGGCGAGCGACGCCTCGCCCGGGAAGCTGCCGAGCACCAGGCAGCGCGTGTGACGAGCCAGCACGGGCGGCATGCCGACGAGGCGATCGCCCTTGCGACCAGCCACGGGTTGCGGCAGCCTCACCGGACCTCCCGCTGCGCAGCCAGCAGCGAAAGCATGCGCGGCAGCGCCGCGGCCACGTTGGCGGCGGTGCGCGCCGCCGTCTCGGAGACCGACCAGCCACGCAGCTGCGCCAGCGTGGCGCCGATGCGCGGCAGCTCGGCCGGCTCGTTGCGCCCTTGCGGCGCGCCCGCGGCGCGCTCGCGCGCCTTGGCGTACAGCCACCACGGCGGGATGTCGGGCGCGTCGGTTTCGAGCACCGGCACGTGATCGGGCAGCGAGCCGGCCAGCGATCGGATCTGGTTTGCTCGCTCGAACGTCATGGCGCCGCCAAAGCCGAGTCGAAAACCCCGTTCGGCGAATCGCCGCGCCTGCTGCTCGCTGCCGTTGAAGGCGTGCGCGATGCCGCCGGCGACCTCCACCCGGTTCAGCCCCGCCAGCAGCGCGTCGGCCGAGCGCCGCACGTGCAGGATGACCGGCAGCCCGTGCTCGTGCGCCAACCGCAGCTGCGCGAGGTAGAAGCGCGCCTGCCGCGCGCGGTCGAAGCGCACGTCGTCGGCGGGCACGAAGTGGTCGAGGCCAATCTCGCCCACCGCCACCAGCCGCGGGTCGGCGCTGTGGCGCTGCAGGAACTCGGCCAGCCGGTCCAGGTCGCCCTCACCGGCCTCATGCAGGTACAGCGGGTGCAGGCCGGGCGAGTAGGCCAGGCCGTGGGCATGTGCCAGCTCGCGCACGCCGTCGAAGTCGGCCGCGCGCACCGCCGGCAGCACGAGCATGCCGACGCCGGCAGCGCGCGCTCGCGCCACCACCGCATCGCGCTCGCCAGCGAACTCCGGCGCGTCGAGGTGGCAATGCGAGTCGATCCAGCCGGGCGCGGGCGGGTCGCATTGGTGGCCGGGGTTCGCAGCGTCGGTTTCAGCCGGTGGCATCACGCGCTGATGATGACGCACCGGCGCCGCCGGCCAGCGGGGTAGGCCGCATGCCGCTGGGCGGCCGCCGTGGTACCGTGTCCGCCCGCCCCCCCAAGGCCCGCCGCACGATGAACGCCAAGGCCCCGCTGTACAGCCGCTCGCCGCGCCGCGCCTCCGTGGGCCCGGGGTTGGTGCCGCTGCCTGCCGCGGCGGCCGCGCCGGTGGCAGTGCCGCCCGCCGACCCCGCCACCGCACCGCAGGCCGGCGCAGCGCCGCCCCAGGCTGCACCGGCCCCCCGCGCTGCGCGTGTCAAGGCGGCGCTGGGCCGCTGGCAGGGGCCGCTGTGGGGCCTGGCCGGCGCCACGCTGGCGGTGCTGGTGAGCTTCGGCATGCTGCAGATGCGGGGCCACCGCGTCATCACCCAGGACGACATCGACGCCGCGGTGCGCGAGAGCCTCGAGAAGGAGCCTCTGCCCTCGCAGGCGGCCAAGGCCTACGAGGCCATCCTGCCCTCGCTGGTGCGCGTGGTGGGTTTGATGAACGACGCCGACACCGGCGACACGCAGCCCGAGAAGAAGGCCATGGAGCGCAGCCTGGGCAGCGGCGTCGTCATCATCGACAACGGCACCATCCTCACCAACCTGCACGTGGTGTGGGGCAGCAAGAAGATCCGCGTGCGCTTTGCCAACGGCCACGAGAGTGAAGCGTCGATGGTCGGCGCGATGCCCGAGAACGACCTCGCGGTGCTGAAGGCGCATTCGCTGCCCGACGACCTGCAGGCCGCCACCATGCGCAGCACCAGCGACCTGCAGCCCGGCGACCATGTCGTCGCCGTGGGTTACCCGTTCGGCATCGGCCCCTCGGTGAGCTACGGTGTCGTCTCCGGCCTGAAGCGCGAGTTCCGCTCGCCCGACGGCGAGAAGACGCTGACCAATCTCATCCAGTTCGACGCTGCGGCCAACCCCGGCAACAGCGGCGGGCCGCTGGTCACGATGGACGGCCACGTGGTGGGCATCGTCACCGCCATCCTCAACCCCAACGAGCAGCGCACGTTCATCGGCATCGGCTTCGCGGTGCCGATCGAGAACGCTGCTGCCGGCGCCGGCCTGCCGCCGTTCTGAAGCGCGCGGTAAGCTGCCGCGCACCCGATCCGACCCATCACGCCCCCTCCGCCTTCGAGGACGACCCCCATGGAAGATCAAGCCCAGGCCACCGCGACCCTGATGGAGCGCCTCCTGTACGAGGTCAAGCGCGTGGTCGTCGGCCAGGACCGCTTCCTCGAGCGAGTGCTGGTCGCCATGCTCGCGCAGGGCCACCTGCTGGTCGAAGGCGTGCCGGGGCTGGCCAAGACGCTGACGGTGAAGACGCTGGCGCGCACCGTGCGCGGCAGCTTCAAGCGCATCCAGTTCACGCCCGACCTGGTACCGGCCGATCTGGTGGGCACGCGCATCTACAACCAGAAGACGGGCGAGTTCGGCACCTCGCTCGGGCCGGTGTTCGCCAACCTGCTGCTGGCCGACGAGATCAATCGCGCGCCGGCCAAGGTGCAAAGCGCGCTGCTGGAAGTGATGCAGGAGCGCCAGGTCACCATCGCCGGCGAGACGCACAAGGTGCCCGAGCCCTTCGTCGTGATGGCCACGCAGAACCCGATCGAGACCGAAGGCACCTACCCGCTGCCCGAGGCGCAGGTCGACCGCTTCATGATG
>JAEUPC010000168.1 GCA_016789865.1 Rubrivivax sp.
CACCGCCAGCATGGCCTCCAGGCGGCGCAGCACGCGGTCGGTTCGCCAGTCCTTGGTCAGCTCGATGGCCGCGCGCTGCAGGTGGCCCTGGTGCTTCTCCAGCTTGGCCTCGAAGCGCTCGAACAGCGTGAAGGCGTCGGCGGTGGCGCCGGCAAAGCCGGCCAGCACCTTGTCATGGAAGAGCTTGCGCACCTTGCGCGCGCTGGCCTTGACGATGATCTGCCCCAGGGTGACCTGGCCGTCGCCGCCGAGCGCGACTTGGCTGCCGCGCCGCGCACTGAGGATGGTGGTGCCGTGGTAGGAGTCCATGGCACCACTGTAGCGAGGATGCCTTCAGCCCAGCGGACGCCGCGGATCCGGCTTCGCCGGTCCGCTGGCGTTGCCCCCTGCGCCACGCAGTGGCCGCTTCGCTGCCACGGGGAGGCGGCCGCCAGGCCGCTTCGGGGGGAGCGAAGTCACACTTTGCGGACGCCGACCTTCGCGTGCTCGTTGATGCCCATCGCGCCGTAGAAGAGCGCGACGAGCCGGTGCGCTTCGACGAACTGCACCGAGCGGCCCTCGGTGCGCCGCGCGAGCACCCAGTTCAGCAGGTCGCCCGCGGCAATGAAGTCCACGCGGATCAACCGCGCGCACGAGACGTTGACGATGGAGGCCTTGCCGAGCTCGCCCTCGAGCTTCTTCAGCGTGCTGCTGATGTCGCCGACCAGTTGGCCCGACAGCTCGACGTTGGCCACCTCGATGCCGGTGATGGCGTCTTCCGACAGACCCGACTCCATGAAGCTCGTGGAGACGTCGCTCACCACCGACAGCGGCGGCGTGCGCGTGGAGATGGCCTGGCCGCTGATGTGCACCTTGCAACGCGCGGCCTCCCACGACGGCGGCGAGACCTCGTAGGTGACGCAGTAGTCGATGGCCGCCTCGTCGAACTGGTCGGCACGGTTGGCCAGCCTGAGACCGTCGAGCCGCGTGAGCCAGAACGCCGGGTCGGCGTCGCGCACGCCGGTGGGGGCAGCCTCGGCCAGCACCTGGAACAGGCGGTCGCCGCCGATCCAGCGCATCTCGATGGCCTGCCCGGCCCACAAGCGGAACAGCGTGGACAGCTGCATCGCCGCCTCGGCCTCGATGCCGCGCAGCTGCCCCCAGTCGAACACCCACGGCAGCGGCATCTGCAGCGTCTGCGAGCGCAGCCGCGCGACGGCGTCGATGTCCAGCAGGGCCGGGCTCACCCAGCCGATGTCGCCGTTGATGCTGCCGCGATCGGCGCGCGAGCTGCCGGTGAGCAGCGGTTCGTCGGCCAGCGCCTCGGCCACCAGCTTGGGCAGCGAATACCACTGCGGCGCCGACCAGCCGAACTGCTGTGCGTAGTCCAGCGCCAGGCTCTCGAAACGCTGCTGCTGCCCGGTGGCGCGGTACAGGTCGAACAGCACGAGCCAGGTCTCGGCGTGCTGGTGGCGCACGCCGGAGGCGCTTGTGAGCCGCTGCAACGCCTCTTCGCACTGCTGGAAGTCGGCGTTGGCAAACGAGATCACCGGCTCGTCGAGCTCGGGATCGTGCATGACCTCGTTGACCTCGACGGCGAACGGGCTGTTCAGGTCGCCGGTGGCCGCGTCGGTGGTTGGTGCAAACTGCATCGGCGCCAGCGCGGGCGCAGCCGGCGAGAGCGGGGGCAGACCGCGTGCCGCCGTGGGCGATGCCGGTTCGCCGGCGCCATGGCGCCCGGGCGCGGGGGCCGGATCGGGGGTACGTGCCGAGCCCGGAGTCTCGTACAGCGAAGGATCGATCCGCATGGCCTGCTCACCCTGCGGGTCGGATCGCAGGACGTCCTGCAACATCGGCACGTCGGCGCCTGCCGGCAAGCCCCCGCCGCCATTGGCCGGCCGCGGCGCGGGCGGTGGCGGCGGCGGCGAGCGGCGCGAGCCGGGCGGCGCGAACGACTCGCCTACCATCTGCTGCTCGATCTCGTCGATCTTGGCCTTCACGGCGCCGTCGGCGCGGGCCGGCTCGGCCAGGCGCGCTTCGGAGTCGTCGATGCGCGAGGCGCCCTCCAGCGCTGCGGCCTGCTCGGGCGAGAGTCCCTCGCGGCGGATGCGCCGCAGCATGTCGAACTCGCGCTTGCGCACGAAGTCGTTGCGGCGCTTGCGTTCGATCATCGCCTTGAGCTCGGACTTCTCCAGTTCGAGCTCGCGCGAATCCTCCTGGCGCGAGTTGAGTTCATTCCAGTCGGTGGCCGGGTTCGCGACGAACCGTACCACCTTGCGGAAGAAGCTCTCGTTCTCGGCCATGCGCTGACTTTACTCCGGGCGGTTACACGTCCGCGGGCGCACAACGCACCCCGGTCGAGGGGCCGCCACTTTGCTCACGCGCACGGCAGCGCGCCGCAAGCCGCTACCGCCGGGGCAGCCCGGCGCGCCCGCCGGTGTTTCGCCCGCCGGGCGGCAGCTGCCGCCCATCCGGCCGCGAGGCAACTGGCCCGGTGCCGCGGGCGGCGGCCCGCACGACGCTTCCAGGCAGGGCCATCAGTCCCCGAACATCTTCTGCTTGAGCTCGCGCCGCTGCTGGGCTTCCAGCGACAGCGTGGCCGTGGGCCGGGCGAGCAGGCGCGCCAGGCCGATCGGCTCGCCGGTCTCGTCGCAGTAGCCGTAGTCGCCGCTTTCCAGCCGCCCCAGCGACTGCGAAATCTTCTTCAGCAGCTTGCGCTCGCGGTCGCGGGTGCGCAGCTCCAGCGCGTGCTCTTCCTCGATCGTGGCGCGGTCCACCGGGTCGGGCACGATGGAGGTGTCCTCGCGCAGGTGTTCGGTGGTTTCGCCGGCGTTGGACAGCAGATCGTCCTTCTGCTTGATCAGCCGGTGGCGGAAGAACTCGATCTGCTTCTCGTTCATGTACTCGCCCTCGGGCATGGCGAGCAGTTCGTCTTCGGTGAGGTCACGGCCGGCCTTGCCCTTCCAGGCATTGGCCAGCTTGGGGTCGATCTTCCGCGGTGGGCGGGCAGGAGACGCTTCGATCACTTCGGGTGCGGTAGGTCGCGGCGGCGCGAAGCGATCGGTGAACCGATTCGAGACGGGTGCCGCGGGGGTTGAGGGGCCGGATGTGCCGGCCGAGCCCGCCGCGGCGGCGGGTGTCGGCAAACGCGAGGAGGAGGTGGCCGCCTTGGGGGCATGGGTGTCGGAGCCGACCGCAGGGCGGCCTTCGGCGCGCGCCGTGCCGGCCGGCGAGGCGGGCCGTGCCTGTGGCCCAACGGGCGCCGCCGCCGGTGCAGTGGGGGTGGCGGCCGCGGCGGTCTTGGCCGCGGGCCGCTTGACCTCGCCCTTGCCAGCGGGCTTGGCCGGCGGGGCCGGTTTCTTGGGCGTTGCGGCCGCAGAGGGCGCAGCAGCCTTGCCTGCGGGCGCGCCGCCGGTCTTGGGAGGGGGGGCGGACTTGGCCGCCGGCTTCGGCGCGGGCGCCGGGGCCGCCTTCGCAGCCGGCTTGGCAGGGGCTTTCGAAGCGGGCTTGGGCGCGGGTGTCGAGGCTGCCTTGGCCGGCGCACTCTTGGCGGGGCCCTTGCCGGCCGGTGCCGGCTTGGCGGGTGTCTTGGCCGCGGGCTTGCCGGCGGCCTTTGCCGGAGCCTTCGCCTTTGAAGGCGCTTTGGCCGGGGGCTTGCTCACGGGCATCTCCTCGCCTGGACGGACACTTCGAACGAACCTGCCCCGAACACCCCTGGCGAGGCGCCGCGGAGGCCGCGCCGCCGAGGCCGCGACGAGCCGGGGGGCTTGAAAGGCGCGCGGATTGTAGCCACGGGGTTGCGGGGGTTGACGAGGCTTCGAACGAGGGGTTCGTCAGGCCCTTCACACTGCGCAGCGACAGGTGTCGCGCGCCAGCGCGCCGGCACTCAGACCAGGCACTGTTCCAGGCCCTGCAGCAACACGTCCTTGGGCAGATCGATGCCGATGAACACCATCTTGCTCAACTTTTCCTCCCCCGGCGCCCACTTGGGGCCGAGGTCGCTGCCCATCAGTTGGTGCACGCCCTGGAAGACGACCTTGCGCTCGCTGCCCTTCATGTGCAGCACGCCCTTGTAGCGCAGCATCTTGGGCCCGTAGACCTGCACGATGGCGCCCAGGAAGTCCTCGAGCTTGGCCGGGTTGAAGGCGCGCTTGCTGCGGAAGACGAAGCTCTTCACGTCGTCGTCGTGGGCATGGTGGTGCGGGTGGTCGCAGTGCTCGCCGTGTTCGTGATCGTGGTCGTGACCATCGTCATGGCGAGGGTGCTCGTGGCCGTGCCCGTCGCCACTGAGGAACTCGGGGTCGATGTCCAGCTTGGCGTTGAGGTTGAAACCCTTCAGGTCGAACACCTCGGCGATGGGTACCTCGCCGAAGTGCACCGTGCGCTGCGGGGCGCGCGGGTTCATGTGCTTCAAGCGGTGGATGAGCGCGTCGACCTCGTCGCGGGCCACCAGGTCACTCTTGCTGATGAAGATCTGGTCGGCGAAGCCCACCTGGCGGCGCGCCTCCTGGCGCGTGTCCAGCTGGCCGTCGGCATGCTTGGCGTCGACCAGCGTCAGGATGCTGTCCAGCAGGTAGCTCTCGGCGATCTCGTCGTCCATGAAGAAGGTCTGCGCCACCGGGCCCGGGTCGGCCAGGCCGGTGGTCTCGATGACCACGCGGTCGAAGG
>JAEUPC010000247.1 GCA_016789865.1 Rubrivivax sp.
ACCACGTACTCGCGCACCACCTGCAGCGTCTCTTCGGGCAGCCAGACGTCGGGCCCGTAGATCTTGGTGCTCTTCTCGCCGGCGTAGACCTCCATCCAGTGGATCTTCTTCTTGCCGCCGTAGCTCTTGGCCACCGCCGCATCGACCACCTTGATCATCACCGGCGTGATGTCGTAGCCGGTGCCGTCGCCCTCGATGTACGGAATGATCGGGTGGTCGGGCACGTTGAGCGAGAAGTCCGCGTTGACGGTGATCTTCTGGCCGCCGGCGGGCACCTTGATGTGCTGGTACATGAAGCGCGTCTCCTGGCCGCTGCGGCGCGGCCTGCTGCGTGGTGGGTGGTGGTTCGGGCCGGCGATAGATGCGGACAAGCCGGTGGGTCAATGAGCGGTTCGCAGCGGGTGCGAAGCAGCGCAAGATTCTAGGCCAGCCCCTGTCGATGACCTGACGCGGCGCACCTCGCAGCCGGTGGCGGGTGCATCGGCTGATGCGACACCGGCGCGCCGCTCACAGCGTGGCGCAGTACGCGGCAAAGCGCGCCCACAACCCGTGGGTCAGCGCCCAGCCCGAGAAGCCCGCGATCACCGCACCCGCAGCGCGAAGGGCCCAGCGTTCGATACCTTCGCCGCCCCGGCCGGCCGAGCGCTGCAGTTGCCGCCACAGAAGCGGTGCCAGCAACAGCCCTGCCGACGACGCAATCGCAAACGCCGCCATCGCCACCGCACCGCCGGCCGGCGAGGAGGACAACGCCGCCACCATCAGCGCCGACTGCAGCAGGCCGCAGGGCCACAGGAACCACAGCGCCCCGGCCAGTGCCGGGACGAGCGCAGGCCCGGGCGCCGCGCCGGCCGGCTCGCCCAAGGGCTGCCCGCCCGGCATCGACATCCCGCGCCAGGGGCCACCTGCGCCCGCGCCCGCTCCTCCACCGGCGCCCGCGCCCGCTCCTCCACCGGCGCCCGCGCCCGCCACGACCACCGGGCCACCCGCGCGGCCCAGCCGGGCCAGCAACGCGGGTTGGCGCCCCTGCCACATCAGCCAGACCCCGAAGACGAACAGCGCAGCATGCACCAGCGTCCACAGCGGCCGAAGGAACGGCGCAGCTTGCGACAGCGAAGCGAGGCTGCCCACGGCCGCTGCCGCCACGCCGCCGGCCAACGCATAGCCGCCGATGCGCGCGGCATGAAAGGCCACGCCGGGCCCCGCCCCCCTGCCGCGCCCACCCAGCGCCGCGCAGGGCCCGGCGCACATGGCCGTGCAATGCGGGGCCCCGGCCAGGCCCAGGGCGAACGCGCTGGCAACGATCGAAGCTTCCATCGGGAACGGCGGGCGGGCGCAGGCTTCAGGCTAACCCGGATCGCCCGGGTCGAACATACGCGCGTCACCTCGAACGGTTCGGCCACAGAGTCCGCCGCCGCCAACCGGCAGCGCGGTGAACGCCTTCAGATGATGCGCGAGAAACGCTCACGCACCTGGTCGGCCTGCAGATGGCGGTCGAACACCATGGCCACCGCCCGCACGAAGAACCAGCCCAGCGGCGTCACCTGGATCGACTGGTTGCCGACCTCCACGAGCCCCATCTCCTGCAGCGGGCCGAGGCGCTCGAACTCCGCGGCGAAGGCCTCGCGCATCTTCACCAGGTGGGCCAGCTCGATCGACTCGTAGTCCACGCGGCCCTGGCACATCAGCGCCATGATCACCGCGCGTCGCACCAGGTCGTCGCGGGTCAACGAGAGCCCGCGCACGATCGGGAACTCACCCTGGGCGAGTGCGTCGTGGTACTCCTGCAGCGTCTTGGCGTTCTGGCTGTAGGTCGTGCCGACCCTGCCGATGGACGAAACGCCCAGCCCGATGAGGTCGCAGTCGGGCTGCGTGCTGTAGCCCTGGAAGTTGCGGTGCAGCCGCCCTTGGCGCTTGGCCACCGCCAGCGCGTCGGTGGGCAGCGCGAAGTGGTCCATGCCGATGTAGACATAGCCGTGCGAGAGGAAGCCGGCGATGGCGCTTTCGAGCATGCGGATGCGCTTGTCGGGCGCCGGCAGCAAGGCGCCGTCGATGCGCCGCTGCGGCTTGAAACGCTGCGGCAGGTGCGCGTACGAGTACAGCGCGATGCGATGCGGGCGCAACTCGCCGATCTGCGCCACCGTGCGCGCGAACGACTCGGGCGTCTGCCGCGGCAGGCCGTAGATCAAGTCGGTATTGATCGACTCGAAGCCCAGCGCACGCGCCTCGGCCATCAGGTCGCGCACCATCTCGAAAGGCTGGACCCGGTGCACCGCCTGCTGCACGCCGGCGTCGAAGTCCTGCACCCCGAAGCTGATGCGGTTGAAGCCCATGCCTGACAGGTGCCGCAGCCGCTGGGGTGTGGCTGTCCGTGGGTCCACCTCGATGCCGACTTCGGCCTCCGGCAGCAGCCGGAAGGCGCCGCGCAGCATCGCCATCAGCTCGTCCAGTTCGGCGTCGGAGAGGAAGGTCGGCGAACCGCCCCCCAGGTGCAGCTGCGACACCGGCTGCCCGCGGCCGATTTCGGCCACGTGCAGCTCCACCTCGATGCGCAGGTCGTCCAGGTAGGCACGCGCCCGCTCATGGTGCTTGGTGATGATCTTGTTGCAGGCGCAGTAGTAGCAAAGCGACTCGCAGAACGGGATGTGCAGGTACAACGACAGCGGGGGCGCGCCGCCAGCCACCGCCCCTTGCGCCCGCTGGCGCAGCGCCTGCCGGTACTCCGCCGGGCCGAACGCCTCGACGAAACGGTCGGCGGTGGGGTACGAGGTGTAACGCGGACCGGGCATGTCCAGCCGGCGCAGCATCGCGTCGGTGAGCAGGACCGGCTCGGCGTAGGGGGGGCCGGGCAGCATCATGGGCCCGCACTGTGCAGCAAGGCCCCTGCCGCCGTTCTTGATCCGCCTCAAGTCGCCGCCGGTGCCGCCCGACCGGCCGATCCGGTCCCGGTGGCTGGGCATCTTGCTCGCGGCAGCTGGCGCACTCCCCCTGGGCCCCGCCGAGGCCGACGCTGCTGACCCTCCGCCCATCCCGGCCGGCGGCTTGCCCCACCGGGGCGCGTGGCTTCCCGGCTTCGCGGGTCGTCCGATTGCGCAATACTCCACCGTCTGCACACTGGACGACCATGACGACTGCCGCCCTTGCCGCCATCCGCCCAGAGCCTTTCAAGGTCGCCTGCTCGAGCTGCAACCTGCGCGAGCTGTGCCTGCCCGTGGGCGTTTCCAACGAACAGCTCGAACGGCTGGACCAGCTGGTGTCGCAGCGGCGCCCGGTGAACCGGGGCGACTCGCTGTTCCGCGCCGGCGACGCCTTCACGTCGCTGTACGCGGTGCGTGCCGGGTTCTTCAAGACCTGCGTGGCCAGCGAAGACGGCCGCGAGCAGGTCACCGGCTTCCAGATGGCCGGCGAGGTGCTGGGGCTGGACGGCATCGGCACCGAGCGCCACACCTGCGATGCCGTGGCGCTGGAAGACTCGCAGGTCTGCGTCATTCCCTTCCAACAGCTCGAGGAGCTGACGCGCGAGCTCACCGATCTGCAACGCCAGTTCCACAAGATCATGAGCCGCGAGATCGTGCGCGACCATGGCGTGATGTTGCTGCTGGGCAGCATGCGGGCCGAGGAGCGCCTGGCGGCCTTCCTGCTCAACCTGACGCAGCGCCTGCGCGCCCGCGGCTTCTCGGCCAGCTCGTTGGTGCTGCGCATGACGCGCGAGGAAATCGGCAGCTACCTTGGCCTGAAGCTGGAAACGGTGAGCCGCGCATTCAGCAAGTTCCAGGACGACGGGGTGCTCGAGGTCAAGCAGCGCCAGATCACCATCCTCGACAGCGCGCGGTTGCAGGAACTGGTCGGCGCGGCCTGCTGACCCCCGGACCCGGCTATGCCGGGCGATCACCCGGGCCGTTGAGTTCGTCGGCGCTGCGGGCCAGGCGCAATGCCAGCAGGCAGCCCAGCGACGCCAGCGCCCAGAAGACGAAGAAGGCGATCGAGTAGACGGCCGTGGCCGACAGCCCGATCGCCGAACCGCCCGGCGCGTGCAACGCGGCCGGCTCGACGAACGCGAAGACCACCATCTCGGTGACGCCGGCGGTCACGAATGCCGGCCAGGCGACCTGGGCGATGCGACGTGCCAGCGCATTCACGTTGGGTCGCCTCGCCGGGAGCTGCCGGCGGTGGCCGCGCGCTCGCCTGAGACGGGATCGGCGCTCACCGTTGCGGGGTGGCGGCGTGATTGCGCGCGGACACCGCCGGGACATGCGCGCCGTCAGCCGGCGCGGCCCCGGTCAGCACCGGGTCCGGATGGCTCAGCGCCATGCCCAGCGTGATGAACGAGGCCACGACGACGACCGCCGGCCCACCGATGACCAGCCACACCATCCGCACCCGCCACCAGGGCAGCACGGGCCTCGCTTCGCCATTTCGGTCGGCCATGAGCTTGTCTCCGTTTGGGGTGGAACGCGTGGGGGAGCCGCCGGTCAGCGCGGCACGATGAAGGTGGACTTCTCGACCAGCACCCGGCCGACCGCCGGCGCGCCTGGGTCGTTCGGCGAGCCGGGATCGAGGCGCTCGATGAGGAACTCGATGCGATGCGAACCCGGGCCGGCCGCCGCCGCGGCCTGCGGCGGCACGCGCGCTGCCACCGGCACCCAGCGCGCCGCGGCCGGCTCCACGGTGACCGGTACCGGGGAGTCCAGGCGCAGGCCGCCCAGGCCCGCCACGGTGATGCGGTAGCGCTGCGTCTGCTCGGTGGCGTTCATCACCTGCAGCCGGTAGACGTTCTCGATCTGGCCCTCGTCGACGATGCGCGCCAGCGCGCCGCGGTCGCGCACGACATCCACCTTGAACGGCGAGCGCAGCGCGATGGCCAGGCCCAGCCCCAGCACGATGAGGCCGAGGATGCTGGTATAGATGAGCACGCGCGGGCGCAGCACGCGGGCCAGTTCCTGGCCGCGGTTCAGGTGGCGCTGCATGCCGTCTTGCGTGTCATAGCGAATCAGCCCGCGCGGAAACTTCACCCGGTCCATCACGCCGTTGCAGGCGTCGACGCAGGCGGCACAGCCGATGCACTCGTACTGCAGGCCCTTGCGGATGTCGATTCCGGTGGGGCACACCTGCACGCACAGCCCGCAGTCGACGCAGTGCCCGAGCTCGGCGCCGCGGCCCTTGGGTGTCTTCTTGCCGCGCGGCTCGCCGCGCTCGGCGTCGTAGCTGATGACCAGCGTGTCGCGATCGAACATCGCGCTCTGGAAGCGCGCGTAGGGGCACATGTACTTGCACACCTGCTCGCGCATCCAGCCCGCGTTGCCGTAGGTGGCCAGGCCGTAGAAGAGGATCCAGAAGGTTTCCCAGGGGCCCAGGCCCAACGAGGCCACACTGCCGCCCAGCGTGCGGACCGGCGTGAAGTAGCCGACGAAGGTGAACCCGGTCCACAACCCCATCGCCACCCAGGCCAGCTGCTTGCCGCCCTTGCGCAGCAGCTTGTCCAGCGACCACGGTGCGGCGTCGAGCTTCATGCGCGCCACGCGGTCGCCTTCGAGGCGCCGCTCCACCCACATGAAGATCTCCGTGTACACGGTCTGCGGGCAGGCATAGCCGCACCACAGGCGCCCGGCCACAGCCGTGAAGAGAAACAGCGAGTAGGCCGAGACGAGCAGCAACCCTGTCAGGTAGATGAAGTCCTGCGGGTACAGCACCAGGCCGAAGATGTAGAAGCGCCGCGCCTCCAGGTCGAACAGCACCGCCTGGCGGGCGTTCCACTCCAGCCAGGGCAGCCCGTAGAACACCAGCTGTGTGGCCCACACCAGCGCCCAGCGCCAGGTGGCGAACCAGCCCGAGACCGCGCGCGGGTAGAGCTTCTTGTGCTTGACGTACAGCGAGACGACCTGCTCGCGCACGTCGCCGTCGCGGCCGCTGCCGGCCGGCCCGGCCCCCGGTCCGACGCCGGAACCGGCGCTCGGACCGGCACCCGTGCCGACCACCGGTGCCGCGCCCAGGCTCGCGCCCTCACCTCCCGCGTTCTTCACTTCCGTCAACGGCTCGGGCCCCGACGCCTCAGTTCCCGGCGACCTTGGTGGGGCGCGACAGGTTCCAGGCGTAGGTCGCCAGCACGTGCACCTGCTCGGGCGTCAGCAGCTTGGCCTGCGGCGGCATCACACCCACGCGGCCCTTCGTGATGGCCTCGACGATGGCTGCCTCGCCCCAACCATGCAGCCACACCTTGTCGGTGAGATTGGGCGCACCGAGCTGCTTGTTGCCCTTGCCTTCCGGTCCGTGGCACGCTGCGCAGGCGGCGAACTTGGTCTTGCCCAGTTGCGCCGAAGCCGAGTCGTGCGCGCTGCCCGACAGGCTCAGCACGTAGTGCGCCACGTTGCGCACGTCCTCGCTGCTGCCCACCGCGGCGGCCATCGGCGGCATGTTCCCGGTGCGGCCTTCGACGATCAGCTTCTTGATGTCGGCAGCGGTCTCGGTGGCCAGCCGAGATTCTGCCGGCAACGTGAGATTGGGGAAGCCCTTGCTGCCGCGCGCGTCGGAGCCGTGGCACTGCGCGCAGTTGTTCAGGTACAGGCGCTGGCCGATCGCCATCGCCTGCGAGTCGGCTGCCAACTGCTCGGGCCCCATGTCCTTGTACTTGGCGTACACCGGCGCCAACGCCGCGGCGGCGCGCGCCTGCTCCGCCTCGAACTGCCCTTGGCTCGTCCACTTCAGCGATCCGGCGGTCATGCCCAGGCCCGGGTAGAACGCCAGGTACACGGCCGAGAACACCACGGTGATGACGAACAGCCACATCCACCAGCGCGGCAGCGGGTTGTTCAGCTCCTTCAGGTCCTCGTCCCAGACGTGGCCGGTGGTGTTGTCGTCGGCCATCACGCGCCGGCGGCTGGCGATCGCCAGCAGGGCAAGGCAGGCCACCAGGCCAAGCACGGTGGCCGCAGCCACGTACAGGCCCCAGCCGCTGTTGACAAAGTCACTCACGTCGTTCTCCTTGTGCAGCCGCGGCGGCGGTCTCGGCCATGTCGCCCTCGAAAGGCAGCGCGGCCGCCGCCTGGTGATCGGTGCGGCGGCGCCGGCTCCAGGTGTGCAGCACCAGCACCACGAACAGCACCAGGCTCACGAGCGTCACGCCGGAGCGGATGTCGTTCAGGTCCATCGTCGGTTCCTCCTCGTCACCGGCACTCGGCGCTACTTGCGCGCCGTGCCCAGCACCTGCAGGTACGCGACCAGCGCGTCCAGTTCGGTGCGGCCCTTGACCTCGTCGCCGGCCTTGGCGATCTCGGCCTCGGCGTAGGGCACACCCAGCGTGCGCAGCGCCTTCATGCGCGGCGCGACGCTGGCCGGGTCGATGGCCGCGTCCACCAGCCACGGGTAGGCCGGCATGTTCGACTCGGGCACCAGGTCGCGCGGATTGATCAGGTGCGCGCGGTGCCACTCGTCGCTGTAGCGCCCGCCCACGCGGTGCAGGTCGGGGCCGGTGCGTTTGCTGCCCCACTGGAACGGGTGGTCGTAGACGAACTCGCCGGCCACCGAGAACGCCCCGTAGCGCAGCGCCTCGCCGCGGAACGGCCGCACCATCTGCGAGTGGCAGTTGTAGCAACCCTCGCGGATGTAGATGTCGCGGCCCACCAGCTGCAGCGGCGTGTAGGGCTTGAGGCCCTCGACCGGCTGCGTGGTGCTGCGCTGGAAGTACAGCGGCACGATCTCGACGAGCCCGCCCACCGCCGCGGCGAGCAGGATGAGCACGATCATCAGGAAGTTGCTGGTCTCGATCTTCTCGTGACCGCCGACCTGGTGGCCGTGTGCGTTGTCATGTGCTGACATGTCTTGGTCTCCTGCGTGCGGCTCAGGCGGCGTGCGCGGCGGCGACGCGCGGAATCGGTGCGGCGACAGCCGAACCGCTTCTCACCGTCATGATCACGTTCCAGCCCATGATCAGCATGCCGCCGAGGTACAGCAGCCCACCCAGCAGCCGGATCACGTAGTACGGGAAGGTCGCCTTGACGCTCTCGACGAAGGTGTAGACGAGCGTGCCGTCGGCGTTCACCGCACGCCACATCAGGCCTTGCATGACGCCGGCAATCCACATCGCGGCGATGTACAGCACGATGCCGATGGTGGCGACCCAGAAGTGCAGCTCGATCGCCCTCACGCTGTACATGTTCTTCTTGCCGTACAGGCGCGGGATGAGGTGATAGAGGCACCCCATGCTGATCAGGCCCACCCAGCCCAGCGCACCGCTGTGCACGTGGCCCACCGTCCAGTCCGTGTAGTGGCTGAGCGCGTTGACCGTCTTGATCGACATCATCGGCCCCTCGAACGTGCTCATGCCGTAGAACGACAGGCTGACGATGAGGAACTTGAGGATCGGGTCGTCGCGCAGCTTGTGCCACGCGCCGCTCAAGGTCATGATGCCGTTGATCATGCCGCCCCAGCTGGGCGCCAGCAGGATCAGCGAGAA
>JAEUPC010000022.1 GCA_016789865.1 Rubrivivax sp.
GACGGTGGTGCAGATGCACTTCTCGGCGCAGTCGCACCGCACCAACGACATCATGCGCACGCTCACCGCGCTGACGGCGGTGTTCCTGCCGCTGAACCTGATCACCGGCTTCTTCGGCATGAACTTCGAGTTCATGCCGCTCATCCACACGCACCTGGGCTTCTGGGTGGCGGCGGGCCTGATGGCGGCGGTGGGGGTGGGGCTGGCGGTGTTCTTCCGCCGCAAACGCTACCTCGGCGCGCTGCCGCGGCGTTGAAGCCGGCGCGCCGATGGGTCCCGTGCAGCTGACCCGCCGGCAGTTCGTGGTGCTGGTGCTGCTGACGCTGGTGTGGGGCGTCAACTGGCCGGTGATGAAGGTGGGCGTGAGCGGGCTGCCGGCGGCGCCGCAGACGTATCCGCCGCTGACCTTCCGCGCGCTGTCGATGGTGCTGGGCCTGCCGGTGCTGTGGGCGGCGCTGCGCTGGCTGCAGGTGCCGCTGGCGATTCCGCGTGCCCACTGGAAGGAGCTGGCCCGGCTCACGCCGCCGAACATGCTGGTGTGGCACGTGGTCATCATCTACGCCCTGCAGGCGCTGAGCTCGGGGCGCACCGCGATCCTCGGCTACACGATGCCCATCTTCGTGGCGCTGGTGGGCTACGTCGTGTGGGGCGAGCGGCTGGCGGCCCGGCAATGGCTGGGCGTGGCCGCCGCCGGGCTGGGCGTGGTGCTGCTGCTGGCCGAGGAGTTCGGCAAGCTGGCCGGCGCGCCCTGGGCCGCGGCCGCGGTGGTGGGCGCGGCGGCGGTGTGGGCGCTGGGCACGCACCTGCTCAGGCGTTCCACCGCGCCGGTGCCGCTGCTGGCCATCGTGTTCTGGATGACGGTGATCACCGCCGTGGTGATGTCGGCGCTGGCCTGGCTCGTGGAGGGCCCGCGCTGGCGTGCGCCCGAGGCGCATGTGTGGGCCGCCGTGGTCTTCAACGCCGTGCTGGTGTTCGGCTTCGCGCAGGCGGCGTGGTTGTACCTGGCGCGCACGTTGCCGCCGGTGGCTTCGAGCATCAGCGTGATGATGATCCCGGTGCTGGGCGTGTTCAGCGGCGCGCTGGCCCTGGGCGAGCGGCTGCATTGGCAGGACTGGGCGGCCGTGGCGGCGATCGTCTGCGCGATCGCGCTGGTGCTTCGAAAGCCTTGATGGCCCGCTGAAGGCGGGGCGGTGCTGACGCGCCGCCCTTCCACGCTGGCGCTGACGCGCCGGCTGCCCCGAAAGCGCTGCAGGCGGCCTGTCCCGGCTGGCGCCGGCGTGCCGTCCAGCGTCGCTGGCGCTGCCGCGCCGCCCAGTTTCGCTGGCGCTGCCGCGCCGCCTAGCTTCGCTGGCGCTGCCGCGCCAGGGGCGGGTTCTTCGCGAAGTAGCGCCGAACGCCCGCGGCGATGGCGCCCACCAGCTGCGTGCGGTACTCGGCGCTGCGCAGCAGCTTCTCCTCGGCCGGGTTGGAGATGAACGCGGTCTCCACCAGGATGCTGGGGATCTCGGGCGCCTTGAGCACCGCGAAGCCGGCCTGCTCGACCTGCGGCTTGTGCAGGCTGCCGACCTTCGACAGCCGCCCCAGCACCTCGCGGCCGAGCACCAGGCTGTCCTTGATCTGCGCGGTGGTGCTCATGTCCAGGATGGCCTGCAGGATCTGCGGGTCACGCACGCGGCCGAGGTTGACCCCGCCGACGCGGTCGGAGGCGTTCTCGCGCTCGGCCATCCAGCGCGCTGCCGCGCTGGTGGCGCCGCGCGTGGACAGCGCAAAGACGCTGGCGCCGCGCGCTTCGCGGCGCATGAAGGCGTCGGCATGCAGGCTCACGAACAGGTCGGCCTGCACGCGCTGGGCCTTGCGCACGCGGTCGTGCAGCGGCACGAAGTGGTCGCCCTCGCGGGTGAGCATGACGCGCATGCCGGGCACGGCGTTCAGCCGCTCGCGCAGCTCCAGCGCGATGGCCAGCACCACGTCCTTCTCGCGCAAGCCGGTGGGGCCGGTGGCGCCGGGGTCCTCACCACCGTGGCCGGGGTCGAGGGCGACGATCACGAGGCGGTCGATGCGCTGGCGCTCGGCGGCGGTGAGGGGCTGCGGCGGTGGGGCCGGTGCCGGTGTCATGGGCACGGGCGCTGAAGCGGGCCAGGGCGGCAAGGGCGGCAAGGGCGTCGGGGCCGAGGCGGCGGGGCCAGCCGGCGAAGCGGGGCTGGCCGGGCCGGGCCCTGCCGGCGCCGCCGTGGGCCGCCCGGTCTCGATGCGCGTGATGAGCTCGCCCAGCGCGTCCTGCAAGGCACGGGCGGCCCGTTCGCCGGCTTCTTCGCGCTCGCGCACCAGCGCCAGCAGCGGGTCGCGTTCCTCCACCGGGTAGAGGTCGAAGATCAGCCGGTGCTGGTAGGGCGCCACCGGCAGCAGCGCGAACTGCTCGGGCCGCACCGGCTGCTTCAGGTCGAGCACCAGGCGCACCACTCGGGGCTGGAACTGGCCCGCGCGCACGCCCAGGATGAACGGGTCGTCGGGCCGCACCTGGCCCACCAGCTCGCGCAGCGCGCCATCCAGCTCCAGGCCGTCGATGTCCACGGTCAGCCGGTCGGGCGCGGTGAACAGGCTGTGGCGCGCCGCCAGGGGCTGGTCCGATTCGATGGTCAGCCGCGTGTACTCCCGGGCCGGCCAGACGCGCACGGCCACGATGCCCGCGCCGCGCACCAGCGCCGGCGCGGCGAGCAGCAGCACTGCCGGGCCAGCGGCCAGCAACAGGCCGCGCCGGCGTGGGTGGGCGCGTGTCATCGGCTGCATTGCGCCAGCAGCTCCTGGCCGCGCGGCGTGAACGCCACGGCGTGCACGCGGCGGCCGTCGTCGGCTTCGGGCTCGATGTTCAAGCTCAGGTCGGCCGCCGGCAGCAGCCCGGCGGCGCGCGAGGGCCACTCGACCAGCTTCAGACCGGGCGCGGCGAACAGGTCGCGCAGCCCGGCATCGAGCAGCTCGCGTGCATCGGTGAAGCGGTAGAAGTCCAAGTGCACGACGGTGAAGTCGCCACTTCCATCGGGCCGGCCACCGGGCCGGCCACCGGGTTGGTCGGCGGGTCCGTCAGCGGGCCCGTCAGCGGGTCCGTCAGCGGGTCCGTCAGCGCAGGTGGCGAGGTAGGTCTCCACCACCGTGTAGGTAGGGCTCTTGATGCGGCCGGCCACGCCCAGTGCTCGCAGCAGGTGGCGCACGAAGGTCGTCTTGCCGGCGCCGAGCGGGCCGTGCAGCTCGACGGTGGCGTCGCGCAGCGCGGGTTGCCGGGCCAGCGCGGCGGCCGTGGCGGCGCAGGCGGCCTCGTCGGGCCAATGCCAGTCGCGCCAGTCGCCGGCAGGTCCGGCAGCGGCGGCAGGCTCGGGGGAACACGCGGCGGTGGGAACGGGCATCTCGCTTGCTGCCATCATCGTGCCGTGGGCATCGAGCGAAGCAACCCCGTCGGCGGCCCCGGTGCCAGTTCCGGCACCGATCTGTCCGGCGGCCGGCGGCAGCACACCGGCGGCGGCGCCGCGGTCGCCGGCGCTGCCGGCGACACCATCGGCCTGAAGGAACGGCTGCGGGCTTGGGCGCACGAGTGCGGATTTTCCCAGATCGGCATCGCCGGCATCGACCTGGCCAGTGCCGAGCCCGGGCTCGCGGCGTGGCTGCAGGCCGGCTTCCATGGCGAGATGGGCTACATGGCGCGCCACGGGCTGAAGCGGGCGCGGCCGGCCGGGCTGGTGCCGGGCACGGTGAGCGTGATCAGCGCGCGCATGGACTACCTGCCGCGCGCGCCCGCCGCCCAGGCGGCGGGCGACGTCGAAACCGGCGACGCCGCCGCGCAACCGCCGCGCTGGGCCCGGCATGAACTGGCCCGGCTGGCCCGCCCCGGCGAGGCGGTGGTTTCGCTCTACGCCCGCGGCCGCGACTACCACAAGGTGTTGCGACAGCGCCTGCAGCAGCTTGCCGATCGCCTGGCCGCGGAAGTGGGGCCGTTCGGCCACCGCGTCTTCACCGATTCGGCGCCGGTGCTGGAAGTGGAACTGGCCGTGCGCGCCGGCCTGGGCTGGCGCGGCAAGCACACGCTGGCGCTGTCGCGCGACGCCGGGTCGCTGTTCTTCCTGGGCGAGATCTTCGTCGACCTGGCGCTGCCGCCGGATCGGCCCGAGGAAGCGCGCCCGCCACCGGCAGCCGGGCGGCTGCCCGAGCCGCAATCTGACTCGCCGAACGAACGCGTGCCGCCGCTGTCCGCCGGGCCCACCACCGGCCACTGCGGCACGTGCAGCGCCTGCCTGGCCGCCTGCCCGACCGGCGCGATCGTCGCGCCCTACCGGCTTGACGCGCGCCGATGCATCAGCTACCTGACGATCGAACTGCACGGGCCGATTCCGCCGGCGCTGCGCCCGGCCATCGGCAACCGCATCTTCGGCTGCGACGACTGCCAGCTCGTCTGCCCGTGGAACAAGTACGCACGCCGCAGCACGCTGCCCGATTTCGACGGGCGTGCCGGCCTCGGCGACGGCACCACGCTGCTGCCGCTGTGGGCCTGGGACGAGCGCGAGTTCCTGCGCCGCACCGAGGGCAGTGCGATCCGCCGCATCGGCCACGCCCGCTGGCGCCGCAACCTCGCGGTGGCGCTGGGCAACGCGGTGCGTGCCAGCCCCGCCGGCGCGGAGCGCGCTGCGTTGACGGCTGCGCTCGCCGCGGCGCGCACCGCCGCCGATGACCTGGTGCGCGAGCACATCGACTGGGCGCTTGCGCAGGCCGACGCGGGGCGTTGATCCACTTGCGAGCCCTCACCGGCCGGCCCTGCCGGCAGCGCGGGAGAAGCTCGACACCGCCGTCTACCATCGCCCCGTGATTCACCTCACCGAACCCGACCAGGCCATGCTGCGCGGCCAGCACGGCGATGCGGCTGCGCTGGCGATGCGGGTGCTCGTGCGCTCGGCCACGCTGATGGGCGCCGATCGGCTGCTGGACATCACCAGCGCGCACATCGATGGCTGCCTCTACCACGGGCGGGCGTCGCTGGACTTTGTCGAGCGGCTGGTGGCCGGGGCCGGCAAGGTGGTGGTGCCGACCACGCTCAATGTCGGCTCGCTCGATCTGATCCATCCGGAGCTGTTTCGCGGCGACGAGGCCGTGAAGTCGCAGGCCGAGCGGCTGATGCAGGCGCATCTGGAACTGGGCTGCGAGTCCACCTTCACCTGCGCGCCTTACCAGAGCCGGCACCGGCCGCGGCTGGGCCAGCAGATCGCCTGGGCGGAGTCCAACGCCATCGTCTTTGCCAACTCGGTGCTGGGCGCGCGCACCAACCGCTATGGCGACTTCATGGACCTGTGCGCGGCCTTGACCGGGCGCGCGCCCGCCTGCGGCCTGCACTTGGCGGAGAACCGCCTCGGTGAAGTGCTGTTCGAGCTGCAGGACTTTCCGGCCGAGCGCGACGGGCGCGACATCTGGTTCGCCGCTCTCGGGCTCCTGGCCGGCCGGCAGGTCGGCGCGCGCATTCCGGTGTTCGCAGGGCTGCCGGCGGATACCAGTGAGGATGAACTGAAGGCGCTCGGCGCGGCTTGCGCCACCATGGGCGCGGTGGGGCTCTTCCATGCGGTGGGCATCACGCCCGAGGCGCCGACGCTCGCCGAGGCCTTCGGCGGCCGGCCGCCGCCGGCGTTGGTGCCGGTCACGCGAGGGCAGTTGCAGCGCACGCGCGCGTCGCTCAGCCGCGCGCGGCCCGGCGACCGGCTGGCGGCGGTCGCCGTCGGCACGCCGCACTTCTCGCTGGCCGAGTTCGACCAGCTGCTCGCGCTGCTGGCCGAAGAAGGGGCCGCACCCCGCATCGACTTCTACGTCAACACCAGCCGCTTCATCCTGTGGCAGCTCGAGCAGAACGGCAAGGCGCAGACGCTGGTGCGGCTGGGCCTCACGATCGTCACCGACACCTGCACCTACATCACGCCGGTGATGAAGCAGACCCGCGGCCTGATCATGACCAACTCGGGCAAGTGGGCGCACTACGCGCCGGCCAACATCGGCGTCGAGGTGGCCTTCGGCAGCCTGCGCGAATGTGTGCGCTCGGCGCTGCGCGGCGAGGTGGTGCTCGATGGGCACTGAAGCGAGCGCCTCTTCCTGGCCGGCCCAGGCCATCGTCGCCGGCCAAGGCCGCGGCGCGCCATTGCTGCTGAGCGAGCCGCTGAGCTTCTGGGGCGGCTACGATGCCGAGCGCGGCTGCGTGATCGAAGCCGCTCATCCGCAGCAGGGCGCCCGGCTCGCTGCTCGCGTGATGCTGATGGAGCGCGCCAAGGGGTCCAGCTCGAGCAGCAGCGTGCTGGCCGAAGCCATCCGCAACGGCACCGGGCCGGCGGCCATCGTGATGCGCGAGCGCGATCTCATCGTCGGGCTCGGCTGCATCGTCGCCTCCGAGCTCTACGGGCTGCAGGTGCCGGTGGTGGTGGTCGACGCATCCACCTGGCAGGCGCTGCTCGGCCGGTGCGCTGCCGCATCCGCCGAGCTGCACATCGACGCCGCCGAACCGGGTGATTGCCTGATTCGCGCATCGGCCCGCGGTGGTGACAATGGCCTTGCGACCCCAGGCCCCTCTACCGCAGGAAAGCACCCATGACCATCGACCGCAGAACCGCCATGAACGGCATCGCCGCCAGCACGCTGGCGCTCACGCTTCCCGGTGCCGCCCGGGCGCAGGCCGCGGGCACGCTGGAGCAGATCAAGCAGCGCGGCAGCCTGCGCATCGGCGTGACGCAGGCGCCGCCGTGGTTCGCCAAGGACCCCAGGACCGGCGAATGGTCCTCCGGCTTCGGCATCTCGATGGGCAAAGCCATGGCCAGCGCGCTGGGCGTCAAGCTGGAGACGGTGGAAGTGACCTGGGGCACCTCGATCGCCGCGCTGCAGGCCAACAAGATCGACATCCAGTACATGCTCGACGCCACGCCCGAGCGCGCGCAGGCGGTCGACTTTCCGCAGGCGCCGCTGCTGTACTACTCGCTGGCGGTGCTGGCGCGCGACGACCTGCCGGCGGCGCAGTGGAGCGACCTGAACAAGCCCAGCGTGCGCATTGCCGTGCCGCAGGCCAGCAGCATGGACAAGTTCGTCACCGAGAACACGCCCACGGCCACCATCCAGCGCTTCCCTGGCAACGCCGAAGCCATTGCCGCGTTTCAGGCCGGGCGTGCCGACGCGGTGTGCCTGTTCCACCCGCCGCTGTTGGTGGCGCGCAAGACGCTGGGCCTGGGCAAGATCGTGGTGCCCAAGCCGGCCAAGTTCCAGGCCTCCAGCGCCGCGCTGCGCAAGGACGACAAGGCGTTTCGCGACTTCGTCGACAGCACCTTTGCCACGCACTACAAGAGCGGCCAGACGCAGAAGTGGTACGAGGAGTTCCTCACCGGCTTCGGCCTGGACCCGAAAGCCTCGCCACCGGTGATGAAGGAAATGCTCTGACGCCGCGCTGAAGGAGTCGGCCGGGCCGGGCGCCGCGCATGTACCAGTGGGACTTCGCGCCGGTCCTGGCCAACTCGGGCGTGCTGGCAACGGGGCTGGCCAACACGCTGAAGCTCACCGCCACTGCCCTGGCCTTCGGCGTTCCACTGGGCCTGGGCCTGGCGCTGGCGCGTCTGTCGCGGCTGCGCATGCTGTCGCTGCCGGCCGGCTTCATCGTCGAGTTCTTTCGCACCACGCCGCCGCTGGTGCAACTCTTCTGGTTCTTCTTCGCGCTGCCGATCCTGATCCGGGTGGAGATGACGCCGTTCGCGGCGGTGGCGATCACCTTCTCGATCCAGTCCTCGGCGTTCTTCGCCGAGGTCTTTCGCGCCGGCATCGTGTCGATCGAACGCGGGCAGTCCGAAGCGGCGCGGGCGCTGGGCATGACGGGTGCGCAGGCGATGCGCCGCGTGATCCTGCCGCAGGCGGTGAAGCGCATGATCCCGGCGTTCATGGAGCGCTCGATCGAGCTGATGAAGACCACCACGCTGGTGGCCACCGTCTCCTACGCCGACCTGCTGTTCCAGGCCAACGAGCTGGCGCAGAAGACCTTCCGGCCGCTGGAGGTGTTCACGGTCACGGCGCTGATTTACTTCGTGGTGATCTATGCCGCGAGCCTGGTCGTGCATCGCGTCGAGCGGCGCCTGGCCGCGAGTGGTGAGACGACTGTGCACTGATGGCCGCGCGATGAACCACCGCTGGAACTTCGACGCGGTCTGGGCCAACCCCGAAGCGCTGCTCGCCGGTGCCGCGGGCACGCTTCGCATCTTCGTGATCTGCCTGGTGCTGGGGCTGTCGCTCGGCTTGCTGGTGGGGCTGGGTCGGTATTCGCGGCGCCCCTGGATCTACCTGCCGGCCAGCGCCTTCGTCGAGTTCTTCCGCAACACGCCGGTGCTGGTGCAGATCCTGTGGTTCTACTTCGCGCTGCCGATGCTGCTGCCGTTCGAGATCAGCCCGCTCACCGCCGCGGCGCTGGGCATCTCGCTCAACTCGGCGGCGTTCTCCGGCGAGATCTTCCGCGGCGGCATCCAGTCGCTCGAGCGCGGCCAGTGGGAAGGCGCGCAGGCGCTGGGCATGACGACCGGCCAAGCCATGCGCCGCATCATCCTGCCGCAGGCCGTCAAGCGCATGCTGCCGGCGCTGACCAACCGCGCCATCGAGATCTTCAAGATGTCCACGCTGGCCTCGGCGGTGGCGTACGTGGAGCTGCTGCAGCAGGGCAAGCTCATCGCCTCGCTCAACTTCAACCCGATCGAGGCCTACACGGTGATCGCGCTGCTGTTCTTCGTCTTCCTGTATCCGCTGGTGCAGGCGACCTATGTGCTGGAGCGCAGGTTGCGCCAAGGCGATTGAACTCCATGACCGACGCGCCGCCCTCGACTGCCGCTGCGGAAACCCCCCAGCCCCTGCTGCGCGTGACGGCCCTGCGCAAGCAGTTCGGGCCGGCCGAGGTCCTCAAGGGCATCGACCTCAGCGTCGCTCCAGGCGAGCGCATCGCCATCCTGGGCGCTTCGGGTTCGGGCAAGAGCACGCTGCTGCGCTGCCTCAACTTCATGGAGCATCCCAGCAGCGGGCGTGTCGAACTCGGTGGCAGCGTGGTCGGCACCGAACGCACGCTGCGCGATGGCAGCGTGCGCACCGACTACAGCGAGCGCGAGCTGACGCGAGTGCGCCAGCGCGTGGGCATGGTGTTCCAGCAGTTCAACCTGTTCCCGCACATGACGGCGCTCGCCAACGTCATGGAAGGCCTGCTCACGGTCAAGGGCCTGGCGCGCGAAGGGGCCGCCACGCAGGCGCGGGCGCAGCTGGCCCGCGTCGGGCTGGCCGACAAGGCCGACGAGTACCCGGCGCGCCTTTCGGGCGGCCAGAAGCAGCGCGTGGCGATCGCGCGAGCGCTGGCGATGGAGCCCGAGCTGCTGCTGTTCGACGAGCCGACCTCGGCGCTGGACCCCGAGCTGGTGGGCGAGGTGCTGCGCGTCATCCGCAGCCTGGCCGACGAGGGCCGCACCCTGCTGCTGGTGACGCACGAGCTGGGCTTTGCCTACCACGTGGCCAACCGCGTGCTGTTCATCGCCGACGGCGTGATCCACGAGCAGGGCCCGCCGCAGCAGCTGCTGAAGAACCCCACCCTACCCCGCACCCAGGCCTTCCTGGCCCGCCACCGCGAGTTCGACTTGTGAGCTT
>JAEUPC010000027.1 GCA_016789865.1 Rubrivivax sp.
CCACCTCAACCTGCCCGACCAGGATCTCGCCTACTTCCCGGAAGGCAGCCGCCACTTCAAGGACTACGTCCGGGCGGTGAGCTGGGCGCAGCGCTTCGCGGCGCTGAACCGCGAAGTGATGATGCGGCGTGTTCTCGAGGCGGCGAAGACCGTCCTGCGCAAGGGCTTCCAGAGCCACATCGAGGCGGTGAACTGCCACCACAACTACGTGCAGCAGGAGCGCCACTTCGGCCAAGACGTGTACGTCACGCGCAAGGGTGCGGTGAATGCGAAGGCCGGGCAGCTGGGCATCATCCCCGGCAGCATGGGCGCGCGTTCGTACATCGTGCGCGGCAAGGGGCACGCCGAGTCGTTCGAAAGCTGCTCGCACGGCGCCGGCCGCGCGATGAGCCGTGGCGAAGCCAAGCGCCGCTTCACGCTGGCCGACCACCGTGCCGCCACCGAAGGCGTGGAGTGCCGCAAGGACAAGGACGTGATCGACGAAACGCCCGCGGCCTACAAGGACATCGACGCCGTGATGGAGGCGCAGCGCGACCTGGTCGATGTCGTGCACACGCTCAAGCAGGTGGTGTGCGTGAAGGGATGATTGCGCTTTGACTTGGGGGGCCTTCTGCTTCGGCAGCGGGCCCCTGCTTTTTTTGGCCGCTCGAACCCTTCGATCCGAACCGGCACGCGGGGCGCTGGGCCGGGTGCGAACTACGCGCTCGGCGCCATCATCGCCGCCTTGCTCGGCGTGAATGCGTCGGAGAAGCAGAAGCCCTCGTCCAGCCCGTGCGCGAGGAAGTCGGGCACCGCCGCATGCACCATCTGCACCGAGCCGCAGGCGTAGACCTCGTGGCCGGCCAGGTTCGGGTGGTCGGCCAGCATCGCCTGGTGCACGAAGCCGCGGCGCCCGCTCCAGTTGGTGTCGTCGTCAGCGTGCGAGAGCACCGGCACGTAGCTGAAGTTGGCGTGCTCGCGCTGCCAGCGCGCCACCTCGTCCTGCAGGTACAGGTCGGCCGCGGTGCGCACGCCCCAGTACAGCGCCATCGGCCGCGTGATGCCGCGGCGGAACGCGTCTTCGAGGATGCTCTTCACTGGCGCGAAGCCGGTGGCGCCGGCGACGAAGAGGATCGGCCGCGCGCTGTCGTTCAGCGCGAAGCGGCCGAGCGGCCCTTCGAAATCGATGCGCTCGCCGACCTGCATGCTGTCGAAGACCTGGGTGGTGAAACGGCCACCGGGGATGCGACGGACGTGCAGCTCGATCACATCACCGGCAGTGCTGGGCGGCGCGGCCGGGTCGGGCGGCGGGTTGGCGAACGAGAAGGCGCGCCGGGCGCCATCGGCCAGCACGATGTTGATGTACTGGCCGGCGACGAAGGGGAGGTGCTCGCCGTCGGGCAACTGGAGCTGCATGCGCATCAGGTCGGGCGCCAGCCGTTCCATGCGGCGCACGGTGGCGTGCCAGCGCCGCGGCGCGGCGCCGGCGCCCTCGCCCACCAGCGTGGCGACGCCCTCGACCTCGATCTCGAGGTCTTCCTGCGGCACGGCGCAGCACATCAGCGCCTGGCCGCGCGCGCGCATCGCAGGGGTCAGCGCCGCCTCCTGGAACGGTCCGGGGTCGAAGCGGCCGTGGTGCACCGTGCACAGGCACAGCCCGCAGCCGCCGCTGCGGCAGTCGTAGGGCAGCGGCACGCCGGCGCGCAGGCCGGCTTCCAGCAGCGTCTCGCCGGCACGGGCGCTCACGCGCACGGCGCCCGGGTGCAGCGTCAGCTGCAGCGCTTGCCCGGCACGGCGCGGCGGCAGCCACGGCAACAGCAGCAGCAACAACGTCGCCGCGCCGACAGCGAACCACAGCGTGCGCGGCGACCAGGCGTAGATCAGCGGGTACACCGTGAGCACGAACCAGTCGAGCGCCAGTTGCGCCGGTGCCGTCGTCAGGTCGGCCGGGCCGTGGCTGGCCACCGGTGCCACGATGGCCAGCAGCACCAGCGTCGCCGTGAGCGCCCACGCGATCGGCCGCGGCGGCTGCGTGTTCGCCTTGGGCACACGCTGCACATGCACCCACAGCAGCAGCAGCATCACCAGCGGCACGCCGATGTGGATGAACACCAGCAGCGAGAACAGGCGGTCGTTGACGTGTTCGGGAGTGATGAAGTTGCGGATCAGCCGCCCGCCGAAGCCGGGCAGCGCGTCCAGCCACTCGAAGCTGGCCTGGGTGACGAACTGCGCCAGCCGATCCCACGGCAGCATGTAGCCGTTGACGCCGGCGATGGTGGCCAGCCACAGCAGCACGACGCCGGTGACCCAAGAGAACCAGCGAAAGCCGCGCAGGCGGTCGAACGCGAAGTGGCGCACGAGGTGGATGCCCATCGTCAGCAGCATCGCGTCGGTGGCGTGGCGGTGCATCGTGCGCAGCACCGAGCCCGTGCCGAAGCCGCCTGCGCTCACCGCCTGCACCGAGCGCCACGCGCCGGCCACGCTGGTGTCGAAGAAGATGTACAGCACCACCCCGGTGGCGCCGACGATCCAGAACAGGAAGTAGCTGATCGACCCCAGGTGATAGAAGGGGTTCAGGCGGTCGCCGAAGGCGCGGTTGAACAGCGCCTCGGCGCGCATGAACACCGCGCGCAGGCCGCGCTGCACAAGGCCGCGAACCAGGCCGATCATCGGCCGGCGCTCGTGGGCGAAGGCGCGCTGCCCGGCGGCGGCGCCTCGGGTGAGGGGCGCATCGCGCGCAGCACGACGACCACGAACGCCAGGCCACCGGCAATGGCCAGCAGGCCCCCCAGCCCCATCAGCCCCATGCCGGCGACTTCGGACGCGCTGCGCAGCACCTGCTCGCCGCCGGCCACCTTGCGCTGCACGCCATAGCCGCCGGACCACATGAGCCCCACGATGTGCAGCAGCTGGCCGATGCCATACAGCCACGGCTGCGCCACCGCGAGCCGGCCGGTGGCCTCGCGCCAGCCCAGCTGCGGCAGCAGGTGCAGCACGAGGCCCATCAAGGCCAGCGTCACGCCGACGATGCAGCCGTGGTAGTGCGCCGGTATCTTGACGTTGCTGCCCGAGATGGTGAGCCCGATCAGCCCGCCGGCCACGAACAGCAGCATCGAGGCCCCGAGGGCGGCGCCCAGCGGCCGCTGCGCCGGTGAGAGGTTTCGAAGCGTGCGCATCGCCAGCCCCACCGCCAGCACGAACGGCAGGATCGCCAGCCCCCCACCGAAGCGCATGCCCCAGGTGTGCATGTCGCGATGCTCGACGGTGCTCACGTCGTGCATCAGGTAGGCCAGCGGCGTGACGAACACACTCACCAGCGCCACCACGAACAGCAGCAGCACGATGCGCGGCGACAGCGGCACGCGCGCGCCGCAGGCCTGCGCGAGCACGAGCCAGGCCACCAGCATCAGCAGCGTCCAGGTGAACTGCAGCGCGTGGCCGCCGCCCCAGAACAGGATCTCGTAGT
>JAEUPC010000104.1 GCA_016789865.1 Rubrivivax sp.
GGCGCCAGCGTGTGCCTGGTGCTGGCGGCGCTGCTGTTCGCTCGGCTGTTCTACCGCATGAACCTGTTGACCATCGGCGACTTCTACAAGCAGCGCTACGGCAAGGGCGTGGAGGTGCTGACCAGCGTGGCCATCGTGCTGAGCTACCTGGGCTGGACTTCGGCGCAGATGACGGCGCTGGGCCTGGTGATCCATGTGCTCTCGGGCGGCGCGCTCGACCTTACCGCCAGCATCCTCATCGGCGCCGCGGTGGTGCTGGTGTACACCATCTTCGGCGGCATGTGGTCGGTGGCCTTCACCGACCTGTTCCAGACCGTCGTCATCCTGATCGGCCTCACGCTCGTGGCGGTGCTCGTCGGCGACCTGGCCGGCGGCGCGAGCAAGGTCATCGCGCAGGCTTCGGCCGACGGCAAGTTCAACTTCTTCCCCGAAGACGCCAAGGGCTGGTGGGTGATGGCGGGCGCCTTCTTCGCCTTCGCCTTCGGCTCGATCCCGCAGCAAGACGTGTTCCAGCGCATGACCAGCGCCAAGGATGAGAACACCGCCGTGCGCGGCACGGTGATCGGCGCCGGCATCTACTTCTGCTTCGCCTTCGTGCCGATCTTCATCGCCTACTCCGCGATCGTCGCCGACCCCGCGGTGGCCAAGCTGTTCGGCTCCGAGGATGCGCGCGAGATCCAGAAGATCCTGCCCGACCTGGTGCTCACGAAGATGCCGCTGTGGGCACAGGTGATGTTCTTCGGCGCGCTGCTGTCGGCCATCCTGTCCACCGCCAGCGGCGCGCTGCTGGCGCCGACCTCGCTGTTCACCGAAAACGTGCTCAGGCCCTTCGCGCCGCGCATGGGCGACAAGCAGTTCCTGCTGATGCTGCGCGTCATCCTCGTCACCTTCACGGCCGGCGCGCTGCTGTTTGCGCTCAACAGCAAGAGCACGATGTACGAGATGGTGCAGAACGCCTACAACGTGACGCTGGCCGGCGCCTTCATCCCGCTGCTGGCCGGCGCGTACTGGAAGCGCGCCACCACGCAGGGGGCGCTGTTCTCCATCATCCTGGGCATCGGCTGCTGGCTCGGTGCCTCGCAGGTGGCGGCCGACGCGATGGTGCCGGCCAACCTGATCGGGTTCCTCGGCTCGATCATCGGCATGCTGATGGGGTCGCTGGCCCCGCAGTTGATCGGCAACCGGGGGCACTCCATCGAGACCACCCTGCGCCACGCACAGCCCGCGGCCCATCACCACGGCGGGCGCGCTGGCCACGGCTCGCGCTGATTTGCGCTGAGATCGGCACCGATCTGCACTGAGCCGCGCTGAGCTGCCCGTCATGGGCAGCGCAGCGCCAGTTCCCGCCGGCTGCGGCACACGGGCGGCACCCGCGCCGCCGCGCCCCCGCGCCCGCACCCCCCGGGCCGGCCGAGGACGCAAACCTATAATCGCCGGCTTTTCGCCGCACAGACCCCGCTGAGCCCGCCATGCCGATCTACGCCTATCGCTGCACCAGTTGCGGGCACGCGAAGGACGTCCTGCAGAAGATCTCCGATCCGCTGCTGACCGACTGCCCTGAATGCGGTGCGGCCACGTTCACCAAGCAGGTCACCGCCGCCGGCTTCCAGCTCAAGGGCTCGGGTTGGTACGTCACCGACTTCCGCGGCGGCAACAGCGGGGGCCAGGCCGAGGGCGACGGCGCTGACAAGGGCAGCGACAAGGACGCCACCCCGGTTGGCGACAAGGGCACTGACAAGGGCGCGGACAAAGGCGCCGACAAGGCCGCGAACGCGGAAACCGCCAAGGCTGCCCAGCCTGCGGCCGGCAAGACCTCGGCAGATGCCAAGGCTGCACCGGCGCCTGCGCCGGCGGCACCTGCGCCTCCCCCTGCGGGCAGCTGAACCGCCACCGCCACGCTGCCACCGCACCATCGCGCCCGCGTTCCCCGCTGCCATGAAGAAGTACATCGTCGCCGGCCTGCTGGTGTGGCTGCCGCTGGCCATCACGGTGTGGGTGCTGTCGTGGGTGCTGGGCGGCCTGGACAGCCTGTTCTCGGCACTGCTGTCGGTGACGCAAGCGGTGTTGCCGCAGTCGGCCTACGCATTCCTCGAGTCGCTGCGCCACGTGCCGGGGCTTTCGGTGCTGGTGCTGGCGGTGCTGCTGCTGTCCACCGGCATCTTCGCGGCCAACTTCGTGGGCCAGTGGTGGCTGTCGATGTGGGACAACCTCATCGGCCGCATCCCCATCGTCAAGAGCATCTACAACTCGGTCAAGCAGGTTTCCGACACGCTGTTCTCCAGCAGCGGCAACGCGTTCCGCGAGGCGGTGCTGGTGCAGTACCCGCGGCCGGGCGCCTGGACCATCGCGTTCGTCACCGGGCGGCCGGCCGGCGAGGTGGCCGTGCACCTGGGTGCCGGGTCGGCCGCCGCGGGCAGCCTGGACCCCCGGCTGGACTGGGTGAGCCTGTACGTGCCCACCACGCCCAACCCGACCTCGGGCTTCTTCCTGATGATGCCGCGTGCCGACGTGGTACCGCTGGCGATGAGCGTGGACGAGGCGCTGAAGTACGTCATCTCGATGGGCGTGGTGTCGCCACCGATGAAGGGCAGCAACGGCAATGGCGGCGAGCCCCCGGTGCCGGTGGTGCCGGTGGCGCCGGTGGTGCCGGTGGTGCCGGTGGCGCCGGTGGTGCCGGTGGTGCCGGCGCGGCCCGCTGCAACGGCGACGCCGGCCGCACCAGCCGCCACCGCCACCGTGGCGGCCCGAAACTGACCGGGCGGGCCCGGCCCGGCATCCGGCCCGCCCTGGTCTTTCCGGGTCGCGTCAACCACCCGCTGAAGCGCCACCCCCCTCCCTCCTCGCAGGCCGCGCGGCGCCGCCGCCCGGCTCCACCGAATCCGACAGAGCGAAACACAAGCACATGAGAACCACCTACTGCGGCCTGGTCAGCGAGCAGCTGATGGGCCAGGAAGTCACCCTGATGGGCTGGGCCCATCGCCGCCGCGACCATGGCGGCGTCATCTTCATCGACCTGCGCGACCGCGAAGGCCTGGTGCAGATCGTCTGCGACCCCGATCGGCCTGCGATGTTCAAGACCGCCGAGTCGGTGCGCAACGAGTTCTGCCTGAGGGTCACCGGCAAGGTGCGCGCGCGTCCCGAGGGCACCACCAACGCCAACCTCGTTTCCGGCAAGGTCGAGGTCCTCGCGCTCGAACTCGAGGTTCTCAACGCCAGCGTCACGCCGCCGTTCCAGCTCGACGACGAGAACCTCTCCGAGACGGTTCGCCTCACGCACCGCGTGCTCGACCTGCGCCGCCCGCAGATGCAGAACAACCTGATGCTGCGCTACAAGGTGGCGATGGAGGTGCGCAAGTTCCTCGACGGCGAGGGCTTCATCGACGTCGAGACGCCGATGCTCACCAAGAGCACGCCCGAAGGCGCGCGCGACTACCTGGTGCCCAGCCGCGTGCACGACGGCCAGTTCTTCGCACTGCCGCAGAGCCCGCAGCTGTTCAAGCAGCTGTTGATGGTGGCCGGCTTCGACCGCTACTACCAGATCACCAAGTGTTTCCGCGACGAAGACCTGCGCGCCGACCGCCAGCCCGAGTTCACGCAGATCGACATCGAGACCAGCTTCCTCACCGAGCAGGAGATCCGCGCCATCACCGAGGCGATGGTGCGCACGGTCTTCCGCAAGACGATGGGCGTCGAGCTGCCGGTCTACGCCGAGCTCACCTACACCGAGGCGATGCACCGCTACGGCAGCGACAAGCCCGACCTGCGCGTCAAGCTCGAGTTCACCGAGATGACCGACGTGATGAAGGACGTCGAGTTCAAGGTGTTCTCGGGCCCGGCAGCGACGAAGGGCGGCCGCGTCGCCGCGCTGCGCATCCCCGGCGGCGGCGAGATGAGCCGCGGCGAGATCGACGGCTACGGCGAATTCGTCAAGATCTACGGCGCCAAGGGCCTGGCGTGGATCAAGGTCAACGATGCCGGCAAGGGCCGCGAAGGCCTGCAAAGCCCGATCGTCAAGAACCTGCACGACGCCGCGCTGGCCGAGCTCATCGCACGCACCGGCGCGCGCAACGGCGACCTCATCTTCTTCGGCGCCGACAAGGCCAAGGTCGTCAACGACGCATTGGGCGCCTTGCGCGTGAAGATCGGCCACAGCGAGTTCGGCCGCGGCAAGGGCCTGTTCGAGGACCGCTGGGCGCCGGCCTGGGTGGTCGACTTCCCGATGTTCGAGCTCGACGAGGAAGCCGGCCGCTGGAACGCCGTGCACCACCCGTTCACCGCCCCCAAGGACGGCCACGAGGACCTGATGGCCACCGACCCCGGCGCCTGCGTGGCCAAGGCCTACGACATGGTGCTCAACGGCTGGGAGATCGGCGGCGGCTCGGTGCGCATCCACCGCGCCGAGGTGCAGGCCAAGGTCTTCGAGGCGCTGCAGATATCGCCCGAGCAGCAGCGCATCAAGTTCGGCTTCCTGCTCGACGCGCTGCAGTACGGTGCGCCGCCGCACGGCGGCCTGGCCTTCGGCCTGGATCGCATCGCCACACTGATGACCGGCGCCGAGAGCATCCGCGACGTGATTGCGTTCCCGAAGACGCAGCGCGCGCAGTGCCTGCTGACCGGCGCGCCCAGCGCGGTGGACGAAGCGCAGCTGCGCGAGCTGCACATCCGGCTGCGCAACCCCGTGGCGACGAAGTAGTCCGCGCGCGGCGGCGCCCGCCGCCGCGCACTCCACGCTCGCACTCCACGCTCGCGCCCCCGAGCCGCCGCGACAGAATCCCGCCGGTGTCCGACAGCAAGCGCCCGTTCAAGATCCCCGAGTCGGTGCTGGTGGTGATCCACACCCCGGCGCTCGACGTGCTGCTGATCGAGCGCGCCGACAAGCCCGGCTACTGGCAGAGCGTGACCGGCTCGCTCGACCACGCGGGGGAGCCGCTGGAAGCCACCTGCGCGCGCGAGGTGATGGAGGAGACCGGCATCGACATCACCGAGGTCGTGCGCGCCGGCGGCCGGCTGGCCGACTGGCGGTTGGCAAACCTGTACGAGATCTACCCCGTCTGGCGCCATCGCTACGCCCCCGGGGTCACGCACAACACCGAGCATGTGTTCGGCCTCACCGTGCCGCGTGTCGCGCCCGTCACGCTCGATCCGCGCGAACACCTGGCGTGGCGCTGGCTGCCCTGGCGCGAAGCGGCCGACGCCTGCTTCTCGCCCAGCAATGCCGAGGCCATCCTGCAGCTGCCGCAGCGCCTGCCGGCGTGTGCGCCAGTCGCGCCGGTCGCCACGGCCGGTCAGGGCACGCGGCGGCGCGCTGCCGCCGGCGCCTCCACCCGCTCCGCCCGCCCCCCCACCAGGAAGCCCGACGCATGACGCGCGTCAACCCAATGCAAAGCTCGCTGATGCCGCCGTACACCGGCATCGGCGCGTTGCGGGTGGCCACCTACAACATCCACAAGGGTGTGCGCGGCATGGGGCCGCGCAAGCGCCTGGAGATCCACAACCTCGGCCTGGCCATCGAGGCCTTCGACGCCGATCTCGTGTTCCTGCAGGAAGTGCGCCTGTTCCACACCCGCGAGGCGCGCCGCTTCGACCGCACCTGGTTCGGCTGGCCCGACCAGGGCCAGGCCGAGTTCCTGGCGCCCGAAGGCTACGAGGCGGCCTACCGCACCAACGCCATCACCCGCTACGGCGAGCACGGCAACGCGCTCTTGTCGCGCTGGCCGCTCGGGCACATCGGCCACCAGGACGTGAGCGACCACCCCTTCGAGCAGCGCGGCCTGCTGCATGTGCCGGTGGTGTGGAACGGCGCCACCGTGCACGCGGTCGTCGTGCACTTCGGCCTCGTGCATGCCAGCCGCGTGCGCCAGGTGCAGCGGCTGGCCGAGTTCATCACCGCGCACGTGCCGCGGCACGCGATGCTGGTGGTGGCCGGCGACTTCAACGACTGGGGCGAACGGCTCGACGACCCGATGGCCGAGTTCGGCCTCGTGCGCGCCGCCAAGCCCGGCGGCGGCCGCCGCGAGCGCGTGACGTTCCCGTCGCTGGCCCCGGTATTCGCACTCGACCGCTTCTACCTGCGCGGCCTGGAGTGCCGCTCGACGATGGTGCCGCGCGGCATCAGCTGGGCGCGCATGTCCGACCACCTGCCGCTGGTGGCCGAGCTGGAGCCCTGCTGAGGCAGGCCGCACCGGGCTGGCTGCGCCGATGGCCCCGATCGAACTCGCCCGCCTGCGCGCCTGGACCGCCGTGCCGGCGCCGCGCTACGTCGGCGGCAACCGGCTGGCGCTGCTGGAAGGCGGCCACGAACTCTTCCCGCGCATGCATGCCGCGATCGCCGCGGCGCGGCGCGAGATCTGGCTGGCCACCTACATCTTCCACGACGACGCCACGGCCACCGCCTTGCTCGACGCGCTGTGCGGCGCGGCGCAGCGCGGCGTGGCCGTGCACCTGGTGATCGACGGTTTCGGCAGCAACGCCGCGCTGCCGGCGATCCGCCGGCGCCTGGCCGGCACCCCCGTGCGGCTGGAAGTGTTCCGGCCGCTGGAGCGCTGGTGGGCCTGGCTGCAGCCCGGGCAACTGCGCCGGCTGCACCAGAAGCTGTTCGCCTGCGACGCGCCAACCGGCAACACGCCGCCCGCCGACGCGGGCACCCCGGCCGCAGCCGATCGCGACGCACCCTCCGGCGCGGTGGCCTTTGTCGGCGGCATCAACGTCATCGACGACCGTTTCGACCTGCGCCACGGCTGGAGCGAACAGCCGCGGCTGGATTTCGCGGTGGAGGTCGGCGGGCCACTGGCCACCGCGGTGCACGCCACGGCCCGCGCGATGTGGGCCCGTGCGCACCTGGCCAGCAGCTGGCGCGAGGAGGTGCGCACGCTGGCGCGCAGCGCCGCGCGCATCGACCGGGCGCGCACGCTGATGCGGCAGCTTCGCGGCGCGGCCGAACTGGCCGCGGTGTCCGACACCAGCCCGATGAGCGCCGCCTTCCTGGTGCGCGACAACCTGCGCCAGCGCCGCGCCATCGAGCGCAGCTACGTCGAGGCGATCCGCGGCGCGCGCGAGCGGGTGGACATCGCCGTGCCCTACTTCTACCCCGGCCGCGTGTTCCGCCGCGCGCTGCGCCGTGCGGCGCGGCGCGGCGTGCGCGTGCGCCTGCTGCTGCAGGGCAAGATCGACTACCGCATCGCCGCCATCGCCGCGCACGCGCTGTACGACGAGCTGCGCGCCAACGGCGTGCGCATCTTCGAATACACGCCGGCCTTCCTGCACGCCAAGGTGGCGGTGGTCGACGAGGAGTGGGCCACGGTGGGCAGCTCCAACATCGACCCGCTGTCACTGCTGCTGAATCTGGAAGCCAACGTGGTGGTGCGCGACGCCGGCTTCGCGCGCGCGCTGGCCGCGCGGTTCGAGGCGGCATTCGCCGACTCGCGCGAGGTCGGCGGCACCCCGGTGCGGGCCGGCTGGCGCGGCTGGCTGCAGCGCGCCGGCGTGGCGTGGGCCGCCAACCTCTACCTGCGCATCGCGGGCATCACCGGGCGGTACTGACTCGGCGCCTTGCCGGCGGCGGTCACTGCCCGGGTGTCGGGCCGAAGCGGTTCGGCCCCGGCGTGCCGCGCAGCGCGCCGTTGGCCAGCAGCAGCCCGAGCCAGCCGACCACCGGCACCAGTGCCACCAGCACCCAGGTGCCGGGGCGCCCGGTGTCGTGCCATCGCTTGATGGAGATCATCACCGCCGGCCAGGCCAGCGCCACGTTGACCAGGTGCTCGGCGGTGCCGCTGCGCACGCCCGCCACGGCCAGCAGGCCGTGCAGCACCAGGCCCAAGCCGAGCAGCGCGCCCACGCCCCACATCCAGAAGCGCCGCCGCGAGATGCGGCCGCGCGGGCTGAGCAGCATGCGCCAGGGCTCGTCGGGGTCGCCGTCGGGCCAGCGTGACTCGGGTTCGGCCACGGCTCCGCGCGGCGGCGTGAGGGCGGTCATCGGCGTCGGATTCATCGGCGTCGCGTTCACCGGCCGAGTATCGCTGCGGCGCCGGCCCCGGCCGCACAGTGCACGATGCACCGCGCACGCCGCCTGCAGCGGTTGCGCCGCGCCGCTGCGCGCCCGCTACACCCTACACCGTGCAGCTGCGGAACCCACTGCGCTGGGTGTCTTCGTGCGGCCACGCGAAGCGCCTCGCCTTGGCGTGGCGCCAGCGCGCCGGCGTCGCCCCGGTGCAGCCGCGCAGCACGCCGGGCCGCACGGCGTGCCCGGCCACGTTGACCGACTCGCCGATTACGTCCAGCGCCCCGGGCGATGCCGCGGCCTCGGCACCGGGATAGTCGCGCGCGGTGCCGGCCACCCACTCCAGCACATCGCCCCACACGAAACCGCGCCGCGCCGCGACATGGGCGGCGAGTTCCCACTCGGGCTCGGTGGGCAGACGGCGGCCGGCCCAGCGGCACCAGGCCTGGGCCTCGTGGCGCGTGACCTGCATGGCCGGCTGCTGCAGCGGCGCGCGCTGCAACTGGCCGCTGCGCATGACGAGCACGCTGCCGGCCAGCTGTTCCACGTCGCGCGGCGCACGGCGCCCGTCGCCCTGCAGCCAGTCCCAGCCGGCGGCGCTCCAGCAGTCGCGGCGGTCGTAGCCGCCGTCTTCGGCGAACTCGGCGAACTGCGCCCAGTTGACACACTGCGCATCGATCTCGAACTCGGGCACCGCGATCTCGTGCGCCCAGCGCTCGCCCGGCGGCACGTAGCCGCTGTCGCGTTCGCTGCCGAGTTGCCATCGGGCCGCCGGCACGCCCAGCGCCTCGCGCTGCGGGCGCGGCGGCGGCAGCAGCACGGTGAGGTCGTGGCCCAGGGCTTCGGCGACACGGTCCTCGTGCTGCAGCGCCAGGCGAAAGAAGTGCAGTCCCGCGGCGGCGTCCTCGGCGTGCCCGAGCAGATCGAGCGTCTGCTCCAGCGTGCGCGCGAGGTAGCCTCGAATCTGCTCGGCGTCCGCCGGCGCGGCTTCGCTCAGCCAACCTTCGGCCCGCGGCTCGATGCCCGGCAGCCGCGGCGAACCCGCATCGGCCGCTTCCCCGCGCCCGCGCTGCACGTGGCGGGCGATCCACCACTCCTGGAACCAGCCCGCGCGCGCGGCCAGCCGCCACGCCTGCATGCTGCCGGCCTGCGCCGACAGGCGCGCGAGCAGTTCGTTGCGCGCCTCGAGCAGGGCCAGCGACAGCCACTCGCGCCCGCCGTGGCGTGCCTGCTGCGCCGGGTCGTCGGCGGCCGCTGTCACGGCGACACCTCGCCACCTGCGCCCGCGCGCCCGCCCGCGCCCGCGCCCGCGCCTGCGCCTGCGCCTGCGCTTGTGCTTTTGCTTTTGCTTGTGCTTGTGCCTGTGCCTGCGCACGCCAGCGCGCGCGCGGCGCAGCGGCGGCGCTGCGCGGTCACTGCCCCACCAGCCCGTGCCGGATGGCGTAGACCGTCAGTTCGGCGTTGTTCGACAGCTGGAGCTTTTCCAGCACGCGGGCGCGGTACACCGACACCGTCTTGGCGCTCAGGTTCAGCTTGTCGGCAATGTCGGCCAGGCGCTTGCCGCTGGCGATGAGCACCAGCGTCTCCATCTCGCGGTTGGACAGCGTCTGGTGCCGGTTTTCCACCTCCGGCGCGTTGAGGTTCTCCACCAGCATCTGCGCGATCTCGGGCGTGACGAACTTCTTGCCTGCCGCCACCTGACGCACGGCCTGCACGATGGTCTGCGGGTCGCCGCCCTTGTTCACGTAGCCGTAGGCCCCGGCGCGCAGCGCACGCAGCGCGTACTGGTCTTCGGGGTACATGCTGACCACCACCACCTTCACCGGCGAGCCCTCGTCCTTCAGCGCCGCCAGCGCGTCCAGGCCGCTGCGCCCGGGCAGGTTGATGTCCAGCACCAGCACGTCGCACGGCGCGGCGCGCCCCTGGCCCAGGTTGCGCATCAGCGAGCGCAGCTCGCCATAGTCGGAGGCCTCGCCGACGACGCGGATGTCGCTGGCGTCCAGCAGCGTGTCGCGGATGCCGCGCCGGATGAGCGCG
>JAEUPC010000138.1 GCA_016789865.1 Rubrivivax sp.
GCGCTCACCCGCGAGGCCTTCACCGAGGACGGCTGGCTGAAGACCGGCGACAAGGGCTCGATCGACAACGCCGGCAACCTGCGCATCACCGGCCGCGTGAAGGACCTGTTCAAGACCAGCAAGGGCAAGTACGTGGCGCCGGCACCGATCGAGGACCGCCTGGTCATGCACACCGCGGTGGAGGCCTGCTGCGTGACCGGCGCCAACCTCGGCCAGCCGCTGGCGCTGGTGATGCTGAACGTGGAGGCCGCCCGCAAGGCCGCCGAGGCCGGCGGGCGCAGCGAGCTGGAGCGTTCGCTCACCGAGTACCTGGAGGCGATCAACCAGACGCTCGATCCGCACGAGCAACTGGACTGCCTGGTGGTCACCGCCGAGGCCTGGACGGTGGAAAACGACCTCATCACGCCGACCTTCAAGGTCAAGCGCAACCGGATCGAAGACCGCTTCGCCGGCCACTACGACCAGTGGGTGGGCACGCGCCGGAAGGTGATCTGGACCGACTGATTCAGCGGCCCAGCTTCGCTGGACCCCTGAATGCATCCTCCATTTCGCTGCGCCGACCCCCCGCCGTCCTCGGTGGCGCCTGGGTTGGCCTTCGTGGGCCAAGTCCCGACGCGCCCCCGACGCGGGTGCCGGACCGGGACGATGGGGTGCCCTGCGCAGCGAAATCAAGGGGGCATGCGGGGGACCCGCGAAGCCGGGCCGCCGCAAGAGGACATTCGCGGAGCAGGGCACCCCGGCGGCCCGATCCCGCCACGGTCTGTGGCCCTGACACTGACCTGTTCGATCGATCGCGAAGCCGAGTGAGCGGGCCGCCCGGACCGCACGGAACAAGGTCGCGCCGCTCACGCCGGGGGCAGCATGCCCTGCGGCGGGTCTTCACCGGGCGGCTCGGCGCAGGCGCGCGCCAGCGCCATCCACACCGCGAAGCCCGGCGTCACGGCGCGGCGCGGCGCGGGCCGCGCCAGCTCGAGGCGGCGCCCGTCGTCGATGAGCACGCCGAAGGCCTCGGGCACGTCGGCCGCGGTGCCCACGCCGGGGCCGAGCACATACCAGCACTGGCTGGACAGCGCGAGGTACGCCGCGCCCTTGTCCGGCCGCTTCAGGTCGGCCAGCAGGTCGGCGCGGCGCACCTTGATCTCGTGCACCGCCGGCTCGGTGAAGGCCTCCACGGTGGTGTGGCGGATCGAGTAGACATCGGGCATCGCCATCACCCAGCGCACGCGAGGCGGCGTGGCTGGCGCAGCCGCGGCGACTTCCAGCCCGAGATCGGCGAGAGGGCCGGCAGGCCCGGCGGGGGCGCCCGGCCCACCGGGCCCCGGCGGTGGCACAGACGGTGGCACAGACGGTGGCACAGACGGCGCGCCGGCCGCGTCGACGGGCGCCGGCGGCGGTGCGATTCCCGGGGTCGGCGCCAGGGGTGCCAGGGGTGCCAGCGGCGCGCGCAGCGACAGGCCGCGCCAGACGACGCGCCCGTCGCGCCGCATCTGCTCGGCCACGCGTGCCACGAGGGTTTCGTGGGCGTCGAGCGCGGCGCGGTGGCGCGCCACCGTGGCCGCCAGTGCCTGGATGCCGGCGTCGGTGAGACGCAGGGTCTCGCGGCCATCGGCGTCGCGCAGCCGCTCCAGCAGCCCGGCGGCCAGCAGGTCCACCTCGACCAGGTCACGGCACGGCCAGCCGGCCGACCGCCACACCTCGCGCAGACGCTTGCGGTGCGAAAGCGGCAGGGCGTGCGCGGCCACGGCGCGGCGCGTTGAGAGGTCGGCGGCCGGCGCGGCAGCGCTACTCGACGACCTGCACGCCTTTCCAGAACGCAATGCGGCCCTGGATGTTCGCGGCCGCCTCCTTGGGCTGCGGGTAGAACCAGGCGGCGTCGGGGTTGGCCTCGCCGCCGACAAACACCGTGTGGTAGCTGGCCTGGCCCTTCCAGGAGCACATCGTCTTGGTATTGCTGGGCAGCAGGAACTTCGGGTTCACCGACTCGGCGGGGAAGTAGTGGTTGCCTTCGACCAGCACGGTGTCGTCGCTGTGGGCGATGACGGTGCCTTTCCAGATGGCTTTCATGGCGCGCTCTCGTGGACCGGGGCGGATCAGATTACCACCGCCGCGGCCGGGGCGCGCCTGCGGCAAGGCGCGCACAAGGTGCACGGCGCGCACCGCGCGCACCGCGCAACCGTTTCGAACGATGTCGGCAAACCCGGGCGGCTGCGCGCCGCGGCCGGTGCCGCTACATTGGCTGCATGGACACCTCCGTCACCTCCACGCGGCGCGCGGACGGCACTGCCGCCGCCCTTGCGGTTGCCGCGCCGCGCCCCGTCGAGCGCCTCGTGCAAGGCCAGCCCACCAGCGACGGCGCGGGCGTCAAGCTCACGCGCGTGCTGACGCAGAACCTGCAGCGGCGCCTGGACCCCTTCCTGATGCTCGACGCCTTCGGCAGCGACGCCGCGGCCGACTACATCGGCGGCTTCCCCGACCACCCGCACCGCGGCTTCGAGACGGTCACCTACATGCTCGAAGGCCGCATGCGCCACAAGGACAGTGCCGGCAACGAAGGCCTGCTCACGCCCGGTGCCGTGCAGTGGATGACCGCCGGCCGCGGCGTCATCCACAGCGAGATGCCCGAGCAGGAAGAGGGCCGCATGGAAGGTTTCCAGCTGTGGCTCAACCTGCCTGCCAAGCACAAGATGCGCCAGCCCTGGTACCGCGACATCCGGCCCGAAGACATTCCCGAGTGGCGAGGCGGCGGTGTGACGGCGCGCGTCATTGCCGGGCACGCGCAGGGCGTGGCCGGCGCGATGCAGCGCGAAGACACCGAGCCGCTGTACCTGGACCTGCACCTGGAGCCGGGCGCGACCTTCGCGCAGCCGCTGCCGGCGGCGCACAACGCTTTCGTCTACGTCTACCGCGGCGAGCTGCTGATCGGCCAGACGGCCGTGCGCTCGCAGCGCATGGCCATCCTGGCCAATGCCGACGGCAGCGACGGCGTGGCGCTGGTGGCGGGGGAGCAGGGCGCGCGCGCCATCGTCATCGCGGGCCGGCCGCTGAACGAGCCGATTGCGCAGTACGGCCCGTTCGTGATGAACACCAACCAGGAGATCTTCCAGGCGGTGGAAGACTTCCGCGCCGGCCGGCTGGCGTAACCGCTGCCGCCTCGGCAGGCCGGGGCACGCATCGGGCGGTGATCGCACTCAGGCACGGCCTGCCCGAACGCTGCGAGAGGGGGGGCGGGCCGGCATGGATCGGCCGGGCCCGGCGCCGGCCCGGTGCAGGGGCGGCCGCTCCTGCTCACCGGTCCTTGCGCACGATGCCCGTGGTTGAACCCTGCGGTCCGACCACGAACACGCTGTACACCGACCCGGCCGTCAGGCGCTGGTTGGTGGCGCTGAACACCGCCTGCGCCATGCCGGCCGCGGTGACGGAGATCGCCGCCACTTCGCTCGCGTCGGCGCTGCCGTAGGCCGAGGCGGTGGCCGTGGCCACGCCGCTGGCCACCGGCAGCGCGTCCACCGTCATCGAAAGTGCCCCGGCGATGCCGGCCGTGGCGTTGACCAGGCGCACGCGCACCGTGTCGCTGACCGTGGGCGGGCGGTTGTCGTCGGTGATCCAGGCCGCCGCGGGGGTGGCTGCCGCGCCGTGGACGAGCAGCGTGTAGTCGCCGCCCGCCACCAGCGACGCGGCAGGGGCCGCCACCGTGTTGCCGTTCACCGAGATGGCCAACGCCGGCGCGCCGGCCGGCACCAGCGCGTAGCCGTTCAGCGCCGGCGAGCCCACTGCCGAGATCAGCGCCGTGCCGCCCAGCGTGGCCGTGACGGTGGCGCTGTCGGCGACGCCGGCCAGCACGCGCACCCGTGCCTGCGTTCCGTCGGCCCGCGCGATGGCGCCTTGCTGCACGACGAGCAGCGCGTTGACCAGCGCGCCGCCACGCGACGGGGTCAGCACCAGCGTGGCCACCTGCCGGCTGTCCAGCGCGACCGCGGGCACGTCCAGCCGCACGTCGGTCTTGCTGTTGGACGCGGCCACGCGCAGCCGCCAGGTGCCGCTGGCCACATCGAGCACCGGACTCAGTTCGCCGTAGACGGCCCCGGCGCGTGCCGCCACGGCGGTGTCGAGGCTGTCGCCGGCTGCGGTGAGGTAGACGTCCAGGCTGCCGGCATCGGGTGCGGCGTTGATGACGCGCAGCGACGTGCGGTTGGCAGCCGGCTCGGCCGCGTTGTCGTCCACCAGCAGCTGGCGCAGCGCGCCGGCGCCGCCGAAGGCCAGCACCGTGTAGTGGCGGTTGCGCGTCAGGCTCGGGGTGAACGACAGCAGCGCGGTGGGCGAGCCGGCCGCCGAGATGGCCGAGGGGGTCTTGTCCGGGTCCACCTCGGCATAGGCGGCGGTTTCGCCCGGGGCCACGTTGCCCTGCCGCAGCGCGCCGTCCACCGTGAGTTGCAGCGCGGGGTAGGCCTGGGAATCGGCGGCGTTCACGAGGCGCACCTGGGCCTTGGTGCGGTCGTCGCCGAAGCCGCCGCAGGCCGTGAGCAAGGCGAACAGCCAGAGGGCCAGGGCGGCCAGGGTCAGGGCGGCAGCGCTCCGCCGGCGCGATGGGTGGGCAGATCTCATGGTGAGCATTCTGCGCCGGGCGTGGGTGGGGGCTGTGCCCTGGTGTTTCGCCTGCGGCGCGGCACTTGGGCCCGCCCGGCCGCGGTCACGCCGCCGCCAGCGAGGCTTCCGGTTGCCAGCCGCCCAGCTGCATCTGCACCCAGGCGGGCACCGTCAGCTCGGCGACCACCGGGTCGCCGCCGGCGTGCTCGCTGACCGCCAGCCCTTCGCGCAGGTCGAGGCTGGAGTCGAACCAGCCGCAACGGCGCTCGTCGGGCGGCACGCCCGCGGGCAGTTCGAACTCCTCACTGGCCGGCGCGTGCAGTGCGGCGCCGCCGGCGGCGCCGGACAGCCGGCTGGCGCACCGGGCCCACAGGCGCACGGCCCGGCGGATCCACCACGGCAGGCGGCGCGTGGGGCGGCGGCGGTGGGGGGTCGATCGGCGCATCGGGCTCTCCTGGTCGGTGGTGCTGCGATGGCGGCATGCTCGGCCGCGCGATCGCCTGCGCCCATCGCCCCGACGGCGGCGTGCCGGGGGATTCCCCGGCGGGGGGATCGCGCGGGGGGTGCGGCAGCGCGGCCCGGCTCCCCCGCCGGAGGGCGTGACAACATCGCGTGCCATGTGCGGGCGCTACGTCGTGGCCTACGACCCCGAGACGCTGGTCTCGGGCTTTTCGGTGCTGCGGGTGCCGCTGTTCCCCAGGCGCTGGAACGTCGCGCCGCAGTCCGACGTGCCGGTGGTCTACGAGACCCGCCAGGGCGAGCGCATTGCCGAGCTGATGCGCTGGGGCCTGGTGCCCTCGTGGGCCGCCGACCCCAAGCTGGGTGCGCGGCTGAACAACGCGCGGGCCGAGGGCGGGTTCGACAAGCCCTCGTTCCGCCAGGCCATCCGCCGGCGCCGCTGCCTGCTGCCGGCCAGCGGCTTCTACGAGTGGCAGGCCACCCGCATCGGCGGCAAACCGGCCAAGCAGCCCTGGTACATCAGCGCGGTGGGCGGCCAGCCGCTGGCGATGGCGGGCCTGTTCGAAGCCTGGCGCAGCGGCCCCGAGGCGCCGTGGCTGCTCACCTGCTGCGTCATCACCTGCGAAGCCAACCCGCTGATGGCGCCGATCCACGAGCGCATGCCAGTGCTGCTGGCACCGGGCGACTGGGCCACCTGGCTCGCGCGCGAGGTGCACGACGAAGCGCGCATCGCGCCGCTGCTGGCGGTGCCGCCGGCCGGCGGGCTGCAGGCCTGGCCGGTGTCGCGCGAGGTGAGCCGCGGCGCCAGCGAGGGGCCGCAGCTGGTGCAGCCGCTGGAGCCGCCGCTGGAGCAGCCGCCGGAGCAGCCACTCGTTCCCGGGGGCACCAGGCCGGCGCCCGGTGCCGCGGACCTAACGCCCGAACGGCTTGACGCCGAACCAGGCGCCGTGGGCCCAGAAGGCGATGGCGGCCCATAGGCCGACCCCCACCACGACGGTGACGAGCGTGGGCACCAGGCGCCCGGGCGCGGCGGTGACGCCGGCCGCCCGGTCGCGCGCCTTGGCGGCGCGGTAGTCGAGCACGGCCCAGACCAGGAACGAGCCGAACAGCACCAACTCGGCGAGCATCTGGTTGCTGACCAGGTGGGCAAACGCCCACACCTTGACGCCGAGGATCATCGGGTGGCCCAGCCGCGCCTTGATGTGGTTGCCGGGCACGTAGGCCGCGACGATCATCACCAGCGAGACGAGCACCAGCAGCGAGGCCAGGTGCCGCGTCCAGACCGGCGGCACCCACAGCAGCACCGGCTGCTGACGCGCCGCGCCGAAGCCGATGACGACGAGCGCCAGGCCGGCGATCGAGACCAGCGAGTACAGGCCCTTCCAGCCGTTGGGCGTCAGGCGCATCACCATCGCCTGGCGCCAGCCCTCGGCGAAGATGCGCACCGAGTGGGCGCCGAGGAAGAGCACGAGGCCCAGCACGAGCAGCGTCATCGAAGGTTCTCCTGCTGCGCGCTCGCGGGTCCGGCAAGGCATGCCGTCCCGGCGCGCGGGCGCGATGGTAGCGACGACGCGGGTGCCGGCGCCTGTCGGACACAATGCCCGCGGCTGCTGGCGGCCGCGCTCGCGCCTGGTCGCGTGGGCGGCCAAGCCGCCGGCGCGAGCCGCGGGACCGCTGGCCCACCCGCCTGGACTCAACCCGATACCCCGCGCCCAGCCTGCCCGGCCCAACGCCATGCAAGTCTTCGACGCCCTCACGGTCCGCGCGCGCACGCCGATGCCGGCGCTGGTGCAGGCGTTGCGGCGCGCGTTCCTCGCCGGCGCCGAGGTGCCGCAGCGGCATCCGCACAGCCTGCCCGGCGGCGGCAGCATGCTGTTGATGCCGGCCTGGCGCGAGGGCGGCCGCCTGGGGGTCAAGACCGTCACCGTCTGCCCGGGCAACGGCGCGCGCGGCCTGCCGGGCGTGCACGGCCTGTACAGCCTGTTCGACGCCGCCACCGGCGTGCCGTTGGCGGTGATGGACGGCAGCGAGCTCACCGCGCGGCGCACCGCGGCGGCCAGCGCCCTGGCGGCGGCGCACCTGGCGCGCGGCGACGCTGCGCGGCTGCTGCTGGTGGGGGCCGGCCGCGTGGCCGCACTGCTGCCCGAGGCCATGCGCGCGGTGCGGCCCACGCTGGGCGAGGTGGCGGTGTGGGCCCGCCGCGCCGAGGCCGCCCAGGCGCTGGCGGCGCAGTGCCGGGCCGCCGGCTTCGACGCCCTCGCCGTCACCGACCTGCCGGCGGCCGCGGCGCGCGCCCACATCGTCAGCTGCGCCACGATGTCCACCACGCCGCTGGTGCAGGGGGCGTGGCTGCAGCCCGGCGCGCACCTGGACCTCATCGGCAGCTACGCCCCGCACATGCGCGAGGCCGACGGCGCGGCCTTCGCGCAGGCCGGCGTGTGGGTCGACACGGCCGAGGCGCTGGCCAAGGCCGGCGACGTGCTGATGGCCATCGACGAGGGGTGTTTCGAGGCCGCGCGCGCCATGGGGACGCTGGCCGATCTCGTCCACGGCCGGTGCCGCGCGCGCGAGCGCGACGACGAGCGCACACTGTTCAAGTCGGTGGGCAACGCCATCGAAGACCTGGCCGCCGCCGAGCTGGTGCTCGACGGGCCGGGATAATCCGCCGCCTCGGTCACTTCCTGCCGTTCGCCTTGCGCCGGGGTCGGTGGCGCCGCCGGGCTTGCCGGCCCACGCCCCGACCCTCGCACCCGGCGGACCCCGCACACCATGTTCAAACGCCTTGTCCTGCCGCTTGTCGTGATCGTCGGCCTCGCCGCGCTTTACTTCTGGGCGGCCTGGAAGTGGAGCTACTCCAGCGGCGAGCGCGCCGGCTGGGTGCAAAAGCTGTCGAAGAAGGGCTGGGTCTGCAAGACCTGGGAGGGCGAGCTCGCACTCGTCTCGCTGCCCGGCTCCACCGCCGAGAAGTTCTACTTCACCATCCACGACGACCACGTGGCGCAGCAGATCACCCGCCACATGGGCAAGCGCGTGGCGCTGCACTACGAGGAGAAGGTCGGCCTGCCCACGAGCTGCTTCGGCGAGACGCGGCACTTCATCACCGGAGTCACCCTGAGCGAGGAGATTCCGCTCGGCCCCGGGGTCGTGGTGCAGACGCCGCAGGCGGCGACCGCGGCCGCCAGCGCAGCCGCCAGCGCGGCCGCGGCGGGCCCGCCGGCGGCCCCTGTGGCCCCCGTGGCCCCTGCCGCTCCCGCGGCTTCGCGCTGAGCGGCGCACGCCGGGGTTGACGCACGCCGCGGCCGCGTCGGCGCGGTGGCGCCGCGGGCCGGCGTGCCCCGCAAAGTGGCTGCACCAGGGCTGCAGCACGGCGCGCCGCGGTCGCGCACAATCGTCACCCCTCGTCAGCAGGACGCCACCGCGCCACAAGTGCGGGCTGCGCCAAGGACCTCGACCATGAGCACCTCGTGTCTTCCCGCTGCGGCGCGCGTCGCCGCCTTCGGTTTGTCGGCCGTGCTGCTCGGCGCACCCGCCGCGCAGGCCGCCGGGGCACCTTCGGCGAATGTCGCCTGGCAGGCCGCCGCCGCCGACGCGGACATCGAGCGCGCCTTCACCCGCGCCAAGGCCGAGAAGAAGCCGGTGCTGCTGTACTGGGGCGCCACCTGGTGCCCGCCGTGCAACCAGCTGAAGGCCACGTTGTTCAACCGCCAGGAGTTCGCGGCGCTGTCGAAGAACTTCGTCGCCGTGCATGTCGACGGCGACCGGCCGGGCGCGCAGAAGCTGGGCACGCGCTTCAAGGTGAGCGGCTACCCGACCACGGTGCTGTTCACCCCCGAGGGCCAGGAGATCACGCGGCTGCCCGGCGAAGTGGACGCGCCGCAGGCGCTGGCCACGCTGCAGCTGGGCCTGTCGGGCGGGCGCGCCGCCAAGGCGGTGCTGGCCGACGCGCTGGCCGGCAAGGCCCTGACCGCCAACGAGTGGCGGCTCCTGGCCTTCTACAGCTGGGAAACCGACGAGCAGCAGCTGGTGCCCAAGGCCGAACTGCCCGGCACTTTGGTGAAGCTGGCCGCGGCCAGCCCTGGCGGCCTGAATGGCGAAGGCGAAACCACCACGCGGCTGTGGCTCAAGGCGCTGGCCGCCAGCGACGACGGCAAGGGCCTGAAGGCCGACGACGCACTGCGCCAGCGCGTGAACAAGGTGCTGGCCGATGCGCGCGAGGTGCGCACGCAGATGGACGTGCTGACCGGCGGCGCCGCCGACATCGTGCGCACGCTGGAAGACGACGAGTCGCCGCGCCGTGTGCCGCTGGTGGCGGCCTACGACGCCGCGCTGAAGCGCCTGGAGGCGGATGCGACGCTGTCGCGCGGTGACCGCATGGGCGCGCTGATCGCGCGCATCGACCTGGCGCGGCTGAAGGTGCCCAAGGAAGACGCGCACCCCAAGCTCGCCGAGCCGCTGCTGGCCGACGCGCGCGAGCATGTGGCGCGCGCCGACCGCGAGATCACCGACGGCTACGAGCGCCAGGCGGTCATCACCGCGGCGGCCTATGCGCTGGGCCGCGCGGGGCTGTGGGCCGACAGCGAGGCGCTGCTCAAGAGCAACCTCGCCAAGAGCCACTCGGCCTACTACCTGATGAGCCAGCTGGGCAGCAACGCGCGCAAGCAGGGCAAGAAGGACGAGGCGCTGCGCTGGTACGGCGAGGCATTCGAAAAGAGCCGGGGCCCGGCCACCCGGCTGCAATGGGGTTCGGGCTACCTCACCGCGCTCATCGACCTGGCGCCGCAGGACCCCGCGCGCATCGAGAAGGTGGCCGCGCAGCTGCTGCGCGAAGCCGCCGGGGATGCCGGCGCCTTCGAGGGCCGCAGCGTGCGCAGCCTGCAGCGCGCCGGCAACAAGCTGGTGGGCTGGAACGGCGAGGGCAAGCATGCCGCGGTGATGAAGCGGCTGCAGACGCAACTGGACGGCTTGTGCGCGAAGACCGGGCCAGATGACCGCGTGGCCTGCGAGAAGTTGCTCAAGCCGGCCACGGCGACCGCGGCGAAGCCGGCATGAGCGCGCCGGGCCGCTCCCAAGCGCTCATCCCGAAGCGCTTCAGGCGCGAAGGCACTCCAATGAGCGCGCCGGGCCGCTCCCAAGCGCTCATTCCGAAGCGCGCAGCGCGCAGGGCAGTCCAGTGAGCCGGGTCAACCGGCGCCGCCGGCAGCTGGCCGCGGCGCTGCTGGGCGCGCCCTGGGCCGCGGCGCTGCCTTCGGCGCTGGCGCAGGGCAAGGGTGCCGCGGTTCGCGCGGCTGCATCGGCAGACCCTGCGCCGAGGACCGCCGCCACCGCGGCAGCCGCAACAGAACCCGAAGACGGTGCCGCCTTCACCGGCCGCTGGGTACACGCCTTCGCGGCCTACGGCGCGCCGAAGTACGGCCCCGACTTCAGGCACTTCGACTACGTCAACCCCGAAGCGCCCAAGGGCGGCACGCTGAAGCTGAAGAACCCCGACCGGCGTTCGAGCTTCGACAAGTTCAACCCCTGGACGACGCGCGGCAACGCGCCGGCGGGCGTTCTCATCTGGATGGTCGAGGGCCTGGCGCATCTCGGGCAGGACGAGCCGCAGGCGATGTACGGGTTGCTCGCCGAGGCGATCAATGTCGCGCCGGACTTCGCCAGCGTGAGCTTCCGCCTGCGCCCCGAGGCGCGCTTCTCCAACGGCGACCCGGTGCGGGCCGAAGACGTGCGCCACAGCTTCGAGATGCTGGCCGGCAAACATGCGCGCCCGGCTGTGCAGACCCAGTTGGCCGGCATCGCGCGCGTCGTGGTGCTGGACGAGCGCACGCTGCGTTTCGAGTTCCGCGACAAGACGCGCGAGCAGGTGTTCGTGGCCGGCACCATGCCGGTGTTCAGCCGCAAGTGGGGTGCGCAGCCCGACGGCAAGGCCAAGAAGCTGGACGAGCTGGTCACCGAATACCCCATCCTCTCGGGCCCGTACCTCATCGACAAGGTCGAGATGCCGCGGCGCATCGAATACCGGCTCAATCCCGACTACTGGGGCCGTGCGCTGGCCGTGCGCCGCGGGCACTTCAACTTCGAGCGGGTGGTCTACCGCATGTACGCCGACGACGCCGTGGCGCGCGAGGCGTTCAAGGCCGGCGAGTTCGACCTGATGAAGGAGTACCGCTCGCGCGCCTTCGTGCGCCAGCACGCCGGCGTGAAGTGGGACGACGGGCGCATCGTCAAGGCCGTCCTGCCCACGCGCTACGGTCAGTACCTGCAGAGCTACCAGTTCAACCTGCGCCGGCCGCTCTTTCAGGACATCCGCGTGCGCGAGGCGCTCGTGTACACCTACGACTTCGAGACGCTGAACAAGACGCGCATGTTCAAGCGCCACAGCAGCATGTTCAGCAACTCGGAGTTCGCGGCGCAGGGGCTGCCCACACCCGGGGAGCTGGCGCTGCTGGAGCCGTTCCGCGCCGAACTGCCGCCGCGCGTGTTCGGCCCCGCGTTCGTCAGCCCGCGCACCGATGCCGACCCCAACGGCCTGCGCCGCAACCTGCTGAAGGCCCGCGAGCTGCTCGACGCCGCCGGCTGGAAGCTCGACAGCTCGGGCACGCTGCGCAACCCGCAGGGCGAGCCGTTCGTCTTCGAATACATGCAGCCGCTGGCCAGCAACGTCAACGACTGGCAGGGCAACCTGCGCAAGCTGGGCATCGAGATGAAGGTGCGGCTGGTGGACTTCGCGCTCTACCGCCGCCGGCTGCAGCAGTACGACTTCGACATGGCTGCGCTCGTCGACGGCCGCTTTACCCTGCCGCAAGGCTCCGAAGTGGCGCAGATGATCGGCAGCAAGGCCGCCGACGAGCCCGGCAACAACAACTATCGCGGCGTGAAGAACCGCGTCGTCGATGCGCTGATCGAGGCGATGAACCATGCCAACTCGCTGGAGGAGCTGCGCCACGCCGCGCGGGCGCTCGACCGGGTGGTGATGTGGCACTTCTGGTGCATCCCCGATCTGTATTCGGGGCAGGAGCCGATCTCCTGCTGGAACAAGTTCGGCATCCCGAAGACGAGCGCCCACTACTTCCAGGCCGATACGCTGATCAACGGCTTCATCGAGCACGCGCCCTGGCCGCTGTGGACCTGGTGGGACAAGGGCCGCGAAGGCGCGTCACCGGTGGCGAAGGCCGGTCGAGGCTGAGACACCAGGGCAACCCCATGTGGCTGTACATCCTCAAGCGCATCGCGCTGATGGTCCCCACGCTGCTGGGCGCGCTGACCATCACCTTCGTCGTCATGCAGTTCGTGCCCGGCGGCCCGATCGAGCAGATCATGGCCGAGCAGAGCGCCGGTGCCGGCGGCGAGACCAGCGGCTACAAGGCCGGCCGCGACCTGGACAAGAAGCAGCGCGAGGAGCTGATGAAGCTGTACGGCTTCGACAAGCCGGCGCATGTGCGCTACTTCGAGATGCTGGCCAGCTTCGCGCGCTTCGACCTCGGCAAGAGCTTTCTGCAGAACAAGGACGTGTGGGCGCTGATCAAGGAGAAGCTGCCGGTGTCGATATCGCTGGGGCTGTGGACCTTCTTCATCAGCTACCTGATCAGCGTTCCGCTGGGCGTGGCCAAGGCGGTGCGCGAGGGCTCGCGCTTCGACACGTTCACCACCTTTGGCGTGCTGCTGGGCTATGCGATTCCGGGCTTCGTTCTCGGCGTGCTGCTGATCGTGCTGTTTGCCGGCGGCAGCTTCCTGGAGTGGTTCCCGCTGCGCGGGCTGACCTCGGACCATTGGGCCGAACTTACGGCCTGGGGCAAGGTCAAGGACTACTTCTGGCACCTGACACTGCCGCTTGTGTGCCTGGTGATCCACAGCTTTGCGGTGGTGACGCTGCTGACCAAGAACACCTTCGTCGAGGAGGTGCGCAAGCAGTACGTGCTGGTGGCGCGTGCCAAGGGCCTGAGCCAGGAGCGCGTGCTCTACAAGCACATCTTCCGCAATGCACTCATTCCGCTGGTCACCGGTTTTCCCGCGGCGTTCATCGGCGCGTTCTTTGCCGGTTCGGTGCTGATCGAGACGCTGTTTTCGCTCGATGGCCTGGGGCTCTTGTCGTTCGAGAGCATCGTGCGGCGTGACTACCCGGTGGTGCTGGGCTCGCTGTACCTGTTCACGCTGATCGCGCTGGTGGTCAAGCTGGCCTCCGACGTGCTCTACACGGTGGTCGACCCGCGCGTGCAGTTCGGGGCGGTGGGGCGATGAGCGCGCCGCCCGGCCCCAAGCGCTCACGCCGAAGCGCTTCAAGCGCGAAGGTACCCCAATGAGCGCGCCGGGCCGCCCCAAGCGCTCATGCCGAAGCGCTTCGAGCGCGAAGGTACCCCAATGAGCGCGGTGCTCGACCCGCCCGCGGCGCCCGAAGGCGCCGACGCTCTGGCGGCGCAGGTCGCCGTGGCGCCGATGTCGCCGAACCAACGCGCCTGGGCGCGCTTCAAGCGCAACCGCCTGGGCTACCTGTCGCTGTGGATCATGGCCGTGCTGCTGGTGCTGACCACCTGCGCCGAACTGATCAGCAACGAGCGGCCGATCGTCGCGCGCATCGGCGGCCAGTGGCTCGCGCCGCTGGTGAACAACCCCAGCGAGAAGGCGCTCGGCGGCGACTTCGACACGCCCACCGATTGGAAGGACCCGTTCATCACCGGGCTCCTGGGCAAGCCCGGCAACTGGGCGTTGAGCACGGTCAACCCGCACTCCGCGCACTCGATCGACTACTTCCGCCCGGGCCTCGACCCGGCGCCACCGAGTGGGCAGAACTGGCTGGGCACCGACGCCAAGGGCCGCGACATGCTGGCGCAGCTGATCTACGGCTTTCGCGTCAGCATCTGGTTCGCACTCGCGCTCACGGTGGTGGGCACGGTGATCGGCATCGCGATGGGCGCACTGCAGGGCTTCTTCGGCGGCAAGGTCGACCTCGTGCTGCAGCGCCTCATCGAGATCTGGGGCTCGGTGCCCGAGCTCTACCTGCTGATCATCTTCGCGTCGATCTTCGAGCCCTCGTTGCTGCTGCTGTTGGTGCTGCTGGCGCTGTGGGGCTGGATGGGTCTGTCGGACTACGTGCGCGCCGAGTTCCTGCGCAACCGCAGCCTCGAGTTCGTGAAGGCGGCGCGGGCGCTGGGGCTTTCCAACGGCCAGATCATCTGGCGGCATGTGCTGCCCAACTCGATGACGCCGGTGATCACCTTCCTGCCGTTTCGCATGAGCGGCGCGATCCTGGCGCTGACCTCGCTCGATTTCCTCGGGCTGGGCGTGCCGGCGTCGGTGCCGTCGCTGGGCGAGCTGCTCAAGCAGGGCAAGGAGCACCTGGACAGCTGGTGGGTCATCGTGCCGACCTTTGCCGTGCTGGTGGTGACGATGCTGCTGCTCACCTTCATCGGCGACGCGCTGCGCGACGCCTTCGATACGAGAAAGTCGTGAGCGCGCTGCTGCAGGTGGAGCACCTCACCGTGCGCTTCGGCGCGAGCACGGTGGTCGATGACGTGTCGTTCGCCATCGACGCGGGCGAGAAGTTCGCGCTGGTCGGTGAATCGGGCTCGGGCAAGTCGATCACCGCACTCTCCGTGCTGCGGCTGGTGGACGCCGCGCAGACCCGTGGCGCCATCCGCTTCGACGGCGAAGAGCTGCTGGCCAAGTCCGAGCGCGAGATGCGCGGGCTGCGCGGCAGCCGCATCGGCATGATCTTCCAGGAGCCGATGACGGCGCTGAACCCGCTGTTCACGGTAGGCAACCAGATCGGCGAGGTGCCGGAGCTTCACCAGGGCGTGTCGAAGGCCCAGGCGCGTGCGCGCGCCATCGAGCTGCTCACGCGCACCGGCGTGCCCGAGCCCGCGCGCCGCATCGACGACTATCCACACCAGCTTTCGGGCGGCCAGCGCCAGCGCGCGATGATCGCCATGGCGCTGGCCTGCAAGCCGCAGCTGCTGATCTGCGACGAGCCGACCACCGCGCTGGACGTGACGATCCAGGCGCAGATCCTGGCGCTGCTGGACGAGCTGCAGGCCGAGATGGGCATGGCGCTGTTGTTCATCACGCACGATCTGAACCTCGTGCGCCGCTTTACCCACCGCGTGGGCGTGATGGAAAAGGGGCGGCTGGTGGAGACGGGGGCCACCGCCGAGGTGTTCGCGCGGCCGCAGCACGCCTACACGCAGCGGCTGCTGGCCAGCCGGCCGGTGCGCAGCGTGGTGCCGGTGGCCGCGGGCGCGCGCGAGCTGGTCAAGGGCGAGGCGGTGCGGGTGAGCTTTGCCCGCAGCGTGCCGGGCCCGGCCGGCTGGTTCAGGAAGGCGCAGTTCCACGCCGTGCAACGTGCCACGCTGAGCCTGAGGCAGGGCGAGACGCTGGGCATCGTCGGCGAGTCGGGCTCGGGCAAGACGACGCTGGGCATGGCGCTGTTGGCGCTGCAGCCGATTTCCGACGGCGCCGTGCACCTGGACGGCGAGCGCATCGACAACGCACCGCGCGAAGCGCTGCGCAAGATGCGCCGGCGCATGCAGGTGGTGTTCCAGGACCCATTCGCCTCACTGTCGCCGCGCATGACGATCGGGCAGATCGTCGGCGAGGGGCTCGCGCTGCACCGGCCCGAGCTCGGCGCGGCCGAGCGAGAGCGCGTGATGCTGGAGATGCTCGACGAGGTGGGCTTGTCCGATCGCCACGGCGTTGCCGGCGTGCTGCAGCGCTACCCGCACGAGTTCAGCGGCGGCCAGCGCCAGCGCATCGCCATCGCGCGGGCCGTGGTGCTGCGCCCCGAGGTGCTGGTGCTCGACGAGCCGACCTCGGCGCTGGACGTCTCGGTGCAGCAGCAGGTGCTGCAGCTCTTGGTGGCGCTGCAGAAGCGCTACGGCATGAGCTACGTCTTCATCAGCCACGACCTGGCGGTGGTGCGCGCGATGTCGCACCGCGTGATGGTGATGAAGGACGGCGACGTGGTCGAGGAGGGCGAGGCCGAGGCCCTCTTCGCCGCGCCGCGCGAGGCCTACACGCGCGAGCTGCTGGCGGCGGCGCATCTGCAGTAGCGGCCGCGGGCCGACTGACCCTCCGGCCAAACCTCCGACCGAGTCGCTCGGGTGTCGATGTCTGTGGGTGCAAGCGCCTGGCGTGCGGGGTTGCCCTTGTCGGCGGTGGTGGCCGGCTTCGTTGCCGTGCTGGTGGGCTTCACCAGCTCGGTGGTGATCGTGTTCCAGGCCGCGGATGCGCTGGGCGCAACGCCGGCGCAGAAGGCCTCATGGATCTGGGCGCTCGGCCTGGGCATGGGGCTCACCAGCCTGGGGCTGAGCCTGCGCTACCGGCAGCCGGTGCTCACCGCGTGGTCGACTCCCGGGGCCGCGCTGCTGGCCACGGCCGGCGCCGGGTTGAGCATGGGCGAGGGCGTGGGCGCCTTCCTCGTCTGCGGGTTGCTGATCACACTGGCCGGGGCCACGGGCTGGTTCGCGCGCGTGATGAACCGCCTGCCGATGGCCCTGGCGGCGGCACTGCTGGCCGGTGTTCTGGCGCGCTTTGCGTTCGATGCGTTCTTGCAGTTGGGGGCCGAGGCGGCATTGGTGGCGCCGATGCTCGCGGCCTACCTCGCCGGCCGGCGCTGGTGGCCGCGCTACGCGGTGCCTGGGGTGCTGGCGCTGGGCATCGGTATCGCGGCGATGCAGGGGCGGCTGACCGCGGATGCCTTGGCGGCCGCCGACTGGGCGCTGGCGGCGCCGGTGTTCACGATGCCGGTGTTCAGCGTGGCGGCGGTGGTGGGCGTGGCGCTGCCGCTGTTCGTGGTGACCATGGCTTCGCAGAACCTGCCCGGCGTGGCGGCGCAGCGCGCCGCGGGCTACGACACGCCGGTCTCGCCGGTGATCACGACCACCGGGGTCGCCACGCTGCTGCTGGCGCCGTTCGGTGGCTACGCGCTGAACCTGGCAGCGATTACCGCCGCCATCTGCATGGGGCGCGAGGCGCACGAGAACCCTTCGCGGCGATGGCTCGCCTCGGCGATGGCCGGTGTGTTCTACATCGCGCTGGGCCTGGTGGGTGGCGCGGTGGTGGGGTTGATCGCCGCGTTTCCGAAGGCGCTGGTGCTGGCGGTGGCGGGCTTCGCGCTGCTGGCGACCATCGGCTCGGCGCTGGCCACGGCGATGAAGGACGAGGGCAGCCGCGAGGCGGCGCTGATCACCTTTGTCGTCACGGCGTCGGGGCTGACGCTGTTTGGTGTGGGGGCGGCGTTCTGGGGCGTGGTGATCGGGGCGGCGGCGTTGACGTTGCAGCGTTGGCGGGTGGGGTAGCGGGGGGGCTGACGAAAGGGCGCATGTGAGGCTCGGTGCCCGGTGTTCATCCGAGCGCGGCTGCTTCGGCGGGCGCAGTTGAATGCGGCGTGGCGCGCGCCGAGGCCACCGGGTGGTCGCCTTCGCTCATGTCCTTTTTCGAGTGCCCAGCTTCGCTGGTCACTCGAATGCATCCTTGACTTCGCTGCGGCGACCGCCCGGGGTCCTCGGCGGGCAGCCGTTGCGCGCGCCGAATGACATGACGGCTTCGGTTCGTGTCAGCGGCCGCCGGCTTTCTCGAGCAACGCGACGATGGCTTGCTGCTTTCGCTGGCGTGCGTGGGCCAGTGGGGTGACGCCCTGGTGGTCGGCGAGATTGACGTTGGCGCCGTGCTGGATGAGCAGGCGCACGATCTCGGTGTGGCGCGGGCCGCCATCGCCCAGGATGACTGCTTCGAGCAGTGCGGTCCAGCCGAGGCGGTTGACATGGTCGATGGGCACCTTGTTCGGGCCGCGGTATTCGAGCAGCGCACGCACCGTCTCGACATGCCCGTAGTGGCAGGCCGGGATCAGCGCGGTGCCGCCGTAGCGGTTCAGCACCTTCGGGTCGGCCTTGGCGTGCGCGGCCCGCACGATCTCGGTGTGGCCGCGGGCGCCGGCCAGCAGGAAGGCGCTGTCCTGGAGGTTGTCTTGCGCGTTGACGTCGGCGCCGCGCTCGATGAGCCAGCGCGCGACAGCGCTGTGGCCGCCTTGGGTGGCGGCCAGCAGCGCGGTGCGGCCGCCGGCATCGCGCGCTTCCAGCGGTGCACCGGTTTGCGCGGCGCGCTGCGCGGCGGCGAGGTCGCCGCGCGCGGCCGCATCGATGAGCGGCGTGCCGCCCGCCTGCGCCCAGGCGGCGCGCTGCGGGGTTGCGCTTACCGCAGCGAGCAGCATCAGCGCCAGGGCGGCGCGTGGCGCGCGCGCGGGCAGGTGGCGGCGGCCGGCCATGCTGGCCCGGACCGGGTTACTTCAACAACCCTTCGGCCTTCATCGCTTCCTGCACCGCCGGCCGTGCCCCGACGCGGGCGAGGAAAGCGTTCAGGTTGGCCAGCCCCGTGATGTCCACGCCGACGAACGGGCTCCAGCGCGCCACGGTGAAGAGGTAGGCGTCGGGCACCGTGAATGCATCGCCCATCAGGTAGCTCTTGCCGGCAAGTTGGCCGTCGACCCAGGTCAGGCGGTCGAGCACCTTCTTGCGGTAGACGGCCTTGCCTTCCTCATTCATCGCCGGGTTGAACAGCGGCGAGAACGACTTGTGAATCTCGGTGCCGATGAAGGTGAGCCACTCCATGACGCGGTAGCGCTCCATCGTGCCGTAGGCCGGCACGAGCTTCTTCTCGGGCGCCTTGTCGGCCACGTATTGCACGATGGCCGGGCCCTCGGCCAGGCGCTGGCCGTCGTCCAGCTCCAGCAGGGGCACGTAGCCCTTGGGGTTGATGGTGTAGTAGTCGGTGCCGTCGGCCAGCTTGTGCGTCTTGGTGCTGGCCAGCACGGCGTCGAACTTCAGGCCGGCCTCCTTCAGCACGATGTGCGGGCTGAGCGAGCAGGCGCCGGGGGAGTAGTACAGCTTCAAGCGCAGTCTCCTGAGGGGGGTGGGAATGGGCGGGCACGATAGCGCCGCGCCGGAGGTCCACAGTTCAAGTGGGGTGAACGCAGCCTTCGCGGGGGGCCTGTCCGCTGCGCCCCGGCTCTTGCGTGTGGCACACCGGCGGGTCGCCGGGGTCGGATGCGGCCGGGCGAGGCCCGGCGAAGCGTGCCGGCACCCCGGGGCCCGGCGCGGGCTCGTGGCCGGTTCACGGCTCGCTGCTTGCGCACCGTGGCCGGGGCTAGACTGGCGCGCATGCCACGCCTCATCCTCGAAGAAGCACTCATCCACCCCGCCGTACGTGAAAGGGTGGCGAATCATCAGCGCGACATCGTCGAAGAGGTGCGGTCGGCCGCCGCCCAGCACGCGGTGCTGGTGGTAGGCATGCGCGGCAACCCCTACCCCCGGCGCGCGCGGCAGTGGCTTCGCGAGGCGAACATTGCCCATCAGTACCTGGAGTACGGCAGCTACTTCAGCGACTGGCGGCGGCGCAACGCGCTGAAGATGTGGACCGGCTGGCCGACGTTGCCGATGGTGTTCGTCAAGGGCGCGCTGGTGGGCGGTGCCGAGGACTTGAAGCGGCTCATCGACAGCGGCGAGCTGCAGCGCATGCTGGCCTGACGGCCCTTGGCGCGCCTGGTTCTGCTGTTCGCCCGCAGCAGCAAGGGGTGCCGCTGCGACGACCGGGACAATGCCGGCCGCATGAAGACGCCATGTTTCAACGGCGCGGCCGCAGCGACAGAGGCGGTGGTCGTGACGAGACGGACTGCCTGCCTGGCCGGCTGGGTGCTCGGGCTTGCCATGGCCTCCACCGCCGCCTGGGGCCAGCGCGCTGCGCCTGCCCAGAGCGACGGGGCGGCGGCCGCCGCGCTGCACAGTTGCCGCATTACCGGCTACGAGCACGACGCGGGGTGCGGCGTCGTGCGCCGACCGCTCGACCCCGCCGCGCCCGAGGGCGCGAAGATCGATGTGCACTTCGCGGTGCTGCCGGCGCTGGCGCGCAACAAGCAGCCCGATCCGGTGTTCGTGTTCGCCGGCGGGCCGGGGCAATCGGCCATCGACCTGGCGGGCAGCTGGTCGCGGCTGCTGGCGCGGGTGGGCAACCGGCGCGACATCGTGCTGGTCGATCAGCGCGGCACGGGCCGCAGCGCCCCGCTGACCTGCCCGGAGCTGCCGGCCGCCACGCCGCTGGCGCAGATCGTGCCCGAAGCGGTGCAGGCGGCCCGGCTCGACGCCTGCCGCGCCGCGCTGCAGCGGCTGCCGCACGGCGACCTGCGGCAGTACACGACGACGATCGCGATGCAGGACGTGGAGGCGGTGCGGCAGGCGCTCGGTGCCGCGCGCATCAATCTGGTGGGCGCTTCGTACGGCACCCGCGCGGCGCTGGAATTCCAGCGGCAGTTTCCGCACGCCGTGCGGCGCCTGGTGATCGACGGCGTGGCGCCGCCGGACATGGTGCTGATGAGCGCCTTCTCCACCGACAACCAGGCGGCGCTGGAGGCGATGCTCGCGGCATGTGAACGCGACGCTGGGGGCTGCGCGCGGCGGCACCCGGCGCTGCGCGAGGCGTGGCAGCGGCTGCTGAGCGGGTTGCCCCGGGAGGTGACGATCGTGCACCCTATGAGCGGGGTGGCCGAGCGGGTGGTCCTCACACGCGAGGTGCTGCTCGGCTGGGTGCGTGCACCGCTGTATGCGCCCACCCTGGCCGCCGCATTGCCGATGGCGCTGCAGGAGGCGGCGCGTGGGAGCTTCGAGCCGCTGGTGGGGCTGGCCAGCGGGTTGGCCGGGCCGCGCACCGGGCTGCTGGCCGAGGGCATGCACTTCTCGGTGGTGTGTGCCGAAGACCTGCCGCTGCTGGAAACCGGGCGGGGCGGCGATGCGAGCAACACGCCGGGGGCGGACTTCGGGCGCGAGTTCGCGCAACGATACCGGCAGGTGTGCAGCGCCTGGCCGCGAGGTGCGGTGCCGCCGGCGTTCTACGGCATCCCGCCCGCGCCAGCGCCGGCGCTGGTGCTGTCTGGCGGCGCTGACCCGGCGACACCATCGCGGCACGGCGAACGCGTGGCGCGCCTGCTGGGCGCGAAGGCGCGCCACGCGGTGGTGGGCGAGGCCGGGCACGGGGTGATGGCGCTGCCGTGCATGCGCGATGTGCTGTTTCGCTTCATCGCGGCGCAGACGGACGACGAGGCACAGGCCGTGAAGGCCGATTGCGCCGCGGGGGTGCCGCGGCCACCGGCTTTCGTGCCGCCGGGCATCGTGGCACCCGCCGGCGGCAAGACGGGGCGGCCATGATTCGCGTCGAACAGCTGCACAAGCGTTTCACCACGGGCCGCGGGCGCAAGGCGCGCACCGTGGCGGCCGTGGCCGGGGTGGACTTCACCGCGGCCGACGGCGCCATCACCGCGCTGCTGGGCCCCAACGGCGCGGGCAAGACGACCACGCTGCGCGTGGCCGCCGGGCTGATCGAGCCCGACGGCGGCCGGGTCAGCGTGGACGGCATCGATGTCGCCGCCTCGCCGCGTGCGGCGCTGGCGCGCATGGGCGTGTTGAGCGATGCACGCGGGCTATACCCGCGGCTGACGGCGCGCGAGAACATCGTCTACTACGGGCGCCTGCAGGGCATGGCACGCGAGGCCGCCGAGGCGCGTGCGCAGGCGCTGGCCACGCTGCTGGAGATGAAGGCCCTGCTGGAGCGCCGCACCGAGGGCTTCAGCCAGGGCGAGCGCATGAAAACCGCGCTGGCGCGCGCGCTCGTGCACGACCCGGCCAACATCGTGCTCGACGAGCCGACCAACGGCCTGGATGTGCTGGCCACACGCGCGCTGCGCGAAGCGCTGCTGGCGCTGCGCAGCGAGCAGCGCAAGTGCATCGTCTTCTCCACGCACGTGATGCAGGAGGTCTCGCGCTTGGCCGACCGCGTCGTGCTGGTGGCCCACGGGCGCACGCTGGCCGAGGGCACGGTGCCGGAGTTGTGCGCGCTGGCCGGCGAGAGCGACTTTGAGGAGGCGTTCGTCAAGCTGGCGTTCACGCCCGAAGAGCGTGGTGCGCCGGGCGATGCCGGGTGGGCAGGCCGCGGAGGGGCGCGATGAACGGCACATGGGTGGTGTACCTCAAGGAGCTGGTTGACGCGCTGCGCGACCGGCGCACGTTGGCGACGGTGCTGCTGAGTTCGGTGGCGGTGGGGCCGTTGGTGCTGTTCCTGGTGTCGACGCTGGTCAGCGGCATCGAGAAGCGGGCCGAGGCGCGCAACGTGGTGGTGCTGGGCATCGAGCATGCGCCGACGCTGGCCAACTTCCTGGCGCGGCAGACCTACGCGGTGCAGCGGGCGCCTGCCGACTACGAGGAACAGTTGCGCAACAGCCGCCTCGGCGACCCGGTGGTCGTGGTGCCGGCGGACTTCGAGCGGCGGTTGGCAGGCGGCGAGGCGCCGCTGGTCGAGGTGGTGAGCTCGGCGGCGAACCAGCGCGCCAGCACGGGCGTGGGCGCGGTGCTGCGGCTGCTGCGCGGCTTCAACCACGAGCAGGCCGTGCTGCGCGTGGCCACGCGCGGCGTGGCGCCGGGGTTGCTGGAAGCGCTGCGCGTGGAAGAACGCGACCTGGCCAGCGCTGCCACACGCGCCGCGCAGCTGGCGACGATGGTGCCCTTCTTCGTGCTGATGGCCATGCTGTACGGCGCGCTGAACGCGGCGCTGGACACCACCGCCGGCGAGCGCGAGCGCGGCTCGCTGGAGCCGCTGCTGATGACGCCGGTTTCGCGCGCCGCGCTGGTGATGGGCAAGTGGGGCGCGGTGGCCAGCGTGGCAATGCTGATTGCGGTGCTGTCGTGCCTGAGCTTCCTGCCCGGGCAGTGGCTGCTGCGCAGCGAGGCCCTGGCGGCGATGTTCCGCTTCGGCCTGCGCGAGGCGGCCTGGTTCGTGGCGCTGCTGCTGCCGCTGGCCGGCGCGCTCTCGGCCCTGCTGATGGCCATCGCCGTGCGCTGCAAGACCTTCAAGGAGGCGCAGGCCAATGCCACCGTGCTGCTGCTGGTGGTGTCGCTGCTGCCGCTGGTGACGATCTTCAACCAGGAGGGCGAGGCGGCCTGGCACTTGTGGGTGCCGGCCTTGGCGCAATCGACATTGATGGCGCGCGTGCTGCGCGCCGAGGCGCTGCCCGCGCCCGACCTGCTGTGGCCGGTGGGGGTGTGCGCAGCCGTCGCGGCGATGGCGCTGGTCTACGTGGCGAAGACTCTGCGGCGGGCGGCCGTGAAGTGAGCGACGCCGCGCGCGGGACGATGGCGCGGCGGCCATGGGGCAGGGCTCGGCACACCGACAGCGCATTGCGGCGCCGCCGGCGGGCTCAGGCCATGTGCACCGGCGCGGTGAGTTGCTCGAGCCGCGTCAGCCAGGCGAGCGCTTCGGTGCGTGTGTGCCCGCACATCGCCGGCTCCGGTCGCAGCGCGGCGCAGACGGCGGGGCGGGCAGCGCTGCCGAAGAGGGAGCAACGCAGTTCGCCGTCCAGGTGCGGGCAGGCGACGCCGGCCGGCTTGCCCGCGGGCAAGGCGGGCAACGGGCTGCTGATCGAAGGCGCGATGCAGCACGCGGCGCAGTGAGGTCGGCAGCCCAAGCAGGGCATGCTATCGCCGCGATCCGACCATTCGGCGCCATCGGCCCCGGCGCGGCTCGACAATCGAGAACAGGAATATTTCTCATCGACGGGGAATGCATGACAGCGTCTGCGGCGTTGGGCGCTCCCTAGAATTCCGCCCCATGTGGCACCCCGAGTCGTTCGATGTCATCGTGATCGGCGGCGGCCACGCCGGGACCGAGGCCGCGCTGGCGGCCGCCCGCATGGGCTGCCGCACCCTGCTGCTGACGCACAACCTCGAGACGCTCGGGGCGATGAGCTGCAACCCGAGCATCGGCGGCATCGGCAAAGGGCACCTGGTCAGGGAGATCGATGCGTTGGGCGGGGCGATGGCCGCGGCCACCGACGAGGCCGGCATCCAGTTCCGCATCCTCAACGGCAGCAAGGGCCCGGCCGTGCGTGCCACCCGGGCGCAGGCCGACCGAGTGCTGTACCGCGGGGCGATCCGCCGGCGCTTGGAGAACCAGCCGAATCTGTGGCTCTTCCAGCAGGCGGTGGACGACCTGGTGCTGGAAGGGGACCGCGTGGTCGGTGCCGTCACGCAGGTGGGGCTGTGCTTTCGGGCCCGGGCGGTGGTGCTGACGGCGGGCACGTTTCTCGACGGCCGCATCCACGTGGGCCTGCAGAACTACAGCGCCGGGCGCGCCGGAGACCCGCCGGCCGCGAGCCTGTCGGCCCGGCTCAAGGAGCTGAAGCTGCCGCAGGGGCGGCTGAAGACGGGCACCCCGCCGCGCATCGACGGGCGCACCATCGACTACAAGCGGCTCGAGGCGCAGCCGGGCGACCTCGACCCGGTCCCGGTGTTCAGCTTTCTCGGCCGGCCCGAGCAGCACCCGCGGCAGGTGCCGTGCTGGATTACGCACACCAGCGAGCGCACCCACGAGATCATCCGCGGCGGCTTTGGCCGCAGCCCGATGTTCACCGGCGTCATCGATGGTGTGGGCCCGCGCTATTGCCCGAGCATCGAGGACAAGGTCAACCGCTTCGCCGACAAGGCGAGCCACCAGATCTTCCTCGAGCCCGAGGGGCTGAGCACGCACGAGGTCTACCCGAACGGCATTTCGACTTCGCTGCCGTTCGACATCCAGCTGGCCGCGGTGCGCTCGCTGCCGGGGCTGGAGGGCGCGCACATCCTCCGGCCCGGCTACGCGATTGAGTACGACTACTTCGACCCGCGCGAGCTGACGCGGCACTTCGAGACGCGCGCGGTGCGGGGCCTGTTCTTTGCCGGGCAGATCAACGGCACCACCGGGTATGAAGAGGCGGCGGCCCAGGGGCTGTATGCCGGCGCGAACGCGGCGTTGCAGGTGCTGGGGCGCGAACCGTGGTCCCTGCGGCGCGACCAGGCCTACCTCGGGGTGCTGGCGGACGACCTGGTCACCAGGGGCGTGAGCGAGCCGTACCGGATGTTCACGAGCCGGGCCGAGTACCGACTGCAACTGCGCGAGGACAACGCCGACCTGCGCCTGACGGCGCTCGGCCGCCAACTGGGGCTGGTCGACGACGAGCGCTTCGCGGCCTTCGAGCGCAAGCGGGAACGCATCGAAAGCCAGATGCAGCGGCTGCGGTCCAGCTGGGTCCGCCCGGCCACCGTGCCCGCGGCTCTGGCTGAGCGTGTGCTCGGCAAGGCGCTGGAGCATGAGTACAGCCTGGCCGAGCTGATCCGCCGGCCGGGCGTCGGCTTCGATCAGGCTGCCGAGCTGGCTGGGCTCGCCGGCCCCGCTGTTTCACGTGAAACGCTGCGGATGGCGTGGGGCGCTCACGAGGCCGACGTGGTGATCGAGCAATGCGAAACCGCGATCAAGTACGCCGGATACATCGACAAGCAGCGCGACGAGGTCGAACGAGCCGCCGCGCTGGAAGAGATGCCGCTGCCCGAGGCGCTCGACTACTCCCAGGTCACGGCGTTGTCGCATGAAGTCCGGCAGATGCTGGCCAGGCACCGGCCTGCAACCCTCGGGCAGGCAGCGCGGATTTCGGGGGTCACTCCGGCGGCGATCTCCCTGCTGTTGGTGCACCTCAAGAAGAGGCGGCTCGGGCGGTTTGCCAGCCAGGACGCGGCCGCGTGACCCCGTCCGGCCCGACAGCCGGGGATGACGCCGGGAACAGCGGGGAGGATGCCCCGAGCAAGGTCGGCGCCGGGCAGATCCAGCAGGTCTGCCAGTCGCTGGGTGTGGCCGCCACCGCTGCGCAGCAGGCCGCGCTTGCGGGCTACCTGGACCTGCTTGGCCGGTGGAACCAGACGCACAACCTGACCGCGGTTCGGCAGCCGGCCGAGATGCTCACGCACCACCTGGCCGACTGCCTGGCCGCGGTGGCGGCACTGGAGCGCCACCCGTGCGGCGCCGCGGCCCACCGTATCCTCGATGTCGGCAGCGGTGGCGGGCTCCCCGGATTGCTGCTGGCGCTGTTCCGCCCGTCCTCAACCGTGATGTGCATCGACGCGGTGGCAAAGAAGGTTGCGTTCATTCGGCAGGCCTCAGGTCAGCTCCGGCTGGCCAACGTCGAAGCCCGGCACGGCCGGGTCGAGACTCTGACCGGGCCGCCGTTCGACCTCATCACGGCCAGGGCGCTGGCGACACTCGTTCAGTTCGTTGAACTCACCCGGCATCTGGTCGCCGAGCGTGGCTGCTGGATGGCGATGAAAGGGCAGGTCCCGGCCGAAGAGATCCAGCAACTGCCCTCGGACGTCGAGGTGTTCCACGTGGAACCACTCACCGTTCCCGGCCTGGACGCGCAGCGATGCCTGGTCTGGATGCGGCCGCGGCGCGACACCTGAAGCCTCGGGCGCCCCCGACTCACCAAGCGCCGGGCCCCCGCGCTGGGTGCCGCAGCCGCTCTCGGATACGCTCGCGCTCCGCGTGGCGGCGCACGCATCCAGCTTGCCCACCACCGCCAGCCCGCCGGGCAACCCCAGAACAGCACCCCTTTCTGCATGACCACCCTGCGCATCTTCTGCGTCGCCAACCAGAAAGGCGGCGTCGGCAAGACCACCACCACCGTGAACCTCGCCGCCGGTCTGGCGCAGATCGGCCAGCGCGTGCTGGTGATCGACCTCGACCCACAGGGCAACGCCACGATGGGCTCCGGAATCGACAAGCGGGCTCTGGGCCGCAGCGTCTATGACCTCCTGCTGGAGTCCGCAAGCATCGCCGAAGCCCGTCAAAGCAGCCCCAAGGGCGGCTACGACGTCATCGGCGCCAACCGCGAACTGGCCGGCGCCGAGGTCGAGCTGGTCAATCAGGAACGGCGCGAGCGCCGGTTGAAAAAGGCGCTGGCCCAGGTTCGCGACGAGTACGACTTCGTCCTCGTCGACTGCCCGCCGAGTCTTTCGCTGCTCACGCTGAACGGCCTGGTCGCCGCCCACGGCGTGATCGTGCCGATGCAGTGCGAGTACTTCGCGCTCGAAGGCCTGTCCGACCTCGTGAACACGATCAAGCAGGTGCATGCCAACCTCAACCCCGACCTGCAGCTCATCGGCCTGTTGCGGGTGATGTTCGACCCCCGGATCACCCTGCAGCAGCAGGTCAGCGATCAGCTCAAGGCGCACTTCGGCGACAAGGTGTTCGACACCGTCATTCCGCGCAACGTGAGGCTGGCCGAAGCCCCCAGCTACGGGCAGCCCGGCGTGGTGTTCGACCCGGCCGCGCGCGGCGCCCAGGCCTTCATCGAGTTTTCGCGCGAGATGGTCGCGCGCGTCGGCCGCTGAGCACCGGCAGACCGCGGTGAACCCGCCCGCACCAGATGGCGCCCGCTTCCTCGGAGCGCACAGCCCCGACCTGCTGTCGCGCATGGAAGACGCTGGCCTGAACGCCAGCGCTCCGCCCGAACAGCGCTGGATGGACGGCTGGTTGGTGCGAACCAACCCCGGCAAGGCCCAGCGGGCGCGCTGCATCAACGCGGTGGCCGAGGGGCGGGAGCGATGGCAGTCCAAGCTGCAGCGGTGCGAGGCGCTCTACCGCCGCCTCGGCCTGCCCATTCTGGTCCGCATCACCCCCTTCACCCGGCCGGCTGACTTGGACCCCTGCCTCGCGAAGGCTGGCTACCGCCACCACGATGACACGCGTGTGATGGTCCTGCCGAGCCTCGACCAAGACGAGCTGCGTCACCCAGCCGCGCCGCCCGCCGGCACCACCTGGGGGGCGCTCGACCCCGATGCCTATGCACAGGCCGTTGGCGCCATCCGCGGCTCGACGGCCGAAGCGCGCCGGGCGCACGCCGCGCGGCTGCGTTCCTCCCCCGTCCGGTACTGCGGATACGCCTTGTTCGACGAAAGCGGCGTGGCGATTGCCTGCGGTCAGTTTGCCGCCGAGGAAGACCTCGTCGGCCTCTACGACATCGCCACCGCGGCGGGATACCAGGGCCAAGGTTTGGCGACCTGGCTGTGCAAGCGGCTGCTCACTACGGCGGCAACCGAAGCCGGCTCACGATCGGCCTACCTCCAAGTCGGTGCCGACAACCAGCCCGCCCGCCGCATCTACGACCGGCTCGGGTTCGAAGACGCGTACAGCTACCACTACCGCCTCGCGCCGCAGACCTCGCCCGGCTGAGCGGCGGCAGCCTCCCGCGGCTCAGAGCCCCAGGCCCTCGTCCACCCCGAGGTGCACGTTCATCGCCTGCACGGCGGCCCCGCTGGCGCCCTTGCCCAGGTTGTCCAGCCGGGCCATGACGATTGCCTGCTGCCCGTCGGCGAACACGAAGATGTCCGCCCGGTTGGTGTCGTTGCAGGCCTGCACGTCGAAGTAGCCGCCCTCCAGCGTCGCCGGGTCCGACATCGGCATCACGCGCACGAAGCGCTCTCCGGCATAACGCCGCTCATACGCTGCCTGCACGGCGGCCGGCGTGCTGCCCATGGCTTTCAGCGGCAGCGGCACCGACACCGCCAGCCCCTTGTAGAAGTTGGCGACGATCGGCATGAAGATGGGCCGCGCCGTGAGGCCGGTGTGCGCCATCATCTCCGGCACGTGCTTGTGGGCGAGCTTCAGCGAATAAGGCCGCGGCGCGCCCAGCGCGGGGTGGCCCCGGCCGGCCGTCAATGCCGCGGCCATCGCCGGCGCGGCCGCCTGGTACTCCTCGATCATCTTCTTGCCGCCACCCGAGTAGCCGGTGATCGAGGTGGCGGTCACCGGCCAGGTCACGGGCACGATGCCCGCGTCGACCAGCGGGCGCAGCAGCAGGATGAAACTGCTCGCATGACACCCCGGGTTGGCGATGCGCTTGGCCGCCCGCAGCGCCTGGCGCTGCCCCGGTGCCAACTCGGGCAACCCGAACACCCAGCCCGTCGCCGTGCGATGCGCGGTGCTCGCATCGATGAGGCACGTGCGCGGGTTGGTGACCATCGCCGCCGCCTCGCGCGCCGCGGCATCGGGCAGGCACAGGAACGCCACGTCGGCGGCGTTGAGCAGCCGCGCCCGCTCGGCCGGGTCCTTGCGGCGCTCGGGGTCGATGCGCAGCACCTCCACGTCGCTGCGGCGGGCCAGGACCTCGTGGATGCGCAGGCCGGTCGTGCCCTCTTGGCCGTCGACGAAGATCTTGTGAACCATGGCTGCTGCGCCCGCGCTGATGTTCGGCCGAGGATACGGCAACCCGCGCGGGCCTGCCGGTGCCTCGACGGCCCGGCAGCGCGGGCCGGCAGCAGGTCACGGGAGGCCCGCTGACACAATCGGCGCCCATGGTCACCAAGAAACCCAAGGGCCTGGGCCTCGGCCTGGAAGCCCTGCTCGGCCCCAAGGTCAGCGACACGCCGGCCGGCGCCGGCCAGCCCACCGAACTCCTGCTGACTCAGCTGCGCCCCGGCAAGTACCAGCCGCGCACGCGCATGGACGAGGGCTCGCTCTACGAGCTGGCCGAGAGCATCAAGAGCCAGGGCGTGATGCAGCCGGTGCTCGTGCGGCCCGTGGGTGCCGACCGCGAAGACGCCGGCGGGGCCCCCTACGAGATCATCGCCGGCGAGCGCCGCGTGCGCGCCGCCGCGCTGGCCGGGCTGGACGCCGTGCCGGTGCTGGTCAAGGCCGTGCCCGACGAGGCCGCGGCGGTGATGGCGCTGATCGAGAACATCCAGCGCGAAGACCTCAACCCCCTCGAGGAAGCCCAGGGCCTGCAGCGCCTGATCGGCGAGTTCAAGCTCACCCACGAACAGGCCGCGCAGGCGGTGGGCCGCTCGCGCAGCGCGGCCAGCAACCTGATGCGCCTGCTGCACCTGGCCGAGCCGGTGCAAAACGCGCTGCTGGCCGGCGATCTCGACATGGGCCATGCGCGCGCCCTGCTCGCTCTTTCGGCCGCACAGCAGGTCATGGCCGCCCAGGAGATTGCCGCCAAGAAGCTCAGCGTGCGCGAGGCCGAGCGCCTGGTGAACCGCCACCTTGCCCCCGCTGCCGCGCGCCGGTCCGGCAAGGCCCGCCAGGGCGAGGCGAACCCGCGTGATGTGGCGCGGCTGGAGGAGAGGCTTGCCGACCAGCTGGCCGCCCCGGTGGAGATTCGCCTGAAGCGGCGCACCAAGCGCGGCGAACAGGGCGAGATCGCCATCGGCTTCGCTTCGCTGGACGAACTCAACGGCCTGCTCGACCGCCTGGGCGTGACGGAGCGCTGAACCCGGTGCGTCGCCCGCCACCTGCGCGCCAAGCCCCTTTCCCTGCAGCAGCGCCCCGATGTCCACCCACATCACGCTGCGCCAGTTCCGCTACTTCATCGCCGTGGCCGAAAGCGGCTCGGTGGCCTCGGCCTCGCGCATGCTCAACATCGCGCAAAGCGCGCTCACCAAGAGCATGCACGAGCTCGAAGACGAGATCGGCGCGCGCCTGTTCGAACGCAGCTCGCGCGGCATGCAGCTCACGCCGCGGGGCCACCGCTTCCTGGCCGGTGCCCGCAAGGTCATCGCCAGCGTCGCCGACGCCACGCGTGAACGCGCCGGCAGCGACGGTGCCACCGAGCTCACCGGCGTGCTTTCGATCGGCGTCACGAGCCTGGTGGCCGGCTACTACCTGAGCGACCTGTTCAGCCGCTTCCGGCGTGCCTGCCCGCAGGTGGAGGTGTTCGTCACCGAAGATGCGCCACGCTTCCTGGAGCACCTGCTGATCAACGGCGAGCTCGACGTGGCCATCATGCTCAGCAATGCGCTGAGCGAACCGCAGGCCCTGGTGGCCGAGACGCTGACCCGCAGCCCCAGCCGCGTGTGGCTGAGCGCCAACCATGCGCTGCTGTCGAAGGACGAGCTGACGCTGGCCGACTGCGCCGAGTGCGACCAGATCGTGCTCGAGGCGGACCGCATCGACGAACTGATGGCCGCCGTGTGGGCGCGCCACCAGCTCAAGCCGCGGGCCATCCTGCGCACCTCCTCGCTGGAAGCCGTGCGCTCGCTGGTCGGTGCCGGCGCCGGGCTGGCCGTGCTGCCCGATTTCCTGTACCGGCCCTGGACGCTGGACGCCGAGCACGTGGACGTGCGGCCGCTGCGCGATGCGCTGCCCACGGTGGACGTGGGGCTGGTGTGGCGGCGCGGCTCGGGCATCAAGCCAGCGGCCGGCGAGTTCATCGAGCTGGCGCGCGAGTCGTCGCGCGGGCGGCGGGCGTAGGCGCCAGGCGCTGCGCCTCAGCCGCTGCTGCCGGGTTCGGCGCGCCACGACCCGGACTTGCCGCCGCTCTTTTCGAGCACGCGGATGCCCTCCATCACCATGCCGCGGTCGGCCGCCTTGCACATGTCGTAGACGGTGAGCAGCCCCACCTGCACCGCGGTCAGCGCCTCCATCTCGACGCCGGTGACGCCCACGGTCTCCACGCGCGCCTGGCAGCGCACGCAGCTGCGGGCGGCGTCGAGCTCGAACTCCACGGCCACGCGGGTGATCGGCAGCGGGTGGCACAGCGGCACCAGCTCGGCGGTGCGCTTGGCGCCCTGGATGGCGGCGATCCGCGCCACCGCCAGCACGTCACCCTTCTTTGCGCGGCCCTCGGCCACCAGCGTGAAGGTGGCGCGCTGCATGCGGATCGTGCCCTCGGCCACCGCCACGCGGTGCGTGGGCACCTTGGCACTCACGTCCACCATGTGGGCCTGGCCCTGGGCGTCGAAATGCGTCAGCGGCGACGGTGCGGGCGGATGCGAAGGCGGCGGGGCAGACATCTCTCGGCAACCTGCAGAAACATGGCGGTGTCATGATTGTCCCCCGGTGAGGCCCTGGGGCTGCCGCCGGGCCCAATCGCCACCTGCTCACGCTGCCCCCTTGCACCGCCCAACTGCACAGCCTGCATGCAGCCGGTGAGCCCCGCCGAATCAACCCGGTCAGCGGAACGCCGCCGCCCGTCGCCACTCCAACCCGTTCCGCCTCGCTGCAGCCTGCCCATCTTGAAGCCCACGCACCCCCACTTCGCGCGCCGCGCCGTCGGCCTCGCCGTCAGCGCTGCGCTGCTGTGCTCCGGCCTGCCGGTGCCGCGCCCGGCTTCGGCGCAGCCGCAGCAGGCCCCGGCCCCGCGCCTGCCGGCGCTCGGTGACGCCGGCAGCGAAGAGCTCACCCTCGGTGAAGAGCGCCGCATCGGCGAGCAGATCATGCGCGAGGCGCGGCGCGACCCCGCCTGGCTCGACGACCCGGTGCTGCTGGCCTACATCCAGTCGCTGTGGCAGCCGCTGGTCGAAGCGGCGCGCCGGCGCGGCGACATCGACGCCGGGCTCGATGCGCAGTTCCGCTGGGAGATCTTCCTCGTGCGCGACCGCGCGGTGAACGCCTTCGCGCTGCCCGGCGGTTATGTCGGCGTGCACCTGGCGCTGATCGCGCTCACGCACAACCGCGACCAGCTCGCCTCGGTGCTGGCGCACGAGCTGTCGCACGTCACGCAGCGGCACATCGCGCGCAGCGTCGGCAACGCCAGCCGCACATCGATGCTGGCGCTGGCCGGGCTGCTGCTGGGGGTGCTGGCGGCCAGCCGCAGCAACAGCATCGATGTCGCCAACGCCGCCATCATGGGCAGCCAGGGGGCGGCCCTGCAGGGGCAGCTGAACTTCTCCCGCGAGATGGAGCGCGAGGCCGACCGCATCGGCTACGGCGTGCTGGCCGACGCCGGCTTCGCCACCACCGGCATGGCGCAGATGTTCGAGCGGCTGCAAGGCAACGCCGCCGTGGCCGACAGCGGCGCCTTCCCGTACCTGCGCACGCACCCGTTGACGGTGGAGCGCATCAGCGAGGCGCGCAACCGCGTGCTGCTGGCCGGCGCCGCGCCCGCGCCGCGCGCTTCGCTGCTGCACGCCTTGATGCAGTCGCGTGCCCGTGTGCTGATGGACCGCAACGCGCAGGCGCTGCAGCGCCTGGCCGGCGGCGCCACCGCTTCGCCGGCGCTGGTCGAGCGAATTGCCGCGCTGGCCACCGGGGCGCTCGCCCAGGCCCAGCTGGGCCAAGGCGTGGCCGCCGAGGACCTGGCGGTGCAGGCGCTGCGCCTGGCCCGCACCGTGCCCGTGGCCGAGCGCGAGCCCGCCGCCGAGCGCGTGCTGCTGCTGTTGCAGGCCGAGAGCCGGCTGGCTTCCGGCGACGGCGCGGGCACCTGGCGGCTGCTCGAAGATGCCGATCCGGCGCCCGCCGTGCATGGCACGCCCGGCACGCTGTTCGCGGCCCGCACCGACCGCAGCACGCTCACGCTGCGCGCGCAAGCTGCGCTCAAGTGGCACGAGCGCGACCCGCGGGCCGCCGCCGACGCCGTGCGCACCAGCACCGAGGCGCTGCAGACATGGCTGGCCGAGCACGGGCAGGATGCCGGCGGCTGGGAGCTGCTGGCCCTCACCGCAGACGCGCTGGGCCAGCGGCTGCGCAGCATGCGTGCAGGCGCCGAAGCGCGCGCGGCGCTGGGTGACCTCGCCGGCGCCATCGACCGCCTGCGGGCGGCGCAGGCCATGGCGCGCACCGGCAGCGACTTCATCGACGCCTCGATCATCGACACCCGGCTGCGGCAGTTGCTCGACGAGCGCCGCCAGCTCGCGATCGAGGCGCGTCAGCGCAGCGGCAGCGACCGCGAAGGGCGCTGAGCAGGCGCCGGCGCCGCGCCCCTGCGCGGCCGGCTCAGCCCTCAGCCCTCAGCCCTCAGCCTTCGAGCCTTCGAGCCTCAGGCCGCGGCAGCCTGTTTCAGGGCGAACCCGTGCGCGCTGGCCGCCGGCCAGTACAGGCGGAACACGTTGTGCGGCCAGTCGCCGCGCCCCTCCATCGCGGCCAGCAGCGAGCCGGGCGCGACGAACGTGAGCTGGTTGGCCAGCAGCCGCACCTCCTGCGTGGCCGTGCGGCGCACGATGTGGCTGGCGGTGATCTCGCGCGGGTGCGTCAGGCCCGCAGCCTGCACCAGCTCCTTCAGCGCCTGCATCGTGCCCTGGTGGAAGCGCAGCACGCGCTCGGTCTTGGTGGGCACCACCAGCGCGCGCTGGCGCAGCGGGTCTTGCGTCGTCACGCCGGTGGGGCAGCTGCCGGTGTGGCAGGTCTGCGCCTGCAGGCAACCCAGCGCGAACATGAAGCCCCGGGCCGAGTTACACCAGTCGGCACCCAGCGCCATCGCGCGCGCGATGTCGAAGGCGCTGACGATCTTGCCGGCACAGCCCAGGCGCACGTGCTCGCGCAGGTTCAGCCCGGTGAGCGTGTTGTGCACCAGCAGCAGCCCTTCCTGCAGCGGCGCACCGACATGGTTGGTGAACTCCAGCGGCGCCGCGCCGGTGCCGCCCTCGCCGCCGTCGACGACGATGAAGTCGGGCAGGATCCCCGTCTCCAGCATCGCCTTGCAGATGCCGAACCACTCCCACGGGTGGCCGATGCACAGCTTGAAGCCGGTGGGCTTGCCGCCGGACAGGCGCCGCAGCCGCTCGATGAACTGCAGCATCTGCACCGGGGTCGAGAACGCCGAGTGCATCGCCGGGCTCACGCAGTCCACACCCACCGGCACGCCGCGCGCCGCGGCGATCTCGGCCGTCACCTTGGGCCCGGGCAGCACGCCGCCGTGGCCGGGCTTGGCCCCTTGGCTCAGCTTGAGCTCGATCATCTTCACCTGCGGCGACGTCGCGTTCTCGACGAAGCGCTCTTCGCTGAAGCGGCCTTCGGCGTCGCGGCAGCCGAAGTAGCCGCTGCCGATCTCCCAGACGAGGGCGCCGCCGTGTTCGCGGTGGTAGCGGCTGATCGATCCCTCGCCGGTGTCGTGCGCGAAGCCGCCGCGCTTGGCGCCGGCGTTCAGCGCCAGCACGGCGTTGGCCGACAGCGCACCGAAGCTCATCGCCGAGATGTTGAACACGCTGGCGCTGTAGGGCTGCGTGCACGAGGTGCGGCGGGAGGTGCCGATGTCGACGCGAAAGTCATTCGAGGGCAGCACCGTCGGGGCGATGCTGTGGTTGATCCACTCGTAGCCGTTGGCGTGCACGTCCAGCTGCGTGCCGAAGGGCCGCTTGTCCGAGTCGCCCTTGGCGCGCTGGTACACGAGGCTGCGCTGCTCGCGCGAGAAAGGCGCCGCTTCGTTGTCGCTTTCGATGAAGTACTGGCGCATCTCGGGCCGGATGTACTCCAGCAGGAAGCGCAGGTGCCCGATGACCGGGTAGTTGCGCAGCACCGAGTGGCGCCGCTGGCGCACATCGCGCAGCCCCAGGCCCACGAGGAACAGGCACACCAGCGCGAGGCCGCCGCCCACGTCGTAGGCGACCTTGGTGAAGGCGCCCAGCAGCAGCCCCACCGCGCACAGCAGCCAGGCCACGTAGCGGACGGGAAAGTACTGGTCGAGCCGTTCCAGCCAGGCGTGCATGGGGCCTCCTCTTCGAGCCGGCGATGGCCGCCGATGCTAGGGGCCGCGCCCAACGGACCAGACAGGAAGAAAGGCGGGGAGGGGCGGGCTGTTCGGCGCCTGCGCGGGGTGACGCCCCTGGGGCACGGCCGGCTCCCGGGGCCGGGGCGCAACGGTCCTGCGGCCCAGCGCGCCGGCCACCCTGCGACAAGCCCCGCACGCTCGCTATACTGCTTCGAACAGCGCCGATTTGCTCCGGCTTGCGGGCGCTCAACAAATACCGCTAAACAGGACGCCCGACCCGGTCGCCGTCTCGTAAAGCGGCGCCGGGTTTTTTTTTTCCCCACCGCCACTCGCGATGCCGTCCGTCGGGACTGTCAGCCCGCACAAGCTGCACTTCGCCGAGCCCCTGCCGCTGGCCAGCGGCGCGGCCCTGGCCGCCTACGATCTTGTCTACGAGACCTACGGCGCGCTGAACGCCGCGCGCAGCAACGCCGTGCTGGTGTGCCACGCGCTGAATGCCGGCGCGCATGTGGCGGGGCTCGACGCGAGCGGGCAGCCTGGCTGGTGGGACAACCTTGTGGGCCCGGGCAAGCCCCTGGACACCAACCGCTTCTTCGTCATCGGCGTCAACAACCCGGGCTCGTGCTTCGGCTCCACCGGGCCGATGCACATCAACCCGGCCAATGGCCGCACGTGGGGCGCTGACTTCCCGGTGGTCACGGTCGAGGACTGGGTCGATGCGCAGGCGCGGCTGGTGCAGCAGCTGGGCATCGAGCAACTGGCCGCGGTCATCGGCGGCAGCCTGGGCGGCATGCAGGCGCTGGCCTGGACGATGCGCCATCCGCAGCGCGTGCGCCACTGCGTCGCGGTGGCCACCGCGCCCAGTCTGTCGGCGCAGAACATCGCCTTCAACGAGGTGGCGCGGCGCGCCATCATCACCGACCCCGACTTCCACGGCGGCCACTACTACGCGCACGGCGCGGTGCCCCGGCGCGGGCTGCGCGTGGCGCGCATGATCGGCCACATCACCTATCTGTCCGACGACTCGATGGAGGCCAAGTTCGGCCGTGAGCTCAAGGCCGGCCCCGACGGACCGCTGAGCTACACCACGCAGGACATCGAGTTCCAGATCGAGAGTTACCTGCGCCACCAGGGCGACAAGTTCAGCGAGTACTTCGACGCCAACACCTACCTGCTGATCACCCGCGCGCTCGACTACTTCGACCCCGCGCGCGCGCACGGCGGCGACCTCGCCGCGGCCTTCGCGCCGGCGCGCGGCAAGCACTTCGTGCTTGTCAGCTTAACCACCGACTGGCGCTTCGCGCCGGCGCGCAGCCGCGAACTCGTCAAGGCGCTGGTCGACAACCGCATCGCCGTCAGCTACGCCGAGATCGACGCGCCGCACGGCCACGACGCCTTCCTGCTCGACGACCCGCGCTACCACGGCGTGCTGCGCGCCAGCTTCGAGCGCATCTTCCACGAGCTCGGCACGCTCTGAGGCGAGCCCGGGCCCCGCCATGTCCGAACGCGCCGACCTCGAGATCATCGCCGGCCTCGTGCCCGCGGGCAGCCGCGTGCTCGACCTGGGCTGCGGCAACGGCGAGGTGCTGGCGCACCTGATGCGCACGCGCGGCTGCACCGGCTACGGCATCGAGTTGGCCGACACGAACGTGCACGCCGCGCTGAAGAACGGCATCGACGTCATCCAGCTCAACCTCGAAGAAGGCCTGCAGCTGTTCGACGACCGCAGCTTCGATGTCGTGCTGCAGCTCGATACCCTGCAGCACCTGCGCAACACCGAGCGCATGCTGCGCGAAACGGCGCGCGTGGGCCGCATCGGCATTGTCAGCTTCCCGAACTTCGCGCATTGGCCCAACCGGCTGCGCGTGGCCAGCGGCCGCATGCCGGTGACCAAGGCGCTGCCGTACCAGTGGTACGACACGCCGAACATCCGCGTGGGCACCTTCGCTGATTTCGAGGTCCTGGCGCGCAAGTGCGGGCTGGCGGTCACCGACTGCTTCGGGCTGCACCGGGGCCGCGTGGTGCGTCGCTGGCCCAACTGGGCGGCCAGCGTCGCGGTGTTCCGCTTCGAGCAGGTTTGAGCGGCATGAATGCGCCCGCGGCGGCACCGGCGGCGCAATGGCCGGCGCTGCAAGCGGCCATGGCCCGCGACGAAGGCGCGCGGGTGCCGTTCGCGTGCCGCGGGCATGTGGTGGGTTCGGTGGCCAGGGCGCACCTGCCGCTGCTGCGCGAACTGGCGCCGTGGCTGCGAACGAGCGACGAAGCCGTGGTCTGCGATGCCGCAGGCGCCGCTGACGAAGCGAAGTGGGCCGCGCTGCATGCACGGCTGCGCGGCGCCGGCGCCATCGTCGCCTGGCGCGACGAGCTTTTCCCGCTGTTCGACCCCGCGACGCTGCAGCCGCTGATGAACATCGAGCGCGCCGCCGCCCGCTTCTGGGGCACGCTGACGCTGGGCGCGCACGCCAACGGCTTCGTCCGCGATGCCGCCGGGCGGCCGAGCCACTTGTGGATCGCGCGCCGCTCGCCGACGAAGGCCACCGATCCGAACCGGCTGGACAACCTCATCGGCGGTGGCGTACCGGCCGGGCAGACGCCGCACGAGGCGCTGCTGCGCGAGGGTTTCGAGGAGGCCGGTCTCGCCCCCGCGCAGACGGCCACCGCCGTGCCCACCGGCGTGCTGGCGCTGGAGCGCGACATTCCCGAGGGCTATCAGCAGGAGTGGCTGTACGCCTTCGATCTCGAACTGCCCGGCGGGACCGAGCCTCGCAACCAGGACGGCGAGGTGGCCGAGTTCCGGCTGTTGCCGGTGGACGAGGTGGCCGACATCGTCGCGCGCACCGAGGCCCTGACCACCGACGCGGCGCTGGTGACGATCGACTTCCTTGTGCGCCACGGCCTGCTCGGCCGTTTCGGCGCGGGCGGGGTGGCCGCGTTGCAGCGCCGCGTCGACGCCAGGCGCGTGCGGCTTGGGCCGGCGGGGCCGGGCGGCAGCTGACCTCCCTCGGCCGCTTCTCGGTCGCGCGCAACCCAGCCAGCGGGCCCGGAGGAACCGGGCTGCCTCGGGCCGGGCGCGCGCGGGGGAAAACCCGGATGAACTTCGGCCAGGGGCAGCGGGATATTCCACCGTTACCCCTCCACCGCAACGGGAGTCCCCCCGATGACCCAATCAGCTGCCCAGGCGCCCCGCCGCCGCTTCCTTCGTTCCGCCACCGCCGGTGCCATGGGCGCCGGGGCGCTGGTGGCGCCGATGATCTCGGTGGCTCAGTCGCCCGTGGTCCTCAAGATGCAGGGCTCGTGGGGCGCCAAGGACATCTTCAACGAGATGGCCGAGGAATACGTCAAGCGCGTCAACGAGATGGCCGGCGGCCGGCTGCGCATCGACTACCTGGTGGCCGGTGCGGTGGTCAAGCCGTTCGAGGTGATGGACGCGGTGAGCAAGGGCGTGCTCGACGCCGGCCACACGGTGCCGGTGTACTGGTACGGCAAGAGCAAGGTGGCGTCGCTGTTCGGCTCCGGCCCCATCAACGGCTGCGACGCCCCGCAGACGCTGGCCTGGATCTACCGCGGCGGCGGCCTGGCGCTGTACAACGAGCTGCTGCAAAAGCTCAACCTGAATGTGGTGGGCTTCTTCGCCATGCCGATGCCCACGCAGCCGCTGGGCTGGTTCAAGAAGCCCATCAAGGATGCCAAGGAACTGCAGGGCCTGAAGTACCGCACGGTGGGGCTGGCCGCGGATCTGTTTCAGCAGATGGGCGCCAAGGTCACGCAGCTGCCCGGTGGCGAAATCATCCCGGCGCTGGAGAAGGGCGTCATCGATGCCTTCGAGTTCAACAATCCGACCTCGGACATGCGCTTCGGCGCCCAGGACGTGATCAAGAACTACATGATGGGCAGCTACCACCAGGCGATGGAGTTCTTCGAGATCAGCTTCAACAAGACCAAGTGGGCGGCGCTGCCCAAGGACCTGCAGGCCATCCTGCAATACGGCGTGGAAGCGGCCAACTCCTCCAACTGGTGGACGGCCATGGACAACTACTCGCGCGATCTGCAAGAGCTGATGGGCAAGCACAAGGTCAATGTGCTGCGCACGCCCAAGGCGGTGTTCGTCGAGCAGCTCAAGGCCTGGGACGTGCTGACCAAGAAGCTCAGCGACGAGGATCCGTTCTTCAAGAGGGTGGTCGAGTCGCAGATGGCGTGGGCCAAGCGCGTGGCGTACTACATGTTCGTCAATGAAGCGGACTACGCGCTCGGCTACGAGCATGTGCACAAGGTGAAGCTGCCTACCGCTTGATTGATGCGCGGCCGGCTTGGCCGGGCGTGTGGAAGGGGCGGCCGGGTCCGCCCCTTTTTGATGCGCCGGGCCAGACAGCCTGCAGTTGACGCCGGCACCCGGAGGGCCTCGTGAACAAGACCATCCTCGCCATCGACCAGCTCAGCAAGACGGTCGGGCACGCCTTCGCCTGGTGCATCGTGATCCTCACGCTGGGCACCTGCTACGAGGTCTTCGTGCGCTACGCGCTCAACGACCCCACGAGCTGGGCGTTCGACCTGAGCTACCTGATGTACGGCGCGGTGTTCTACATGGCCGGCGCCTACACGCTCTCGCGCGGCGGGCATGTGCGCGCCGACATGTTCTACCGCAAGTGGCCCGAGCGCACGCAGGCGACGGTCGAACTGGTGCTGTACGTGCTGTTCTTCTTTCCCGGCATCCTGGCCCTGGTGATCGCCGGCGGCGAATACGGCTTCGAGTCGATGCGCATCCGCGAGTCCAGCGTCAACAGCCCGGCCGGCGTGCCGATCTGGCCGCTGAAGATGATGATCCAGTTCGGCGCAGGGCTGCTTGCGCTGCAGGGTCTGGCCGAGGTGCTGCGCTGCATCGTCTGTCTGCGCGAAGGCGCGTGGCCCGCCCGGCTGCACGACGTGGAGGAGTTGGAGCAGCAGCTCCTTGCGCAGCACAGCCGCAAGCCGCAGACGGCGTCGCCTCCCGGCGTCAATCCGGAAGGAGCGGCGCCATGAGCGACCCCGCCATCGCCCTGGTGATGCTGGGCATCCTCGTCTTCGTCATCTGCATCGGCTTTCCGGTCGCCTTCACGCTGATGGCGCTGGGGGTGGGCTTCGGCTACTACGCCTACTTCCAGGCCGGACAGGCCTTCTTCGACAGCCGCGTCTTCTACCTGCTGACGCAGAATACCTTCACGGTGCTGAACAACGACGCGCTGGTGTCGATTCCGTTGTTCCTGCTGATGGGCTACCTGGTCGAGCGCGCCAACATCCTCGACAACCTGTTCAAGAGCCTGCAGATCGCGCTCAAGCACATCCCCGGTTCGCTGGCGGTGGCCACGCTGGCCACCTGCGCGCTGTTCGCCACGGCCACCGGCATCGTCGGCGCGGTGGTCACGCTGATGGGGCTGCTGGCGCTGCCGCAGATGATGAAGGCCGGCTACGACTCGCGCCTGGCCACGGGCGTGATCTGCGCCGGCGGCTGCCTGGGCATCCTGATCCCGCCTTCCATCATGCTCATCGTCTACGGCGCGATGGCCGGGCTGTCGGTGGTCAAGCTGTACGCGGCAGCGTTCCTGCCCGGCTTCTTCCTCGCCGGCATGTACATCGCCTACGTCATCGTGCTGGCCATCCTCAAGCCCGAGCGCGCGCCGCGCCTGCCCAAGGACGAAGGCAACGTGCCTTTCATCGAAGTGGTGTTGATGCTGCTGAAGTCGTTCGTGCCGCTGGCGCTGCTCATCCTGTCGGTGCTGGGGGCGATCATGTTCGGCATCGCCACGCCCACCGAGGCGGCCGCCGTGGGCGCCTTCGGCGCCGCCGTGCTGGCCGCCGCCTACCGCTCGCTCACCTGGCAGGGCCTGCGCGAGTCGGTGTTTCTCACCGCACGCACCTCGGCCATGGTGTGCTGGCTGTTCGTCGGCTCGGCCACCTTCGCGTCGATCTTCGCCTACCTCGGGGGCAACCAGATCATCAAGGAATTTGTCCTGGCGATGAATCTGAACCCGATCACCTTCATGCTGCTGGCGCAGGTCATCATCTTCCTGCTCGGCTGGCCGCTGGAGTGGACCGAGATCATCATCATCTTCGTGCCGATCTTCCTGCCGATGCTGTCGCACTTCGGCATCGACCCGGTGCTGTTCGGCGTGCTGGTGGCGCTGAACCTGCAGACGGCGTTCCTGTCGCCACCGATGGCGATGAGCGCGTATTACTTGAAGGGCGTCAGTCCGCCCTCGGTGCTGTTGACGCAGATCTTCAGCGGCTGCATGCCGTTCGTCTACGTGGTGCTGGTGACGATGCTCGCCGTGTACATCTTCCCTGGCCTGGCGATGTGGCTGCCCAACACCTTGTACGGCCGCTGAGGTTCGCGGGGCCTGACGCCGCGGCGTGATGGATCCGAACGCATTGCACGGCATGGGCGCCGCTGAGGCGGCGCGCGCCATTGCCGCCGGGCAGATCAGCTCCGAGCAGCTGGTGCAGGCCTGCCTGGAGCGCATCCGCGCCGTCGAGCCGGCCGTCCAGGCCTGGCAGTTCCTCGACGAAGCCCATGCGCTGGCCCAGGCGCGCGCACGCGATGCCGACCGCGCCGAGGGCCGTGCCATCGGGCCGCTGCACGGCGTGCCGGTGGGCCTGAAGGACATCATCGACACGGCCGACATGCCCACCGAGGACGGCACGCCGCTGCACGCCGGCCGCACCCCCGACCGTGACGCGGGCGTGGTGGCCGCGCTGCGCGCCGCCGGGGCGGTGATCATGGGCAAGACCGTGACCACCGAACTGGCCACCTACAGCCCGGGCAAGACGCGCAACCCGCACGACACCTCGCGCACGCCGGGCGGCTCGTCATCGGGCTCGGCCGCCGCCGTGGCCGCCGGCATGGTGCCGCTGGCCATCGGCACGCAGACCAACGGTTCGGTGATCCGGCCGGCGGCCTTCTGCGGCGTCTACGGTTTCAAGCCGAGCTTCGGCTTGATCCCGCGGCACGGCATCCTGAAGGTCTCGCGCACGCTGGACAGCGCGGGCGTCTTCGCGCGCTCGCTGGAGGACATCGCGCTGGTGGCCGAGCCGCTGGTCGGCCACGACGAGCGCGACCCCGACACGCAGCCGCGGGCGCGCCCGCCGCTGTGCGAGACGCTGCGCTCCGCGCCGCCGCTGCCGCCGCGCTTCGGATTCGTGAAGACGCCGATCTGGGATCGTGCCGATGCCTCCACGCGCGAGGCCTTTGCCGAGCTGGTGCACACGCTCGGCGCCCACTGCGAAGAGCTCGAGCTGCCCGCCTCATGGGCCGAAGCCTGGGATTGGCAGCGCACGATCATGGAAGCCGAGATGGCCTTCAACCTCGACGCGGAGTGGACGCGCGGCAGGGCTCGGATGTCCGCACCGCTGCAGGCGCAGCTCGAGCGCGGCCGCGGCGTTCCGGCGCTGGCCTATCAGCAGGCGGTGGCACGCATCCCGCGGCTGCTGGAGGCCTTTGGCGAGTGGTTCGCCAACTTCGACGCGTTGGTGACGCCCGCCACGCCCGGCGAAGCTCCGGCGGCCGAGACCACCGGCGACCCGTCCTTCTGCACCCTGTGGAGCCTGTGCGGCTTGCCGGCGCTGAACCTGCCGCTGATGACGGGCCCGAGCGGCCTGCCCCTCGGCGTGCAACTGGTGGGCGAGCGCATGCGAGATGCGCGCCTGCTGCGCAGCGCCCGCTGGCTGCAGGAGCAGGTCCTGCCGTCCTGATCGTCCCGATGCCGGCCGCCAACGTATCGAACCCGACTGACCGCATCACTGCCCACCGGAGCCCCCGCCATGCCCGTTCGGATCTTCGCTGCCGTGGTTGCCGTGGCACTGATGCTCGGCTACCTGCTGCCGGTCGTCTTCAAGCTGAAGGAGGTGTCGCTGGGTGCGGTCATCACCATCGGCCTGGTGATGATGCTGCGCGACCTGTGGCAGTCGCTCACTGCCGCCGAACACTGAACTGAACTGAACTGAATCGAACGCCCGGGCGCCCGGTGCGGGGTGCGCCCTGGCGCGTCGGGCACGCCTCAGCTCTCGCGCGCCGCCACGGCGGCGGCCAGCGCGAACACCGAGTTCGGGGCGTTGGTGCGCAGCGGGAGCGCGGCGAGCGCCGGCGCGATCGCGCGGCGCCGCTGCTGCGGCACGATGATGGGGCCGCCGAGTTCACGCTGCTGCTCCACCAAGCTCGCCAGCGAAATGGCGGCCATGTGCTGGCGCATCGCCTCCTCCAGCCGCAGCCACAGGCTGGCTGCCGCGGGCGTTCCCGGGCGCTGGTCGGCGGGGGCCTCGCGCTCGTCGACTGCAACGACGATGTCGGCAACGCTGATCTCTTCGGCCGGCCGGCCGAGGCGGTAGCCCCCGCCCGGTCCGCGGCTGCTGTGCACGAGCCCGGCGCTGCGCAGGCCGCCGAACAGCTGCTCGAGGTAGGACAGCGACACGCGCTGCCGCTCGCAGATGGTGGCCAGGGCCACCGGGCCCGCGGCTTCGCGCAAGGCCAGATCGATCATCGCATTGACGGCAAATCGGCCCTTGGTGCTGATGCGCATGAACTTCTCCCATGGCGGCGCTTGACCGGCGCCGCAAGAAGGTTGAACGGAACGGGAACAACCGGCGAGGGACGTCACTTCCTCCATGCGCAATCTAGGGTTATCGTGCCATCACGTAAATGCGAACTTTGAAGAACTTCAGTTCGGGAAAGACGCAGCATGTTGAACCTCCGGCACCTGCACTACTTCTGGGTGGCCGCGCGCGCCGGGGGCGTGGTGCGCGCCGGCGAGCAGCTGCACACGACGCCGCAGACGCTGTCGGCGCAGATCAAGCTGCTGGAAGACCGCGTCGGCCGCAAGCTGTTCCGCAAGAGCGGGCGCCAGCTCGAGTTGACCGACGACGGCCGCGTGGCGCTGCGCTACGCCGACGACATCTTCGGCCTGGCCGGCGAGCTGGAAGCGCAGCTGCGCGAGCGCCGCGCCGAAGGCCCGCGGGCACTGGAGCTGCGCGTCGGCGTGGCCGACTCGGTGGCCAAGTCGGTGGCCTACCGGCTGCTGGAGCCCGCGCTGCACCTGAACGAACCGGTGCGCCTGGTGTGCCACGAGTGGAAGTTCGCCGACCTGCTGGCCGAGCTCGCGCTGCACCGGCTGGACCTGGTGATCGCCAACGAGCCGATCTCGCGCCGCGTCAGCGTGAAGGCCTTCAACCACGAACTGGGGCGCTCGCCGATGACCTTCTTCTGTGCCCCGGCACTGCGCAAGAAGTTGCGTGGCCCGTTCCCGGAGTGCCTGAACAACGCCCCGGTCCTGGCCCAGGGGGCGGGCACGGCGATCCGCCGGCAGTTCGATGCCTGGCTGGAGCGTCACCATCTCGCGCCGCGGATCGTCGGCGAGTTCGACGACAGCGCGCTGGTGAATGCCTTCGGCCGCGAGGGCCGCGGCGTGTTCATGGCCGCCAGCGTGCTGGAACAGGAGGTGCAGTCGACCAGCGGCGCCGAGATCATCGGTCGCAGCACCGAGCTGGAAGAGGAATTCTTCGCCATCACCGTGGAGCGGCGCATCCGCCACCCGGCCGTCGTCGCCATCACCGAGGCGGCGCGTTCGGAGTTGTTCGCCCGCTAGGTGTTGCCTGGGTATCGGTGCGCCGCAAGGGCCGGGCCCATGCCGCGGCAGCGCCTGGCCCGCAGCGCTGTCGGCGTGACGCGCATCACGCGGCTGCGCAGCGGGCCATGCGCATCGTCGGCCCGCCAGAGGATCACGGCAAGGTCCTCCGCGCCGCACACTGCGGTGCCAGGGCGCGCACCGCGCGCGGCCGATCACTCCGCGGGGGCCAGATGCTCGAGCGCCTGTTCGATATTCCCGTCAACGAACGCCGCCTGGCGGGCTGGGTGGCTGCCTCGCCGCCCGGTGTCGAGCCGCGCAACGAGCGGCCGGCCGAACGCCGCCGTGGGGGTGCCGACCTGCTGGTGCAGCTGCGGCAGGCGCATCGCGCCGATGCCAGCCTGCTCAAGCTCGTCGTCTGCGTCGCCGTCGCCACGCTGGCACTGGCGCTGGCCACAAGCGTGGCCGGCCGGCCCTGAGGGGCAGCCCCCCAGGCTCCGAAGGCGAAACATGCGGCCCGGCCGGTGGGGCCGGGCACCCTAGCCGCGCGGCGCCGAGGCCCCGCCGCGCTCGATGCGGCGGTAGTCCGCCGGCACGCGCATCACGGCGGCGTCGGGCTCGCCGCGCTTGAGGTCCTTCAAGCGGTAGAGCACCTCGACGGTGCGCGGGTCGAAGTCGCGCGACGACACGGTCAGCAGCAGCTCGGGCGCGGTCCAGACTTCACGCACGATCTGGATCGCGCGCTCGTTGCCCACCCGGCCGGCCTCGATCGTCCAGGTGGTGCGTTCACCGTGCGTGCGCACACCATCGATGTCGCGCGGGGGCAGCGCGGTGGTGACGCCCGCGCCGCGTGGCGCCAGGTGGGTGGCGCGCCACTGCACTGGCGGCGGTGGCGCGAGCATCGCATCGGGGCGCGGCGCGCCGGCATCCAGCCGCAGCACCGTGACTTCGGCGTCGCGCCCGCCGGAACGTTCCACCCGGGTGATCAGGGCGGGCGCCGGGGGCATCGGCATCGACCCCGGAGGAAGGCCTGCAACAGGAGCCGCTGGCGGCACGGGGGGCACGGGTGGCACGGGGGGCGTCGGTGGCACGGCCGGTGCGGGCGGCGCCGGGGGCATGGGCGCCGGGGCGGGCGGTGTGCCGGGCCCGCCGGGCTGATGCCCGCGCGCTGCGGCGCGCGCTGCGGCGCGTGCCGCGTCGGCGCTGGTGCGGGCCCATTCCCGCAACTGCTCGGCGTAGTCCCGCCACGCCGCGGCATCGGCCGCGGCGTCCAGCGGCAGCCGTGCATCGCCCACCAGCCGGCGGGCCGTCTTGCGCGCCGGGTCGAGCATCCAGCTCTCGCGCGCTACCGGGTCGCGCAGGTAGATGACGCGGCGCCCACCGCGCTCCACCTCCTGTCGCGTGCGGCCCTCACCGTCGCGGCACAGGCGCGTGCTGTTCTGTCGCACGATGCGGTTGGCGGCCGCGCCGGCGGGGTCGGGAAGCCACTGCACGGTTTCGTGCACCGCCTCAGCGCAGTAGGGTGCGCCCTTCACGACGCGCTCGCTGCCGCCGGCCTCGATGCGCACCTCGCGCTCCACCTCGAGCGGGGCCCCTTCCCGCGCGGCCAGGCGCAGCTCGGGCGCGTCGGGCCCCGTCTCGGCCTGGGCCACTTCGATGGCGGGCACCTGGGCTGCCGACGTGGGCAGCGCCCACGCCATCAGCGCGGCAGACAGTGCCAGCGCGGCGCGGGCGCGGCGGCCGTGGATCGACCGGGCGGCGAGGGAAACCATCAGCCTGGGCATGGGGCCTTTCCTTTCAGACAGTGTCGGAGGTGATCGCCAGCGGCTTCGCGTTCGCTCGCGACCGGGCCGCGGGCAACGGGCAACGGGCAGCGGGCAGCGGGCAGCGGGCAACGGGCAGCGGGCAACGGGCAACGGGCAACGGGCAACGGGCAACGGGCAACGGGCAACGAGCCACGGGCAGGGCGAACAACGTGGGGCGACGTGGGCCACTTGGGCCACGTGCGCGAGGCGAGACCTTGGCGAGCAACCGCCTGGCCGAGGGCAAGCGAAGGCGTGGACATCCGCATGGGCGTGTGCGGCGCGGCAGTCACTCAGAACTGCAGCCGAACGGCCAGCACCTCACCGCTGCCCGACACCAGCAACTCGGCGCGCAGCGGCTCGGCCGCTCGTCCGGGGTCGTACGGCAGGCCGAGACTGGCCAGGTGCTGCTGCGGCATCTCGGTCGTCAGCACCCAGGCCGCGGTCGCGGGCGGCGAGGCCCCGGCCGTGCCGGCAGGGGCGCCAGGCGCCGCGGTGCCGGCCAGCGCACGCAGGCGCTCGGTGCTGACCAGCGGCACGAAGTGACCCACCGGGGTCCAGCCACTGCCGTCGAGACGTTCGGCGTGCTGCGGCCACCGCCCCGCCGCCCCCTGTGGCGCCCGGGTCGCGCGGGCGGTGAGGTCGGCCACCTGCTCGGGCAGGTGCTCGCGCGGCACACGAAGTGTGAGCAGCAGCGACAGCACGATGACTGCCGTGCAGGCAGCCGCGCCGGCCCACGCGGGCCAGCGCGGCAACTGCAGCCCCGGCACGAGCCCGGCCCACGGCGCGGCCGGCGCGGATCGGGCGCGCGCCGCTGTCGCTGCTGCCGCTGCTTCTGGCGCCACAGGTGGCGCAGACCTCGCCGCCGGCCGCGCCGACTGCCGTATCGCGCTCCACAGGGCAGCCGGCGGTGCCTGCCGGGCCAGATCCTCGCGCAGCGCCAGCAGTGCCGCTGCCAGTGTCATGTCGTTGTCGGCAGGCTTCATCGTGAACGTCCTTGATCAGCGTGCGGCCCGCCCAGCAGCGTGGCCAGCCGCCCCCGGCCGCGGTGCAAGCGGGTGCGCAGGGTGTTGAGTTCGACACCGGCGATCTGGGCCGCTTCGGCGTAGGGCCGCTCCTGAAGATCGACCAGCACCACGGCCTCGCGAAACACCGGCGGCAGCGCGGCCAGCGCCGACCACAACGCGGCGAGTTCCTGTCGCTGCACGAGCAGCGCTTCCGGGCCGGCGGTGCCCTCCAGCGCCCACGCCGCCCCTGGCTCCGAGGCGCTCGCGGACGCTTCGGCGCCATCGCCTTCTGCCTCGGCCTGCGTCGGCTCGAGCGGCATCTCGCGCTTCAGCTCGCGCCAGCGCGCGGCCAACGCATGGCGCGCCACCCCCGCCAGGTAGGCGCCCAGCGCGCCGCGCTGCGGGTCGAACCCTCGCGGTCGCTGGGCCAGCGCGACGAAGGCCTCCTGCGTGGCATCGGCCGCCCATGCGGCATTGCCGGTCAGCGCCAGCGCGTAGCGGTAGACGAGCGCCGCCTCGCGCCGGTACAGCGGCTCCAGCGCGCCGCCGTCGCCTTCGCACAGCCGCTGCCAGAGTGCCGTGGTCGACTCGGCGTCCGCAACCTCCTGGGCCGAAGGCCGGGGGAGAGTCCGCTGCATCGGGGCGAAGAACATCATGCCGGGCGGGGAACGGGGGTTGCCGAGGTCGCGCGCTGGGGTCGGTTCAGCGTATTGAGCCGAAGGGGCCGGGAAGTTCCCGCCGCCGGCACGCAGCCCATCGCGGCAGGGCAGACGCCCGGATCCGCGCCGCGCGGCACATGCACGACCGGCCTGTCCGCGACCGGCGCAGCCTGTCCAGCCCGCGCGCCGCTGCATCGCCTGGGGCTGGGTCTGCCCGGCGGCGGTCGCTACAGTGCCGGCACATCGAGCATGCCCGCGCCACCGCGCCCGACGTGGCCGCCAAGCCCCCCGCACAGCGATCCTCCCCCAGCGTGATGACTGCCCCCGCCGCCCCGGTTCCCTCCGAAGCCGCCCTCTGGCGCCAGCGCTGGCAGCACTACTCGGCCGCCGTCCTGCGCGCGTTCCATGCCTACGCCACCTGGCTGGTGAGCATCTCGTGGCGGCGCTTCCTGCTGCTGGCGCTGCTGTTGCTCGCCGTGGTGGCCATCGTGCACGACATGCCGCCGTTCACCTGGACGATGACCGAGCAGGTCGAGGAGCGCGTGCCGCGGGCGAGCGCGCCCCGGCCTCCCAAGCCTCCCAAGCCTCCCGAGCCCCCGGCGCAACCGGCCAAGCCGGGCGGCGTGGAGGTGCCCATCCGCATCGAGCCGCCCAAGAAGGGCGACGGCAGCGAGGGCCTGGACATCAGCATCGGCAAGGACGGTATCCGCATCACGCCGCGCCGCGCGGCCAGCGCGCCGGGCGGTGCGGCGTCAGCCCCGGCGGCACCCGGCAGCGGCGCAGCCTCGGCCGCGGCAGGTGACGACGTCGGCGTGCGCATCACACTGCCCCCGGGCGTCACCTCCGAGGCCGTGCGCGACGCGGTGGAGGTGGCGCGGCGCGAGGTCGAAGACGCGCTGCGTGAGGCGCGCGAAGAGGCCGAGCAGGCGCGCCGCGAAGCCGAAGCCGCACGCGACGAAGCCGAGCGTGCGCTGGCCGGCCTCACCGGCACCGAGACGCGCAAGCGCCGCCGCGTCACGCGCGTTGGCATCGGCGACTTCCTGATGCAGTTCACGGTACTGTGGGTGCTGGGCTCGGCGCTCATCAAGGCCACCTACAAGGGCCGCATGCAGGCCGAGCGCCAGGCCGCGCGCGCCACCGAGACGGCGGAGTCGGAGTCGCTCAAGCGCCAGGTCGTCGAGGCGCGCATGGCCGCGATGCAGGCGCAGGTGGAGCCGCATTTCCTGTTCAACACGCTGGCCTCGATCGACCACCTGATCGAGACCGACGCGGCGCGCGCCAGCCAGATGCAGCGCAACCTGATCGCCCTGCTGCGCGCCAGCATGCCGACGATGCGCGAGACGGCCGGCGGCGCCGCCGGCAGCAGCAACGGCCTGCGCGACCTCGGCCGCGAACTGGCGGTGATCCGCCCGTACCTCGAGATCCTCAAGGTGCGCATGGAGGAGCGCCTGGCCACCGAGATCGACGTGCCCGAGGGCCTGCACTCGGCCGAGTTCCCGCCGATGATGATCCAGACGCTGGTGGAGAACGCCATCAAGCACGGCCTGGAGCCCAAGGCCGAGGGCGGCCGCCTCAGCGTCAAGGCGCAGATCGTGCACGGCAAGCTGCAAGTGGTGGTGGCCGACACGGGCCTGGGGTTCGGCAAGGCGGCCACCGCCGGCACGGGGGTGGGGCTGGCCAACATCCGCGAGCGGTTGCAGCTGCACTACGGGCCCAAGGCTTCGCTCACCGTGGCCGAAAACAGCCCCAGCGGCACCGTCGTGACCGTGACCGTGCCCTACAAGATGGTGGGCGAGGGCCAGGCATGAACCACGCACCGCTGCCCGCCGCAGGAGGCCCCATGCCCTCGATGACCGATGCCGACATCCGTGCCTTCACGCCGGGCCCCGCAGGGGCGGCCGATGCCCCGGCACCCAGGCACCCGCGCCGTTGGCCGTGGGTCCTGCTGGCGGTGTGCCTGGTGTTCGTGGCCGCGGTGGTGGCCGGCGTGCTGGTGCTGGGCGACACGCTCGACCGCGCGCTGGGCGGCATGAGCATCACGGTGGACGGCGAGCGGGTGCTGGCCCTGCCGCACGGCGAAGCCGCCTGGTGGGCGGTGTCCGCCGCGCTGCTGGCCGCCATGGTGGTGCTGGTGGTGGTGCCGTTGACCCTGTTGCTGGCATTGTTGGTGGTGGCGCTCGCCGTGGCCGCCGCGGTGGTCGTGGTCCTCGCCGTGGCAGCACTGGTGCTGTCGCCGCTGTGGGTGATGGCGCTGCTGCTGTGGCTGGCACTGCGCGAGCCGCGCCGGCCGCCACCCGCCGGTGCCCCGCCGACGGTGGGCCGGAGGGTGTCGCCGGAGGCCGCGCCGCAGGCATGATCGCGGTCTTGTTGCCGCTGCCGCCGGCCCCGGTGGCCCTCGCGCCATGAACCTCGCCGCCACCCCCCCTGCGCCGCGTGCCGTGCTGGCCGACGACGAACGCCTGATGCGCGAACAGCTGCGCGCGCGCCTGGCCGAGGTCTGGCCCGAGCTGGAGGTCGTGGCCGAGGCCAAGAACGGCCTGGAGGCCGTGGAGGCCGTGAAGCAGCACCGGCCCGACGTCGTCTTCCTCGACATCCGCATGCCCGGGTTGACCGGTGTGGAGGCCGCGCGCCAGATCGCGCAGCTGCCGCCGCCCGACGATGACGAGGATGTCTTGCTGCCGGAGGTGGTCTTCATCACCGCCTACGACCAGTACGCGGTGGAGGCCTTCGAGCAGGGGGTGGCCGACTATGTGCTGAAGCCGGCCGAGCGCGAGCGGCTTCAGCTCACCGTCGGCCGCATACAGAAGCGCCTGGCCGCGCGGGCGCTGGGCCAGGACGCGCCGGCCGATGCCGCCGCCGGCGGCTCGCTGCAGCAGCTGCTGCACCGGCTGTCTTCACGCATCACCGGCCAGCCGCCGCAGTACCTGCAGTGGATCCAGGCCAACGTCGGCCAGAACATCCAGATGATCGCGGTGGACGAGGTGCTGTTCTTCATCAGCGACGAGAAGTACACGCGTGTGCAGACGGCGCAGGTCGAGGCGCTCATCCGCAAACCGATCAAGGAACTCGTCGACGAGATCGACCCGCGGCTGTTCTGGCAGATCCACCGCAGCACGCTGGTCAACGTGAACGCCATCGCCGGCGTCAGCCGCGATTTCCGCGGCCGCCAGATCGTGGCCGTCAAGGGCCACGGCGAGAAGCTCGAAGTCAGCCGCAGCTACACCGGGTTGTTCAAGGGCATGTAGCGCGTGCGCGGGCCGGCGCGCATGTCTGGCACGACAGCCTGCGAAACGAGGGCGCACACGCCGCGGCCCGCCCCCGCGTTCGCGGGTGCGGGCTGCGGGCACGGATACAGGCCCTTCCTCGTGCGCGGCGGCTGCCGCGACACAACTGAAGCAACTCAACGCAAGCCCGAACCCGCGGTCACGGCATGAGTGCGCTTCGATCGCTATGGTCCGCACCAGGCTGGCTGAAGCGGCTGCGCGGGGTGTTCCAAAGCCCATGGGCGCACCGCGCGGCCGGCACCACCGAGCCCCGCCCCCCGACCACCGAGCACGAGATGCTGCAGACCGCCCTTGCCCGCACGCCCCGCCCCCCCGAGCCCCTGCGGCGCATCGCCGCGTCGGCCGACGAAGGCGGCTGGCTGCGCCGCGACGAAGCAATCATGGGCACCGCCATCACGGTGGAGTTGTGGGCCGAAGACGCCCGCATCGGCGCGGCCGCCGCTGCCGCGGTGCTGGGCGAAATGCACCGCATCGACCGCCGCATGAGCCCGTACAAGGAAGACTCGGAGCTGTCGCGCATCAACCGCGAGGCCTTCAAGCGGCCGGTGCGCGTGAGCGAGGAGATTTTCCGCCTGCTGGAGCGCGCGCTGCAGTTCTCGGCCCTCTCGCAGGGCGCGTTCGATGTCACCTATGCCGCCGTCGGCCGGCTGTACGACTACCGCATCGGCGTGCGCCCCGACGACGCCGCGCTTGCCGCGGCGCGTGCGGCGGTGGGCTGGCAGCACCTGCAGCTCGACCACCGCACGCAGTCGGTGCGCTTCGGCAGGCCCGGCATGTGCATCGACCTCGGCGGGTTCGCCAAGGGCCACGCGGTGGACAACGCCATCGCGCTGCTCGAGGGCCTGGGCATCCGCCACGCCCATGTGGCCGCCGGTGGCGACAGCCGCGTGCTGGGCGACCGCCGCGGGCGGCCGTGGAGCGTGGCCATCCGCGACCCGCGCCATGCTGCCGGCGTGGTCGCCGTGTTACCACTTGAAGACACTGCGATCTCAACCTCGGGCGACTACGAACGATATTTCGAGGAACCGGGCCTGGGCGGCCAGGTGACGCGCCATCACCACCTCATCGACCCGGCCACCGGCCGCTCGCCGCGCGGCGTGACCAGCGTCACCGTACTGGCCCCCGACGGCCTCACTGCCGAGGCGCTGGGCAAGATCCTGTTCATTCAGGGCCCCGGGCGCGGACTGGAACTTCTGGAAACGTTGCCCGGCATCGACGCGGTCATCATCGATTCGCACGGGCGTCTGCACACCACCCCCGGTCTGACCGACGTCGGGCCGATGCGCCCGCCGGCGCCGCAAGGAGAGAAGACATGACACGAACCACGATGCCAGCCGCCGCCGCGCGGCGCGCCTCGACCCGGACAGCGGCCACGCTGCCGTGCGTTTCTGTCGTGCAGGCGGCACTGGCCGCCGCCGTGGCCGCCGCCCTGCTGGCGGGGTGCAGCGGCGGCAGCAGCGACAACAGCGACAGCGTCGTCGTGCAAGGCGACGTGCCGCTGGTCTACGCCAAGCGCTCCACCGCGATCCGCATGAACCCCACCGACGGCACCTCCAGTGCCGATGGCGGCGACCTCATGCTGCGCGAGAAGAGCAGCCCGAGTGCCCAGGAGCACAACCTCACTGCGTCGTACACGCAGGGCGGTGGCGACGTGAGCGACCCTGAGGTCAGCTACGACGGCCGCAAGGTCGTCTTCTCGATGCGCTGCCCGATCAGCAACACCGCCACCGCGGCCGACGGCAACGGCAACCCGGTGGCGGCATGCACGGGCCGCTTCAACATCTGGGAATACGACATGACCGGCACCGCGCTGGCCGGCGGGCGCCTGCGGCGCCTCACCGGCGCCGGCATCGACGGCGGCCCCAACTCGGGCACCGGCGACGACGTCGACCCGGCCTACCTGCCGGCCGGCCAGGGCTTCGTGTTCTCCTCCAACCGCCAGGCCAAGAGCAGCCGCAACCAGGCGCTGGGGCGCGCCTACAAGGCGCTGGACGAATACGAGCGCGAGACCGTGCTCAACCTGCACACGATGGATGCCCGGGGCGGCGGCATCCAGCAGATCACCTTCAACCAGAGCCACGACCGCAACCCGGTGGTGCGCGCCAACGGCGACATCATGTTCTCGCGCTGGGAGCACGTGGCCGACCGCAACCGCTTCGCCATCTTCCGCAGCAAGCCCGACGGCACCGACCTGTTCGTGCTGTACGGCGCGCACAGCCCCGGCAACAGCTACCTGCACCCGCGCGAGACCGACCCCAACGGCCGCTTCAAGGGATTCCTCACGAGTTCGCTGATGAGCCTGTCGGGCACGCAGGAGGGCGGCTCGCTGCAGTTCATCGACGCGGCCAACTACTCCGAGTACGGCACGCCGGCCGTCACCACCGTGCCGGCACAGGGGGGCCAGTTCGAAGGCACCGACAAGCCGCTGAACGACGGCCGCGGCCTGTCGGAATTCGGCCGCGTCAGCACGCCCTACCCGCTGTGGGACGGCACCGACCGCATCCTGCTGGCCTACCGGCCGTGCGAGGTGACGCGCAATGGCCAGGTCATTCCGTGCGTGAACCTCACGGCCCAGGAGAAGGCCCGGCTCGGCGACCGCATGCGCACGCGCGAGCAGGTCGTGGCCGACGCCGTGCAGGACAACGCGCCCGCGGCCTACTCCATCTACATGTTCGACCCGCGCACCAACACCTGGCTCAACGTGGCCGCGCCGCCGCCGGGCTTCATGTACACCGACCCCATTCCGCTGCAGGCACGCGCCGAGCCCAACGCCACGCAGCCGACCACGGTCGACGCGGCGCTGGCCGCGCAGGACATGGCGCTGATCGAGGTGCGCAGCGTCTACGACACCGACGGCCTGAACCGCATGGCCGAACTGATGTTCGTCGCCGGCGACAAGCCCGCCGGCTGCGCCACCGGCATCGCGATGAAGGCGGCCGTGCCCGACCACACCGAAACGCGCACCGCGACCGCCGATCTCGTGAAGATGAAGGATCCGGCCGACCCGGCCTACCACTGCACGCCGGTGCGCTTCGTGCGTGCGCTGCGCGCGGTGGCGCCACCGGCCGGCATGGGCACGCGCCAGGTCATCGGCGAGACCGACTTCGAGCAGCAGCAGATCCTCGGCTACGCGCCGGTGGAGCCCGACGGCTCGTTCAAGCTGCAGGTGCCGGCCGACATCCCGCTGGCGCTGCAGATCATCGACAGCCAGGGCCGCGCCTTCCAGACCCACACCAACTGGATCCAGGTGCGCCCGGGCGAGCGCCGCACCTGCGACGGCTGCCACAGCCCGCGCCGCGGCGCCGCGCTGAACAGCGGCGCGGTAGTGAACAGCCTGCCGGCTGCCCTGAAGGCGTCGTTGGCCTCACAGCACCAGTCGGGCGAGACGATGGCGTCGCTGCGCGCCCGGCTGGACCCCGGTGCGCTGAGCGTGCAGCCACACCCGGTGTTCGCCGACGAGTGGGCCGACACCGCCAGGCCCGGCGTCACCGCGCGCCAGAGCATCAGCCTGCGCTACACCGGCAACCCCAACGCCGCCGACGACCTGACCACGCCCGCGCCGGTGAACGGCGTCATCAACTACCCCGAGCACGTCCAGCCGCTGTGGACCAAGGCGCGCGGCACCGCCGGCGCCGACACCTGCACCAACTGCCACAACGACCCGGCCCGGCTCGATCTGCGCGGCACCGTCTCGGGCACCGGCCGCTTCGTCTCGTACGAGGAACTGCTGCTGGGCGACCCGCAGCTCGATGCCAACGGCCAGCCGGTGACGCGGCTGGTGGACGGCGTGCCCGAGCTCGTGCGCGGGCCGGCGCTGGTCAACACCAGCAGCGGCGCCAACAACACGGTGGGCCAGGCGCGCAAGAGCCGCCTCACCGAGATCCTGTGGGGCGAGACGCTGCACATCGATGCCGCCACGCGCGCCGCGCACCCGAACCCGCCGGGCACCGCGCCCAACCATGCCACGTTGCTCAACCGCGCCGAGAAGCGCCTGCTCGCCGAATGGATGGACCTGGGCGGCCAGTACTACAACGACCCGTTCAACGCCACCGGCGGCGTGCGCAGCCTCACTGGCTTGTCGCAGCAGACCTTCACCACCAGCGTGCTGCCGGTGCTGCAGGCCAACTGCCTGAGCTGCCACCAGCCGGGGCTGGGCTTCCAGCGCAACCGCTTCATCCTGACTGGCAATCCCGAAGGTGACTTCAACGTCTCGCTGACGATGGTCAACAATGCCTGCCTGGCCGCGGCCAACCCGCTGCTGGCGCGGCCCTCGGCGGTGCCGCACCCCAATGGCGCCATCGGCCAGACGGCGGCGGTGCTCCCGGTGGGCAGCGCCGGCTACACCGCGATCGCCAACTGGATTGCCGCGGCCTGCAACTGACCGCCCGCCCTGCCCGCCGCGAGCTCGTCCCGCCGACATGACCCAGACGCCGTCGCCACGCCGCACCCACCCCCTCGGCAAGCTCGCCGCGGCTGCGGCCACGCTGCTGGCGCTGGCCTCGTGCGGTGGCGGCGACGGCACCAACCCGCTGGACAACCCGTCCACGGTCGCCAACCCCAGCGGCACGACCAATGGGCAGAAGCTCTCGTTCGCCTATTTCCAGCGCTGCGTCATGCCGATCCTGCGCGCGCAGTTGCCGATCAACATCAATGGCGCGATGTCGGTCAACAGCTGCGCCAGCGGCGGCTGCCACGACAACACCACCGGTACCGGCGGCGCCTTGCGCCTGGTGGGCAGTGCCGCGGACGTGAACCTGGCCACTGCCGCCGCGTCGGCCGACGCGGTGCGGCAGACGGACATGTACCGCAACTTCTACTCCTCGCAAGGCGAGACGCTGATCGGTGCGCCGCTGGCCAGCCGGCTGCTGAACAAGCCGCTGGTGCGTACCGTTCTTCACGGCGGCGGTCTCGTCTTTGCCGACGAGAACGACGCCAATGCGAAGATCATCCGCTACTGGATCACCCGGCCCATGCCGGCGGGGCAGGACGAGTTCAGCGCCGCCGCGGCCAACCTGTTCACGCCGGCCGACGTGACCACCGGCGTGTGCAACACGGACTGACGAGGTCCACCAGGCACGAGCGAGCCGCCGCCCGCGTCGTTGGGGCGTTCGACCACACCAAGAAGGGCATCTGAGACATGAGGGTCTCGACGGGGTCACCGCGACAAGGCGTTGTTACAACGTCCTGGTCGCTGGGTGCGGCGCTGCTTCTGGCGTGTGCGCAGGGGCTGGCCCAGGCGCCCCGCCCGCCCGTGCCGGCCGGGCCGGCGAGTGCGCCGGCCGCGGCCCCGTCAGCGGCCCCCATGGCTTCCCCGGCACTCACGCCCTCGGCAGTCCCGTCGACGGCGGCAGCGGCGGCTCGCAGCGACCCCGAATTTGTCGAGCGCCTGCAGGTCGCCGACCCGTTCATCGAGTTGCGCACCGGTCCCGGCCGCGGCTACCCGGTGTTCCACGTCGTCGAGCGCCGCGGCTGGATCCGCATCGAGCTGCGCCGCACCGACTGGTATCGCGTGCGCACCGAAACCAGCGCCGGCGGCGCGCTCGGCTGGGTGCACCGCGCGCAGCTCGAGACCACGCTCACCGAGGCCGGCCAGGGCAAGACTTTCCGCGACCTGCTGGTCGACGACTTCCTCGGCCGCCGCGTCGAGTTCGGCATCGCCTGGGGCCGGCTGCGTGCCGAGCCGATGCTCAAGATCTTCACCGGGGTGCGCCTGGGCGAGACGCTGGGCATCGAAGCCACGGTGGGCCAGGTGCAAGGCGCCTTCTCCGGCAGCGACCTGTGGCACGTGGCGCTCGTCTCCGAGCCCTGGAGCCATCAGCGGCTGTCGCCATTCGTCAGCGTGGGCTTCGGGCGCTTTCGCAACGTGCCCAACACGAGCCTGGTGCAGGCCCAGACCGTCAACGCCAACCTCGGGCACGCCGGCGTGGGCCTGCGCTGGTACCTGAGCGAGCGCTTTGTTGCGCGGCTGGACTGGTCGCTGTACGCCTCGTTCGTCTCCGACGAGCGCTCGCTCGAGTACCGTGCCACCACGGCGGGCATCTCCTTCTTCTTCTGACTGCGGCGAGGGCGACACCGTGTTGATCAATCACCTCCCCACCGGCGACGTTGCCCGCGCGGTGCCCGCCGCACCGCGCGCATCGCGCCAGCGGCGCGCCGCGCATCGGCGGGCCCCGGGTGGCCCGTCGATGGCGCTGCTGGGCCTGCTGGCCCTGCTCGGCGCCTGCGCGAGCAAGCCGCCCGCGGCGCCCGCCGCCGGCGCGGGTGCAGCCGCCGCGCCCGCTGCCACCCCCACCGCGAGCGGCGCCGCGACGAGCGCCGCCGGTACGGGCGCAGCCGCCGCGGCAGCGGCGCCTTTGGTGGTCGAGCCCCAGGTGGCGCGCCGCGACCTCAAACTGCCCACCTACCCGTCGCGCGACTTCGACATCGGGCTGTTCACCGGCACCTACTCGACGCAGAACTTCGGCACCGGCAGTGTCTCGGGCATCCGTCTGGGCTACCACATCACCGAAGACTTCTTCGTCAACCTGCAGTACGGGCAGACCAAGGTCAGCGACGACTCGTTCCGGCAGATCCTGCCCGGGGGCGTTTTCGTCAATCGCAGCGAGACGCTGAAGTACTACACGCTGTCGATGGGCTACAACCTGCTGCCCGGCGAAGTGTTCTTCGGCAAGGGCACGGCCAAGCTCTCGCAGGGCTACATCCTCGCCGGCGCCGGCACCACCGACTTCGCCGGGCAG